>NC_008340.1:1637972-1965566 GCF_000014785.1 Alkalilimnicola ehrlichii MLHE-1
AAAGAGAACTCTGTGTTTCACACCTTCATTCATGGGGTTGGATGATTTCCTTGCGATGAGGGTTTAACACATGCGCGGCCGGTCACCGGCGATGCCAGACAGTTGTCGGCGAGCCGTCGCGGCCCCGCCCCGCTTGAACAGACGCTATGCTCACAGATATTTCAGACCAGAGGAAGTACCCCCATGACCACGGCGCTTGAAACCCTGCGCAGCTGGGTGGGCCGCGATGTGCTCTTCCAGGGACGGCGGTTGCGCGTGGTGGAACTGCTCGAGGATACCGCCGAAGCCAGGCTCGTGCTCGAGGAGCGTGAAGCGGTCGGCCGCCGCGTGCAAAGCGACCAGTTCGGGGAGGCCCACCGGCGCACCCCCCGTACCTGGACGCTCCCCGTGCACGACCGCGACGGTGTGGCCCCCAACCCGCTGCTCGACGAGATGGTGCTGGCGGAGGACTAGGCCGGCGGCCCCTGCTCTGCCAGCAATCGTTCCACCTGGGCCAGGTCCTGCGGCGTATCGACCCCGGGACCGGGGACCTGATGGGCCAGGCCAACGTGGATGCGCACGCCGTGCCAGAGCGCGCGCAACTGCTCCAGCGCCTCCAGGCCCTCCGGGGGCGCTGCCTCCAGGGCCGGATAGCGGCGCAGGAACCCGACCCGGTAGGCATACAGCCCCAGATGGCGCAACCACTGGCCCGGGGACCGGGCGGCACCGGCTGCCCCCGAGAAGCCGTCGCGGTCCCAGGGGATGGGGGCGCGGCTGAAGTACAGGGCATACCCCTGGCGATCCCGCACCACCTTGACCGCATGGGGCGATCGCACCTCGTCGAGGGAGTGGCAGAGAGTGGCCAGTGTGGCAATGCCCGCATCCCGATGCGCCGCCAGATCCAGCGCCACCTGGCGCACGAGCCGGCCCGGCATCAGCGGCTCGTCCCCCTGCAGATTGACGACAATCTGGTCGTCGTCCAATCCCAGCCGCTCCGCCACCTCCGCCAGACGGTCGGTTCCCGATGGGTGATCGTGCCGGGTCATCACCACCTCGCGCCCCTCCTCCCGACAGGCGTGGGCGATTTCGCGGTGGTCGGTGGCGACCAGGATTCGCGCCGCCCCGCTCTCCTCGGCGCGCCGGCAGACATGGTGAATCATCGGCCATCCCAACAGGCTGGCCAGGGGTTTGCCCGGGAAGCGGTGGGAGGCGTAGCGGGCGGGGATAATGACGGTAAAGGGTGTGGTCATGGATCACCTGTTGGTCAGTGAGTGCAGCCGGGCCAGGCTGGCCTCCAGGCGCTCCCGCGTGGCGGGCTCGGGCCGCGCCTCCACCGGCAGGAACCAGCTCCGCGCCGGCGCCAGGCCGGCGCACTTGACCGCGTCCTTCTCGGTCATGATCACCGGCCGGTCATCCCCAAAGCGCAACTCCCCGGCCCGATAAGGGTGGTGGTCCGGGAAGGGGTGCGGGATCACCCGGTAGCCGAGCCCTTCCAGTGTGGCGAAGAAGCGCGCGGGGTGACCGATGCCGGCCACCGCATGCACCGTGGTGCCGGGTTCCGGGCCCCCTTCCGGCGCTGCGTCCGCGGCCAGTGGCCGGAGCGGACCGGGCACCAGTTCGAACCACCAGGGCGTCAATGCCGGTGCGCGTCCGTTGCTGATCACCATGTCCACGTCGGCCAGGCGGTCGGCCGGTTCCCGCAGCGGACCGGCCGGCAGGCAGAGCCCGTTGCCCAGGCCCCGGTGACCGTCGCAGACCACCAGCTCCAGCGCCCGCGGCAGGCGGTAGTGCTGCAGGCCGTCGTCGCTGACCACCACGTCGCAGCCGGCAGCCAGCAGCAGTTGCGCGGCCGCCACCCGATCGGGCCCGACCGCCACCGGACAGCCGGTGCCGCGGGCCAGCAGCAGCGGTTCGTCCCCCACCTCAGCTGGGTCGCTGTCGGCGGCCACCCGCCGCGGCCACTCCCGGGAGCGGCCGCCGTAGCCGCGGCTGACGATCCCGGGCCGCCGGCCCATCGCCGCCAGGGTATCGGCGATCCAGGCCACCAACGGGGTCTTGCCGGTACCGCCGACGAAGATATTGCCCACCACCACCACGGGTACGGGGAGCCGGCCGCGCCGGATCCAGCCCTTGCGGTAGCCATAGCGGCGCAGGCGCATCACCCCGCCATAGAGGGCCGCCAGCGGCCGCAGCGCGTGGGCACGCCAGTCCGGCGGGCGGCGCAGCCAGAAGGCGGGCAGCTCGCTCACCGGCCACCCCCGCGGGTCGTCCCGGTTGCCGCGCCGGGGCTCATTCCGGCTCCGGCGTGGTGCCGATGGCCACCCGGGCTATCCCCAACTGGCCGGCCACGTCCAGCGCTGTCACCACCGCCTTGTGCGGGGCGTCGGCATCGGCGCGGATCACCAGCGGCCGTTCGCCCTCCGCCATGGCCTCCTCCAGCGCCTGCCGGAGGGTGCCCGGCTGCCGGTTCACCAGCGTATGGCCGTCGAGCGCATAGTCCCCCTCGACGCTGATCACCAGATCGAGCACCTCCGGTTGTCGCTCCGCGGCCTCCGGCGAGGCCTGCGGCAGGGTGATGTCCAGGCTGCTTTCACGGATGAAGGTGGTGGTGACCATGAAGAAGATCAGCAGCAGGAACACCACGTCGATCAACGGTGTGAGGTTGATCTCCGGGTCGCTGTTCCGTTGGCCGCGCAACCGCACCTCAGCGTTCCTCCGGCCCGTTGGGCCCGGCCGCAGGCTCCAACAGGTCGTTGCTCCGCTGGCCCTGCAACACCTCCACCAGTTTCAGGGCCTCCTGCTCGATCTCCACCACCAGTTCCTCCACCCGGCCCCGGAAGTAGCGGTAGGCCATAAGCGTGGGGATGGCCACCGACAGGCCGGCGGCAGTGGTGATCAGGGCCTCGGAGATCCCGCCAGCCATGGCCGGCGTATCGCCGAGCCCCTGCAGGCTGATTACCGAGAAGACCTTGATCATGCCGATCACGGTGCCGAGCAGCCCCAGCAACGGGGTAATGGCGGCCAGCGTGCCCAGGGTGTTGAGAAACCGCTCCAGGCGATGGGCCTCATGCCGGCCGACGTCTTCGATGGCCTCGGTCATCACCTCCCGCCGGCAATCGGCGTTGGCCAGGCCGGCCCCGAGGACCCGCCCCAGCGGCGAGTGTTGGCGCAGCCGTCGGAGCCCTACCGCGTCCATCTGCCCGGCCTTGACCTGGCGCCAGGTGTCGGCCAGCAGTCCGGGGGGCACCACCCGCCGTTTCTGCAGCGCCACGGCCCGCTCCACGATGATGGCCAGCGCCAGGATCGAGCAGAAGACGATGGGGATCATCAGCAGGCCGCCGGCCTGTAGGTGTTCCAGCACGGTGGACGTTCTCCTCTTGCCGGGACGGGGCGGCGTCAGCCGCGGGGTGCGGGCCCTCAGGGGCCCGGTTCGCATGACCGCGATGATAAAGGATTTGCCCACCGACTTGGAGCGCCCTCGCCCGTGTCAGTGCTCCCCTGCCCCGGCGGCCACGGGCGGTGGAAGTAGCGCCCCTGATCCCGCAACCAGCACTCCAGCCGCAGCCCCTCTGCCCCGGGTCGGACGAGGACGGTGCCCAGCACCGCCGGGTTGTGGCCCAGGTGCGCGGTGGCCCTGGCATTGCCCAGCGTGGCCTCCTCGCGCCGCACCGGGTACCCGATTCGGTACCGGGGCGAGTGCCCCCCGGCCTCGAGCTGCTGCAGATGGGTGAGCGGGGCGACGAGCACCGCCATCGGCGGCGCCCCGTTGTGGTGCGGCCGCTCCGACGGGGTGAGTCGCACCCGCGCTTGCCCCAGGGTCGTCTCCAGGGCACAGCCCCCGGCCACCGGCCGCAGCCGGACACCGGGTGGCAGGGCGCCGCCGGCCTCGCAGGTTGTTACCGGGTGCGCCTGGGGGTAGCGCGCCCGCAGGGCCTCCAGCCCTCCGGTCCAGGCCGAGCCGCGGCCCCCGGGGATCAGGTAGTCCGGGCGCAGCCCCCGAACCTCCAACCAGGGCACCAGGGTGCGCTCGGCCGCGGTCGCGCCACGGCCCACTCGTGCCCCGCTGCCATAGACCAGAACCCGGTCCGCCACAACGAGCACACTGATCAGTCCGCGACCGGCATCGAGCACGGCGAGCTGCGACGGGGCGGATGCTGCGTCCGGCTGGGGCCCGGCCGCCACCGGCAAGGCGAGCAGCGGTAGCCCCAGCCAGCGCCCGAACCAGCCGGGCGGCAATAACAGCAGGAGCGCGCCTGCCGCCGCCACCCAGAGCCCCTGCCGGACCCCCGCCGGATCGCCCCATTGGCCGTACTCGGCAAGCCAGGCCAGCCCCTGCATCAGCCCCTCGAGCACGCCGAGGCTGAAGACCAGCAAGGCCTCGCTCAGGGGTGGCAGCAAGGCCAGCAACGGCACGCCCAGGAGCAGCGGCGGCACCACCAGGAAGGCGACCACCGGGATGGCCAGCATGTTGGCCGGTGCCGAGATCAGGGGCAGTTCGTCGAACCACCAGCCGATCACCGGGAGCAGCGCCAGGCTGATCAGGGCGTGTAGGCGCAGCCCCACCCACCACCCCGATCGGTCGGCCCGCCGATGAGCAGCCAGCAGGAAGATGATGGCGACCGCGCCAAACGACAGCCAGAACCCGGGACCCAGCGGTGCCAGCGGGTCCAGGATCAGTACCGCGGTCAGCGCCACGAGCAGGCCGTGGGAGACCGTCGGGCGGCGCCGTAGCATCAGGGCCCCCAGCGCCACGCCGAGCATAATCAGGGCCCGCTGGGTGGGCAGGGTGAAGCCGGCCAGGGCCGCATACCCCGCCGCCAGAAGCAGGGCAAAGGCCGCGCCAGTCATTCGCGCCGGCGAGCGCCGGGCCAGGGCCGGCAGACATCGCCAGACCCCGCCTCCGACGACAAAGCCAAACCCGGCCACCAGGCCGATATGGAGCCCGGAGATGGCCAGCAGGTGACCGGTGCCCGTCGCCCCGAGCACCGACCACTGGGCCTCGGTCATGCCACTGCGATCGGCGACCGCGAGCGCGGGCAGCAGGGTCGCCGCGCCACCCTGCCCCACGCGCTCGCGGATCGCTCCGGCGATTTGTTCGCGCAGGGCATGGAGCCCCCGCCCCTCCGTCAGGCGTTGCGGAGCGGGCTCGGCCCGCACGTAGCCGGTGGCGTCAAACCGATTCTGGTGCAGCCAACGCTCATAATCGAAGCCGCCGTCGTTCAAGGCGCCCGCAGGGGGCCGCAGGCGCACGGTCAGCCGCCAGCGCTCCCCGGCGGCGGGCGGCGTAGCGAGTCCATAGGCACTCAGCCGGATCCGCCGCGGGAGGCGGGCGTCGACGGGCTCCCCGTTCGGGGTGCGGGCCTGATCCGGCGCAAAGACGAACCGGGTGCTGTGGCCGCGGGGTTCGCTCAGGTCTGCGACACTACCCGTAAGGATGAGGTCCTGCCCCTCCAGGGCGAGGGGCAACCGATGGGCCAGACCGTGGTGAGCGTGCAAGGTGGCCCAGCCCAAGCCAAGGGCGAGCCCCGCCACCAGTCGCACGGCCGGGGCGCGCAGCGCGAGCAGCGGCAGTGCCAGGAGGGCCGCCGGCAGCCAGGGCCCGCCGGGCAGTGACGGCAGCTGCTGCAGGGCGACCACGCCCAGGGCGAAGCCCGACATCCCGGCGCGCATGGCTGATCCTCCCTGATCAGAGCCCGGCAAGGAAAATGATGAAAATCCGGTACAGATTACGTAAGATTGCCGCGCCTGTCACGGAACAGTCTGGAATCCCTCGAAGGAACCCCTATGCCCCGGCGCATGCTGAAACGTTGGCTACCCGATCGGCGCGTGCTGCACGAGAACCGCTGGCTGCGCCTCTTTGGGCGGCTGACGGAGGACCCGTTCCTGCTGCACCTGAACCGGCGCTCCATCTCCGGCGGCCTGGGGATCGGGGTGTTCGTGGCCTTTCTGCCTATCCCACTGCAGATGCTAGTGGCCGGCGGCATGGCCATCGTCGCCCGGGTCAACATCCTGTTGGCGGTGGCCACGGTCTGGATAAGCAACCCCTTCACCATGCCACCCATGCTTTATTTCTGCTATCGGGTGGGAACGGCCTTACTCGGCGGCCGGGAACAGCGTGCCCCCTTCGAGCTGCGCCTGGAGTGGTTCTGGGACAATATGGCCGCCATCTGGCAACCATTGGTGCTGGGCAGCGTCGTCGTGGGTGTGGTGGCGGGACTGGCCAGCTACGGGTTGGTGCACCTGCTGTGGCGGATCTACATCTATCGCCACCTGCGCGACCGCCGCATCCGCCGGGAGCGCGCCCTGCAAACCCGCAATCCCCGCCCCGACCCGGGCCCCGGTACGAAACCGGAGCCGCGCCGAAACGGCGGTTAGCTTGGCCGCCGGAGTCAACGCTCGTCGACGAACCGTCCGTCCATCAGCTCGAGGGTGCGGTCCATGCGCCGCGCCAGGGCGGCGTCGTGGGTGACCATGATAAGACTGGTGCCCTGGGCCTGGTGCAGCTCGCTGAGCAACTCGAAGATGCGTTCAGCGGTGTGGCTGTCCAGGTTGCCGGTGGGCTCATCGGCCAGTATGCAGCGTGGACGGGTCACCAGCGCGCGGGCGATGGCGACCCGTTGACGTTCGCCGCCGGAGAGTTCCCCCGGCTTGTGTCGGGTGCGGTCGGCCAGCCCCACCTGCTCCAGGATCATCTCCGCCTGCTCCCGGGCCTGGGCCGGGGCCAGGCCGCCGATCAGTCCGGGCATGGCCACGTTCTCCAGCGCGGTGAACTCGGGGAGCAAGTGGTGAAACTGGTAGACGAACCCCAGGTTGCGGTTACGCAGCCAGCCGCGGCGGCGCTCAGAGAGCGAGGACAGGGCCTCGCCGGCCAGCCAGACCTCGCCCCGGGTGGGCCGGTCGAGCCCGCCGAGCAGGTGCAGCAGGGTACTCTTGCCGGAGCCGGAGCGACCGACGATGGCCATCTGTTCCCCGGGCGCCACCGCCAGGTCGATGCCGCTGAGCACGTTCACGTCCAGCGGTCCTTCCTTGAAACGCTTGTGCAGGTCCCGGCAGGCCAGCACCGGGGCGTCCTTTCCGTTCATCCCCAAGGCCTCACTCATAGCGCAATGCCTCCGCCGGCGCGGTACGGGCACCCCGCCAGGCCGGGTAGAGAGTGGCCAGAAACGACAGCACCAGGGCCAGGCCGGTGATCCGGCCGACGTCCCCCCAGTCCAGGTCCGACGGGAGATCACTGATGTAGTAGACATCGGCCGGCAGGAACTCGACCTGGAGCAGCTGTTCGATGGCGGGGACAATGTTCTCGACATTGAGGGCCAGCGCGATCCCACCGGCCACGCCCAGGGCGGTGCCGACGACGCCAATGATCGTGCCCTGGATGATAAACACCCCCATCACACTGCCCGGGCTCAAGCCCAGGGTCCGCAGGATGGCGATATCCGCCTGCTTGTCCCGCACCACCATCACCAGGGTGGAGACGATGTTGAAAGCGGCCACCGCGACGATCAGGGTGAGGATGACGAACATCACCGTCTTCTCGGTCTGCACCGCGCGGAAGAAGTTCTCGTGATGCCGCGTCCAGTCGCGCACGCTGTAGACCCCGGGGAGCATCTCCGCGACCTCGGTGGCCAGCCGCGGCGCCGCCAGCAGCTCGTCGAAACGAACGCGGATACCGCTGGCCCCCTCGCCGGCCCGGAACAGGCGGGCTGCGTCCTCCATGTGCACCAGCGCGATGCCCTTGTCGTACTGGTACATGCCGACCTCGAACACGCCGACCACGGTGAACCGGCGCAGGCGGGGGGTGATGCCCGCCACCGATACCCGCGCCTCAGGGGCTACGATGGTCACCCGGTCCCCGCCACGCACCCCCAGGGTACGCGCCAGTTCCGAACCCAGGACAATACCGAACTCGCCGGGACGCAGGTCATCCAGCCGCCCCTCCACCAGTTGGTGAGCCACCTCGGAGACCTCGCCTTCCAGCGCCGGCACCACCCCTTGCACCAGCACGCCGCTCACCTCGCCGCCCCGCGTGATCATGGCCTCGCCCTCGACAAAGGGCGCCGCCCCCTCGACCCGTGGATGGGAGAGCACGGCCTCGCGCACTGCCTGCCAGTCCTCCATGGGCTCCCCCCAAGCGGAGACGGTGGCGTGGGAGATCATGCCTAGAATCCGTTCCCTAAGCTCACGTTCGAAGCCGTTCATCACCGAAAGCACGACGATAAGGGCCGTAACCCCCAGCATGATGCCAATGATCGAGCTCAGGGAGATGAAGGAGATAAAGTGGTTCCGGCGCCGGGC
Organism: Alkalilimnicola ehrlichii MLHE-1; assembly: GCF_000014785.1. Lineage (NCBI taxonomy): Bacteria > Pseudomonadati > Pseudomonadota > Gammaproteobacteria > Chromatiales > Ectothiorhodospiraceae > Alkalilimnicola > Alkalilimnicola ehrlichii. The sequence goes on from NC_008340.1 coordinate 1,646,247, forward strand.
TCCGGTGTAGCGCAGCCCGATCCAGCACTCCAGGGGTTTGAACATCAAAGCAGTCTCGTCAGCGTCCTCTCAGGGGCAGTGCACGGGCAGTTCGCGGGTCAGCTCGATACCCTCCGGGCTCGGCCCGCCCTGCAGCGCGTAGGCCTCCATGCCATCGGCCAGGGCGGCGCGCAGGGCCTGGCCGTAAGCCCGGTCGATGGCATCGGCAGGATGCACCTCACGGACATCCGGGCGCTGCACGCAGAATACCAGGGCAGTGCGCCGCCCTGCCCGGGCTTCGGCGGCGAGCACGTCCAGGTGCCGGGTGCCGCGGGCGCTCACCGCATCCGGGAACAGCGCGACCCCGTCGGCCACCGCCGCGGTTACATTCTTGACCTCCAGCAGGCAGTCGGGTTCACCCTCGCTATGATCGCCCAGCAGCAGGTCGGCGCGCATCGGGCGGTTGACGACCCGCACCTCCCGGCGCACCCGGCGGTACCCGCGCAGCGCCGGCAATCGGCCGGCGAGCAGCGCTTCCTCCACTAGGGCGTTGGCGCGCCCGGTGTGCACCCCGACCACCACGCCCGCCGCCACCTCCACGAGCTCCCAGGTATAGGCGTACTTGCGCCGGGGGTTGTCCGAGCGGGAGACCCAGACCCGGGAGCCGGGCTCGGCACAGCCCATCATCGAGCCGGTGTTGGGGCAATGCGCGGTGATCCGCTCGCCGCTATCCAGTGTGATGTCGGCGAGAAAGCGTTTGTACCGTCGTATCAGTTGGCCGCCCTGCAAGGGGGTGTCGAAAATCATGCGATACGTCCGTTTCTGCTCGCGCGGTGGCGGGTATTCGTGGTCGGCGGAGAGTGTAACCGTTTTACCGGGGGGTGCGGGATGATATATTCGCCGAAACGGCGCGGGGAGGACCCTTGAAGCAGATGAAACCCCACATCGGTGTCAGTGCCCTGATCATCGCCCTGAGCCTGTGGCCGGCGGTGCAGGCCGGCGAGGTGCGTCAACAGCCCTCTATAGAAGGTACCGTCCTGTTGATCGAGCTTCTAGAGCGGGAGCGCGACCTGGCCGAACAACGTCCGCGTGGCGGCATGACCCAGGCACAGGTCGAGAGCGCCTTCGGCGCGCCGCAGACGCGGCACCGCCCCGTGGGCGAGCCGCCGATTGCCCGCTGGGTCTACGAGGACTTCATCGTCTATTTCGAGTACGACCGCGTCATCCGAGCCGTGAGCCGGCGGCAATGAACCGCAGCACCTGCCTAATCCTGATGTCGTGATTCCACCGCTCACCCCCTGGGCCCAACGCCCCCGTTTGCCCGCCGAATGGGAGCGGCAGGCGGCCGTGCAATTGACTTGGCCCCACGACCGGGACGGGCTCTGGGGCGACCAGCTCCCGGCTGTGGAGGGCTGCTTTGTGGCGATGGCGAGTGCTATCGCCGCTCACCAGCCGGTACTGGTCGTCTGCCACGACGAGCGACTGCGCGAGCGTGTGGACGTGCTGCTGGCCCGGGCCGGCATGGCCGCAGAGGCCCGCCGCCTGGCCGTGGCGCCATCGAACGATATATGGGCGCGGGACCACGGGCCGATCACAGTGCTCAACGGTGACGGCCGCCCGCTTATCCAGGATTTCGCCTTCAACGGGTGGGGCCAGCGTTACCGCGCCGATCGAGACGATGTGATCACGCAGCACCTGGTCCAGCAGGGCGTCTTCGGTGAGTCCCGCTTCCGCCGAGTGGAGTGGGTGCTGGAGGGAGGCGCAATCGATGCCGACGGCGCCGGCACCCTGTTGACCACCACCCGGTGTCTGCTGAACGACAACCGAAACCCGGGGGCCACCCGGGCGCAGGTGGAACAGCAATTGATCGCCCGGCTAGGCGCCAGCCGCGTCCTCTGGCTGGAACGGGGCGGGTTGACCGGGGATGACACCGACGGCCATGTGGATATGCTGGCCCGCTTCGTCGATCCGGAGACCATCGTCTACCAGGCCTGCGATGATCCGGACGACGCGGACTACCCGGAGCTTCAGGCCATGCTCAGCGCCTTACGCGGCTTCACGACCCTGCGCGGTGGCGGGTACCGCCTGGTCCCCCTGCCCTGGCCGGCGATCAAGCGCGATGAGCAGGGGATGCGCCTGCCGGCCAGCTATGCCAACTTTTTGATCATCAACGGGGCGGTGCTGGTGCCTCAGTATCAGGACCCGGCCGACGACCGGGCCCGGGCGGTGCTGGGTGAGCTGTTTCCCGATCGCGAGATCATCGGCATTCCCGCCGTGCCGCTCATTCAGCAGCACGGCAGCGTCCACTGTGCCACCATGCAACTGCCGGCCGGTGTCACCGTTGTTGCGCCGGACCCGGCCGGGCACGCGGCCTGAGGCCCCGGCACGCCGCTACCCGTACCGAGACGGAGGACCCTGCCATGGCCCCTTTGCGTGTCGCCCTGGTCCAGCAACGCTGCGGCCCGGACCCCGATGACAACCTCCACCGGACGCTGACCGCCATCGCCGAAGCCGCCGGCCGGGGGGCCGGCCTGGTCCTGCTCCAGGAGCTGCATCGGGGGCGCTACTTCTGCCAGCAGGAGGATCCGGCCTGTTTCGACCAGGCGGAGCCCGTACCCGGTCCCACCACGGACGCCCTCGGCACGGCAGCACGCGAGCACGGCGTGGTGGTCGTCGGCTCGGTGTTCGAGCGGCGCGCCCCGGGGCTCTACCACAACACGGCCGTGGTGCTCGATGCGGACGGCAGCCTCGCCGGGCGCTACAGGAAGATGCATATCCCGGATGATCCGGGCTACTACGAGAAGTTCTATTTTACCCCGGGCGACTTGGGCTTCGAGCCCGTCCAGACCCGTGTCGGCCGGCTGGGGGTGCTGGTGTGCTGGGACCAATGGTTCCCCGAAGCGGCCCGTCTGATGGCGCTGGCCGGGGCGGAGGTGCTGCTCTACCCTACCGCCATAGGCTGGACGCCCGATGACCGCCCCGATGAACAGGCGCGTCAGCGGGAGGCTTGGATGCTGGCGCAACGGGGCCACGCGGTGAGCAACGGCTTGCCGGTACTGGCCTGTAACCGCACCGGCGAGGAACCGGACCCGGAGCACCCGGACCAAGGCATCCGTTTCTGGGGCGGCAGCTTCGTCTGCGGCCCGCAGGGCGAGATCCTGGCCCAGGCGGCCACCGATGAGGAGTGCGTCCTGACTGTGGACGTTGACCTGCAGGCGGTGGAGCAGGTGCGCCGTATCTGGCCCTTCCTGCGCGACCGGCGTATCGATGCCTACAGCGATTTACTTAAACGTTTCAGGGACTAAGAAATGATCCTAATCCTAGCGCCAGACACTGATCGCGAGAGCCCCCAATACCACGAAATGCTCGATCACCTGAGCCGCCTGCCAGGGGTGACGGCGCGGGTCCACCAGGTTCAGGGGCGGGAGCAGACGCTCACCGAAGTCTACCTCCTGGGCAATACCGCCGCCCTGGAGGAGTCCGAGATGGCGGCCCTGCCCTGCGTGGAGCGGGTGGTGCGGGTTTCGGCCGATTATCGCATCCTGGGCCGGCACAAGGACGATGACCGGGCGGCGCATTTCGCCTATAACGGCGTGGATTTCAGCCAGGATAACCTGCACGTCTTCGCCGGCCTCTGCGCCGTCGACACCCCGGAGCACGTGGACCAGACCATGCGGGCGGTGGCCGAAGCCGGCCTAAGCTGCACCCGGATGGGTGCCTACAAGCCCCGCACCAACCCCTACGCCTTCCAGGGCCATGGCAAGCGCTGCCTGCCCTGGGTCTTTGAGTCCGCCGGACGCCACGGCATCAAGGTGATCGCCATGGAGGTGACCCACGATGGCCACCTGGAGGAGATCCATGACGCCCTGGAGGCGGCCGGCCGACCGACCGGGGTGATGCTCCAGATCGGCACCCGCAATACCCAGAACTTCGAGTTGCTCAAGCACGTGGGCCGGCAGACCGACTTTCCGGTCCTGCTCAAGCGGGGCTTTGGGATCACCCTTGAGGAGTCCTTGAACGCCGCCGAATACCTGGCCAGCGAAGGCAACAGCCGGGTCATCTTCTGCCTGCGCGGCATGAAGACCCATCTCGGCGACCCGCACCGCAACTTCGTTGACTTCACACACATTCCGGTAGTGAAACGCCTGACCCGGATGCCGGTCTGTATCGACCCCTCCCACTCGGTGGGGTCCCGGGCCGCCTCACCCGATGGCATCATGGATATGATGCACGCCACCGCCCAAGGGGTGGTCGCCGGCGCCAACATGATCCTGCTGGACGTGCACCCGGCGCCACAAAAGGCCCTGGTGGACGGGCCCCAGGCCCTGCGGCTCGAGGAACTGCCCTGGTTCCTCGAGGACGTCCGTCTGGCGCGCGAGGCCTACGAACGGCGCCGTGACCTCGCGCAGCGCTTCCTGGCCGAGCAGAATAGGCAGTAACCGCCGCCGCCGGCCCGGGCCGCCCGGCCAACGAGGGCACAGGCGCTCGGGCGGCTGTGTCATTCCGCCATTTTTCCGGTTAGAATGCCCGACGACTTGAATTCGGCGCCCCTGGCACCCGCTGCCGGGGGCACCCCGACACCGGTTTTGTCAGGCAACGCAGAGAGAGGCTGAATGGCAAAGGAAGAGTCCATCAAGATGAACGGCACGGTCATCGAGACCCTGCCGAACACCATGTTCCGCGTTGAGCTGGAGAACGGTCACGTGGTGACCGCCCACATCTCCGGGAAGATGCGCAAGCACTACATCCGCATCCTCACCGGCGACAAGGTGACCGTGGAGTTGACGCCCTACGACCTGAGCAAGGGCCGCATCACCTACCGCGCCCGTTAAGGCCGGCCCCGTGCCGCGCACGGCCCGCGAACGGTGAAACGGGCAGGCGCCTGATCAGGCGCCCGCCGCGTCCGCCTCCCGGACGTTGATCTTCAGCTCGCCGTCCTCCACGCTGACCTCAACCTCGCCGCCGTCAGCAAGCTCCCCGAACAGCAGCTTCTCGGCCAGCGGCTTCTTGACGTGCTGCTGGATGATCCGGGCCATGGGTCGGGCGCCCATGCTGGGATCGTAGCCCTTCTCGCCCAGCCAGCGCCGCGCCGCACCATCGACCATGAGCGTAACCCGCTTTTCGGCCAACTGCACCGAGAGCTCGCGCACGAACTTGTCGACCACCCGCTGCACGTTGTCCTCGTCCAGCGGGTTGAACTGGACCACGGCATCCAGCCGATTGCGGAACTCCGGCGTGAACTGGCGCTTGATGGCCTCCAGCCCGTCGCTGCTGTGGTCCTGCGGCATGAAGCCGATGGAGCGACGGCTCATGTCCTCAGCGCCCGCGTTGGTGGTCATAATCAGAATGACATTGCGGAAGTCCGCCTCGCGACCGTTGTTGTCGGTGAGGGTACCGTGGTCCATCACCTGTAACAGCAGGTTGAAGACGTCCGGGTGGGCCTTCTCCAGCTCGTCAAGCAGGACCACCGAGTGCGGGTGCTTGATGACCTCCTCGGTGAGCAGGCCGCCCTGGTCGTAGCCCACGTACCCCGGGGGCGCACCGATGAGCCGCGAGACCGTGTGCCGCTCCATGTACTCCGACATATCGAAGCGGATCAGCTTCACGCCCATCAGCTCGGCCAGCCGGCGGGAGACCTCGGTCTTGCCCACACCGGTGGGGCCGGAGAAGAGGAAGCTGCCCACCGGCTTCTCCGGCTGGCCCAGCCCGGCGCGGGAGAGCTTGATGGTGGAGGCGAGGGTGTCGATGGCCTCGTCCTGGCCGAAAATCAGCCCCTTGAGGTCCTTTTCGAGATTCTCCAGCACCTGCATGTCGGTGGCCGAGACCCGCTTCGGCGGGATGCGGGCGATCTTGGCCACAATGCCCTCGATGTCCTGCACCCCCACCGTCTTGCGCCGGCGGGACTTTGGCCGCAGCCGCAGCCGGGCGCCGGCCTCGTCGATCACGTCGATGGCCTTGTCGGGCAGCCGCCGGTCGTTGATGTAGCGGGCCGACAGCTCCGCGGCGGCGTTCAGCGCCGGCTCGGTGAAGCGCACCCCGTGGTGCGCCTCGAAACGGCTCTTCAGCCCCTTGAGGATCTGCACCGTCTCGCTGACGCTGGGTTCACCCACGTCGATCTTCTGGAACCGCCGCGCCAGGGCGCGATCCTTTTCGAAGATGCCGCGGTACTCCTGGTAGGTGGTGGAACCGATGCACTTCAACTCGCCGCTGGCGAGCATGGGCTTGATGAGGTTGGAGGCATCCATCACCCCGCCCGAGGCCGAGCCGGCCCCGATGATGGTGTGAATCTCATCAATGAACAGCACCGCATGCTGGTCGTTGCGCAGTTGTTGCAGCAAGGCCTTGAGCCGCTTCTCGAAATCACCGCGGTATTTGGTGCCCGCCACCAGCGCGCCCAAGTCCAGCGAATAGATGGTGGCATCGGCGAGGACCTCCGGCACCTGGCTGTCCTCGATCATCTTGGCCAGGCCCTCGGCGATCGCCGTCTTGCCGACGCCGGCCTCGCCCACGTAGAGCGGATTGTTCTTGCGCCGGCGGCAGAGGACCTGGATGGTCCGCTCGACCTCGTGCTCGCGGCCGATCAGGGGGTCGATCTGGCCCTTACGCGCCTTGGCGTTGAGGTTGGTGGCGTACTGATCCAGCGGCGAGTTACCCTGAGCCGGCTCCGCCTCCTCCTCCACGTTGCCGGTTCCGCCGGCGTCCTCGCCCTCCTCCGGGTCGTTGGCGACGCTGGAGGTGCCGTGGGAGAGGTAGTTGACCACGTCGAGACGGGAGACGTTCTGCCGATGCAGGAAGTAAACCGCCTGCGACTCCTGCTCACTGAAGATGGCCACCAGGACGTTGGCGCCGGTCACCTCGCGTTTGCCGGAGGATTGCACGTGCAGGATGGCGCGCTGCAGGACCCGCTGGAAGCCCAGCGTCGGCTGGGTCTCGCGGGTGTCATTGGCGGGCAGCAGCGGCGTGGTCTCGGCCAGGAAGCCCTCCAGATCGCGGCGAAGCTTGTCCAGCTTGACGCCGCAGCCTTTCAGCACGGCCACGGCTGCCGGATTGTCGGTGAGGGCCAGCAGCAGGTGCTCCACGGTGAGAAACTCATGCCGTTTCTCCCTGGCATCCTTGAATGCCATGTTCAGCGTGAACTCCAGCTCTTTACTCAGCATGCCCTGGTCCTCAGTGATCTGACGCCCCGGTTACGTCTGATGAATCAGACCGGGTGGGGGCGGGTCGGGTTCCCGACTGGGCGGCCCCCTTTCGCTCTATAGTAGCGTAACTGGGTACGACGGGTGGCGCTTTCAAGGCACCGCCGCCGCTCAGGCCTCCTTCAGGGTACACATCAGCGGGTGCTCGTGCTGGCGGGACCAGTCGTTGACCTGGTTTACCTTGGTTTCCGCCACGTCACGACTGAAGACCCCGCAGACGCCCTCTCCCCGGGTGTGGACATGCAGCATCACCTGGGTGGCCCGGGCGCGGTCCATGTGAAAGAACTTCTGCAGGACCTCCACCACAAAATCCATCGGGGTGTAGTCGTCGTTCAGGATGATGACCTTGAACAGGGGCGGCCGCTTGACCTGGGGCGGCGCCTCCTCCACCTGTGGGCCATGCTCCTGCCAGTCTCCTGCCTTGTCCGTCATGGTTGATGATGTCCTGCTCGCTTGCGGTCAACGAAGGGTTTCCCCCTATTTTAGGCCGAAGGTGGGGCCCGGCCAATGGTGAAAAAGGGCCTGGGCCACCATGAAGCGGCCCGGCCCCCTTACTGGAACCCATTGAAACCTCGTTAAAATCTCAGAACTGCTCCGCTTCGGTGGAACCGGTCAATGCCGTGACCGAGGATGCAAATATAAGTGGGGCATTGCAGCAATTGACAATCAATAATGGTCGATAAGACCATTGGCCTTATCAATACTGGCCGAGAGGGACCGGAAACAATCGTGGCGGGCAGTGGCAGGCTCTACTATAAACACAACCGACTCAAGCAGTTGCGGGCGTTTTGTCATGCCGCCCAGGAGGGCAGCATCTCCCGGGCGGCGCAGCGACTGGAGTTGAGCCAACCCTCGGTGTCGCTCCAGATCCAGGCCCTGGAGCGGGAACTGGGCATCGCGCTGTTCGAGCGCCGGGGCCCGCGCATCCGGCTGACCCCGGATGGCGAGACCCTGTACGAACTGGCCCAGCCTTTGGTGGAGGGCGTGGACGCCTTGCCCGAGCGGTTCGCCGCCCGCCACCAGCGGCTGCAGACGGGACGGCTGGACATCGCCGCCGGCGAGTCAACCACGCTCTACATCCTGCCCGATCTGCTCAAACAGTTCATGGCCCGCTACCCCGGGGTCCATGTCAAGCTGCACAACCTGATCGGTCGCGACATGATCTCCGCCCTGCAGCACGACGAGGTGGACCTGGCCGTGGGCTCCACCCTGGATCTGCCCGAGGACCTGAGCTACCGCGCCATCTATACGTATGACCTGCGCCTGATCCTCCCGCTGGGGCACCCGCTGGCGGAGAAATCCGAGCTCACCCTGGCCGATCTCGCCTCCGGCGAACTGATCCTGCCTCCCCGCCACCTGACCACCTGGCGGCTGGTGAACCTGGTCTTCCAACAGCACAACATTCCCTACCGGGTGCGCCTGGAGGTGGGTGGCTGGGAGATCATCAAGCGCTACGTGGAGTTGGGGTTTGGCATCGGCATTGCCAGCAGTATCTGTCTCAGTGGCTCGGAACGCCTGCACGTCAGGTCCCTGCCCGAGGTCTTCCCGCAGCGCACCTACGGGGTCATGCTGCGCAGGGGCCGCTATCTTTCGCCCCAGGCCAAGCGTTTCCTGGAGGTGATGGCGCCGGATATCTTCTCCGGCGAGGCGGACCTGGACGGCGAACGCCGCAAGGATGTCGCCAGCGAATCGGTCTTCATCCCCCGGGCCAGCGAGCATGCCCCGGACAAGGAGCGCTGATGGTCTGGAAACCCCATGTCACGGTGGCGGCCGTGGTCGAGTGGGAGGGCCGCTTTCTGATGGTCGAGGAGCGGCCCGAGGGGGACGCCGTGGTCTACAACCAGCCCGCCGGCCATCTGGACCCCGGCGAGAGCCTGACCCACGCGGTCATCCGCGAGACCCGGGAGGAGACTGCCTGGGGCTTTCAGCCGGAAGCGCTGGTGGGGGTCTACCTCTGGCAACCGGACCCGGCGGACACCGAGCGCAGCTTTCTGCGCATCGCCTTCACCGGGTCGCTGACCGAGCACGACCCAAATCAGGCGCTGGATCAAGAGATTATACGCACTTGCTGGAAGCGTCCTGAAGAGCTGGAGGCCCACGCGGTGGGGCTGCGCAGCCCGCTGGTCATGCGCTGCATCCGCGATTACCAGGCCGGCCATCGCTACCCGCTGGCGCTATTGGGGCATCTGCTCCCGCCCGGCTGCCCATGATAAACTACCGGGTTTTGGGCATCCTCGGTTGACCTATGGGCAAAACGGACAAGGTCGTGGTGGGCCTCTCCGGCGGGGTGGATTCCGCCGTGGCGGCGATGCGCCTGCTCGAGGCAGGGCATCACGTCGAGGGCTTGTTCATGAAGAACTGGGAGGATGACGACACCCTCACCCACTGCGCCGCCGAAGAGGACCTGGCCGAAGCCCAGGCCGTGGCCGATCACCTGGGTATCCGCCTGCACCGGGCCAACTTCGCCGCCCGCTACCGGGAGCAGGTCTTCGAGGTGTGCCTGCGCGAGTACCGGGCCGGGCGCACGCCCAATCCCGACATCCTCTGCAACCAGCGGATCAAGTTCCGCGCCTTCCTGGACCACGCCCTGAGCCTGGGGGCATCGAAGGTGGCTACCGGCCACTATGCCGGGGTTGGCGAGCAGGGGGGGCGATTCACCCTGCTCCGGGGCGAGGATCCGCACAAGGACCAGAGCTACTTTCTCTACACCCTGGGCCAGGCGCAGCTCCGCCACAGCCTGTTCCCGCTCAGTGAGCTGCCCAAGCCCGAGGTGCGCCGGCAGGCCGCTGCAGCGGGGCTGCCCAACCACGCCCGCCGGGACAGCACCGGCATCTGCTTTATCGGCGAGCGCGACTTTCGCGCGTTTCTGAGCCGCTACATTCAGCGCAGCCCGGGGCCCATGGAGACCCCCGAGGGGCAGGTGGTGGGTGAGCATCAGGGGTTGGCCTTTTACACCCTCGGCCAACGCCGCGGTCTGGGCCTGGGCGGCCTGCCCGATCACGACGAAGGGGCCTGGTACGTCGCCGACAAAGACATGGCGCGCAACGCCTTGATCGTCGTGCAGGGCCACGCCCACCCGCGCCTGCTGTCCACCGCGCTGGTGGCGGATGAGCTCTCCTGGGTGGCGGGTGCTCCCCCCACCCTGCCCCTGCGCTGCACGGTCAAGTCACGCTATCGTCAACAGGATCAGCCCTGCGCCCTCGAGGCAGGCCCGTCGCCAACCAGCGTGGTGGTCCGCTTCGATACCCCGCAGCGGGCCGTCACCCCGGGCCAGTCGGTGGTCTTCTACCAAGGCCGGGTCTGCCTGGGCGGCGGCATCATCCAGACCCGAACCCCTGTGGAATAAGGACCTCATCACCCATGCGAGACCGTTTCGAGGAACAGGCGCTGGCGCTGGGGGCCGCGATGCAGGCCCTGGGTCTGGTGCGCGAACTCGCCACCGCCGGGCGCCTGGACGACGCCCAGGCCGAGCCGCTGATGAGCAGCTTGGTCAAGCCCTACGAGGGCGACCTGGATCGGCTCTATGGCGGCCCCACTGCCCTGGCGCCCGGCCTGCGCCGGCTGGTCACCCAACTGACCAATCCGCAGAGTATGGAGTCCACCCGCTATCTGGCCGGTGTCATGCACCTGGAGAAAAAGCTCTCCAAGAACCGGGCCATGCTGGGGCAACTGGGCGAGGGCCTGGAGGCGGCACGCCGGCAGGCCGATTATTTCCATCCCCTGCATGAGAACGTCCTGCGCAACCTGGGCGCGCTCTATGGCGAGACCATCAGCCAGTTGGGGCCGCGCATCATGGTGCGCGGTGATCCCGGCCATCTCCAGGACGAGCGCATCGCCGCCGGCATCCGCACCATGCTGCTGGCCGCCATTCGCGCCGCCAGCCTCTGGCGGGAGTGTGGCGGCGGCAAACTGACCCTCATCCTGCGCCGCCAGCGGCTGGTACAGGCGGCCCATGCCCTTCTGGAACGCGTGGACTGAGCCGCGCCCGCGGTGAGGCGACAGCCGCCGTAAAAAACCCCCGATGGCCAGCCAGCCACCGGGGGTTTTTTCGGGCCCACCCCGGGGGTGGGCCGTCACTACTCACCGCGCGCCCCTATCAGGCGGCGGAGAGCCGCTCCGCGGCCTTGGCGGCGGCGGCACGGTACTCCTCGATGCGATCAAAGTTCATGTACCGATAGATCTCACCGGCCATGGTGTTCAACTCACCGGCGTAATCCAGGTACTCCTCCGGGGTCGGCAGCTTGCCCTTGATGGCGGCCACCGCTGCCAGTTCCGCCGACGCCAGGAAGACGTTCGCCCCGTCACCCAGACGGTTGGGGAAGTTCCGGGTGGAGGTGGAGACCACCGTGCTGTTGGGTGCCACCCGGGCCTGGTTCCCCATGCACAGCGAGCACCCCGGCATCTCGGTGCGGGCGCCAGCCTTGCCGTAGATGCTGTAGTAGCCCTCCTCGGTAAGCTGCGCCTGGTCCATGCGGGTGGGCGGCGACAGCCACAGGCGAGTGGGCAGGCTGCCCTGGTACTTCTCCAGCAGCTTGCCGGCGGCCCGGAAGTGACCGATGTTGGTCATGCAGGAGCCGATGAAGACCTCGTCGATGTCCTGGCCGGCCACGTCGGAGAGCAGGCGGGCATCGTCGGGGTCGTTCGGGGCGCAGAGGATGGGCTCCTTGATCTGATCCAGGTCGATCTCGATCACGTGGGCATACTCCGCATCCTTGTCGGCCCGCATGAGGCTCGGGTTCTCCAGCCAGTCCTCCATCGCCCGGGCGCGACGCTCCAGGGTGCGCGGATCGCCGTAGCCGTTCTCGATCATCCAGCGCAGCATGGTGATGTTGGAGCGCAGGTACTCGGCCACCGAGTCCTCGGACAGGGTGATGGTGCAGCCGGCGGCGGAGCGCTCGGCGGAGGCGTCGGAGAGCTCGAAGGCCTGCTCCACGGTCAGGTCCTCCAGGCCCTCGATCTCGAGGATGCGGCCGGAAAAGCAGTTCTTCTTGCCCTTCTTCTCCACGGTGAGCAGCCCGTCCTGGATGGCCTGGTACGGAATGGCGTGCACCAGATCGCGCAGGGTGACGCCGGGCTGGCGGGTGCCTTTGAAGCGCACCAGCACCGACTCGGGCATGTCCAGGGGCATCACGCCGGTGGCGGCGGCAAAGGCCACCAGACCGGAGCCGGCCGGGAAGGAGATGCCCATGGGGAAGCGGGTGTGGCTGTCGCCACCGGTGCCCACGGTGTCGGGCAGCAGCATGCGGTTCAGCCAGGAGTGGATGATGCCGTCACCGGGGCGCAGGGAGACGCCGCCACGGGTCATGATGAAGTCCGGCAGGGTGTGGTGGGTGTTCACGTCCACCGGCTTCGGGTAGGCGGCGGTGTGACAGAAGGACTGCATCACCAGGTCGGCCTGGAAGCCCAGGCAGGCCAGGTCCTTCAGCTCGTCCCGGGTCATCGGGCCGGTGGTGTCCTGGGAGCCCACGGTGGTCATCCTGGGCTCGCAGTAGGTGCCGGGGCGCACGCCCTCGACGCCGCAAGCCTTGCCCACCATCTTCTGCGCCAGGGTGAAGCCCTTGCCGGAGTCGGCCGGGGCCTGCGGGCGGCGGAAAATGTCGGAGGCGGCCAGGCCCAGGCTCTCGCGGGCCTTGTCGGTGAGCCCACGACCCACGATCAGCGGGATGCGGCCACCGGCGCGCACCTCGTCCAGCAGCACCGGGGAGCGCAGCTCGAAGGTAGTCAGCACCTCGTCGGTGCCGTGCCTGCAGACCTTGCCCTCGTAGGGATAGATGTCGATGACATCGCCTGTCTCGAAGGCATCCACGTCCATCTCGATGGGCAGAGCGCCGGAGTCTTCCATGGTGTTGAAGAAGATGGGCGCGATCTTACCGCCGATGCAAACGCCGCCGGCGCGCTTGTTGGGGACGTAGGGAATGTCGTCGCCGATGTACCAGAGCACGGAGTTGGTGGCGGACTTGCGCGAGGAGCCGGTACCCACCACGTCACCCACCAAGGCGACCGGGTGGCCCTTCTCTTTCAGCTCGTTGATCTGCTCCTCGGCGTTGGTAACGCCCTCCCGGGGCATCTTGTACATGGCCTTGGCGTGCAGGGGGATGTCCGGGCGGCTCCAGGCGTCGGGGGCCGGGGAGAGATCGTCGGTGTTGGTCTCGCCGGGTACCTTGTAGACGGTGACGGTCAACTTCTCCGGCACTTCCGGCTTGGCCAGGAACCACTCGGCATCGGCCCAGCTCTGCACCACGGCCTTGGCGTGTTCGTTGCCGGCCTTGGCCTTCTCCTCCACGTCGTGGAAGGCGTCGAACATCAGCAGGGTGTGCTTCAGCTGCTCGGCGGCGACCGGGGCCAGCTCGGCGTCGTCCAGCAGCTCCACCAGGGTGGCGATGTTGTAACCGCCCTGCATGGTGCCCAACAGCTCCACCGCGCGCTTGCGGTCGATCAGCGGGCACTCGGTCTCGCCCTTTGCCACGTCGGACAGGAACGCGGCCTTGACGTAGGCGGCCTCGTCCACGCCGGGGGGGACACGGTAGGTGATGAGATCGAGCAGGGTCTGCTCCTCGCCGGCCGGCGGGTTTTTCAGCAGCTCGACCAGTTGCGCGGTCATCTCCGCATCCAGGGGCTTGGGCGGCACGCCCTCGGCGGCCCGCTCCTCTACATGCTTACGGTAGGCTTCAAGCACTAGGTTCACCCTCGCTGTTGATGTTCCGCCGGGCCGCCGGGCGACGACCCTCACGGGAACTTGTCGGGTTGTTTCATCTTTTTGAGGCGGCGCTATTCTAGGGTAAGGAAGGGAAAAAGTTAAGCGGGCTGCATGGGGCAAAAGCCCCATGGCGGCCGGATTGACTGAAAAAACAAGGCACTCATGCCATACTCCTCTGGTCAGACATGACCATCCCAAAAAGAAGGCAGGGAGGTACGATGAGCGATTCATTCAACGCCCGCGGCACTCTGGAAGTCGGAGGGAGATCCTACGAGATCTTCCACTTCGACGGCCTGAGAAAGCACTTTGATATTGATCGCCTCCCCTATTCCTTGAAGGTTCTGATGGAGAACCTGTTGCGCAAGGAAGATGGAGTCAACGTCACCCGAGAACACATCGAGGCCCTGGCCAACTGGGACCCGAAGAGCAAACCCAAGGACCAGATCGGCTTCACCCCGGCCCGCGTCGTCCTTCAGGACTTCACCGGCGTGCCGGCGGTGGTGGACTTGGCCGCTATGCGCGATGCCATGAAGTCCATGGGGCGCGATCCCAACCTGATCAATCCGCTGTCCCCGGTGGACCTGGTCATTGATCACTCCGTGATGGTGGACCACTTCGGCAGCCCCGAAGCGCTGGGGCTCAACACCAAGATCGAGTTTCAGCGCAACGGCGAGCGCTACGAGTTTCTGCGCTGGGGCCAGAAGGCCTTTTCCAACTTCCGGGTGGTGCCCCCGGGTACCGGCATCGTTCACCAGGTCAACTTGGAGTACCTGGGCCAGGTGGTCTTCACCCGCGAGGAGGACGGCGTCCTGCGCGCCTATCCGGACACCCTGGTCGGCACCGATTCCCACACCACCATGATCAATGGCCTGGGCGTACTGGGCTGGGGCGTGGGCGGCATCGAGGCCGAGGCGGCCATGCTCGGGCAGCCCATCTCCATGCTCATCCCCGAGGTGGTGGGCGTGCGCCTGACCGGCAAGCTGGCCGAGGGGGCCACTGCCACCGACCTGGTGCTTACCGTCACCGAGATGCTGCGTAAGCACGGGGTTGTGGGCAAGTTCGTGGAATTCTTCGGCGACGGCTTGGACCACCTGCCGCTGGCCGACCGGGCCACTATCGGCAACATGGCGCCCGAGTACGGGGCCACCTGCGGCATCTTCCCCATCGACCGGGAGACCCTCAACTACCTGGAGCTCTCCGGCCGGGACGCCGAACAGATCGAGCTGGTGGAGGCCTACGCCAAGCGGGTGGGCCTGTGGCGTGAGACCGGAGCCCGCGAGGCGGAGTACTCCGCGGTGCTGGATCTGGATCTCAGCTCCGTCGTACCCAGCATCGCCGGCCCCAAGCGCCCGCAGGACCGCATCCCGCTGGACCGGGCCAAGGTGGCCTTCCTCGACACCCTCGACCAGTACCTGGAGCAGCACCACTCGGCGCCTGCCAACAAGGACGAGGAGCGCTTCGAGGGTGAAGGCGGCCACGCTGCACCGGGGGTGGACGACGCCCACGAGAAGGGCGCGGTCGAGTACGAGATGGATGGCGAGAAGCACCTCCTGAAGCACGGCTCGGTGGTCATTGCCGCTATCACCTCCTGCACCAACACCTCCAACCCGGCGGTACTGCTGGCGGCGGGGCTGGTGGCCAAGAAGGCCGCCGAAAAAGGCCTGAAGCCCAAGCCCTGGGTGAAGACCAGTCTGGCGCCCGGCTCCCAGGTGGTGCCCGCCTACCTGGAGCGGGCCGGTCTGCTCAAGCCGCTGGAGGCCCTGGGCTTCCATGTGGTCGGCTTTGGCTGCACCACCTGTATCGGCAACGCCGGTCCGCTGCCCGAGCCGATCCAGAACGCCGTCCGCGAGGGTGACCTGTGCGTCTCCTCGGTGCTCTCCGGCAACCGTAACTTCGAGGGTCGCATCCACGGCGATGTGCGCACCAACTACCTGGCCTCGCCGCCGCTGGTGGTGGCCTATGCCCTGGCCGGCAACATGGCGGTGGATCTTTACAAGGAGCCGCTGGGCCATGACCAGGACGGCAACCCCGTCTATCTCAAGGACGTCTGGCCGTCCCAGCAGGAAGTGGCCGAACTGGCCCAGAAGCACATCACCTCGCAGATATACCGCGACAAGTACGCCGATGTCTTCAAGGGTGATGAAACCTGGCAGGCCATCAAGGTGACCGGTGGTGAGCTGTACGACTGGCAGCCCTCCACCTACGTCAAGAACCCGCCCTACTTCGAGGGCATGGCCGCCGAGGCCCAGGGTTCGGCGGCGATCGAGGATGCCCGCTGCCTGGTCTACGTGGGCGATTCCATCACCACTGACCACATCTCACCCGCCGGCGCCATCCACCCGGAGAGCCCCGCGGGCCACTACCTGCGAGAGCAGGGCGTGGAGCCGAAGGACTTCAACTCCTATGGCTCCCGCCGGGGCAATCACGAGATCATGATGCGTGGCACCTTCGCCAACGTGCGCCTGCGCAACAAGATGGCCCCCGGGACCGAAGGAGGGTGGACCACCCATGTGCCCAGCGGCGAGCAGATGTTCATCTACGATGCCGCCATGAAGTACAGGCAGGAGGGGACCCCGCTGGTGGTCCTGGCCGGCAAGGAATACGGCACCGGCTCCTCCCGTGACTGGGCGGCCAAGGGCACCAATCTGCTGGGTATCCGCGCGGTTATCGCGGAAAGCTTCGAGCGTATCCACCGCTCCAACCTGGTGGGCTTCGGCGTCCTGCCGCTACAGTTCAAGGAGGGCGACAGCGCCGAGGGCCTGGGTCTGACCGGCCAGGAGGCCTTCTCCATCAGCTCCCTGGAGGGCGACCCGGAGACTGTGGAGGTGAAGGCCGAGGGGGCGAACGGAACCACCACCTTCGAGGCGTTGGTTCGCATCGACACCCCGAAGGAGTGGGACTACTTCCGCAACGGCGGCATCCTGCATTACGTTCTGCGGCAGCTGGCCGCCAAGGCGGCTTGACCGCCCCCTGCATGGCGGGCCCTCTCCGGCCCGTCCCGCCTGACCGCCCATAAGGTGTGTCAACACAGGGGCCCTTCGGGGCCCCTTTTTTCCACGCTCCCCTCAACCCGGCGGCCTGCCGGCCGATAGTGGGGGTATGAATACCCGTTCTCCGATCCGTTCCCTGGTTTGCGCTGCACTGCTGGTGGCACCCCTCGCCGTGCCGGCCACGGCCCGGGCGGGGAGCGACTACCTGGCGACCCCCCACCAATCCCGCTGGAATGCGGTCTCCGCGACCCATGGCTGCCATCTGGTCCACCGGATCCCGCGTTTCGCCACCGTGCTGGTCAGCCAGTCAGCGGAACAGCGGCTGGTGCTCAGTCTCTACTTGGAGCGCCCCCTGACCGAGTCCCGCACCGCTGAACTGGCCGTCCGCAACCCCGCCTGGCGGGATGACTACGAGGAGACCCTGGCCACGGTGGAACTGCAACCGGGGCGGCGGGCCATCACCTTGGGGCATTACGACACCCAGCACCTGTTGACCCGATTGGAGCAGGGCCGGCAGCCGGCGCTGACCCTGGTCGGCTGGTACTCCGAAGACCCGGTGCGCGTCGGCCTCTCCCCGGTGGCCTTCCGGAACGCCTATGAGGATTTCCTGGCCTGTACCGCGCACCGGGACGGGGACGCCGCCATGGCAACCGGAGACGCCGCGGGGCCCCTGCCGGACTGGGCCCGCCAGGGCCATGAGACCGCCGGCACCGGCGCCCCGGACGACGACACCGTGCCACTGCCTGCCGCACCAGGGGCCACCGTCTACTTCGGTTTCGATCACGCCGGCCTGACCCGCACCGCGAAGGACGCCCTGGCGCGGTTCGCCAACCAGGCCGGCGATGATCCGCACCTGCAGGTCATCGTGGCCGTGGGCCATACGGACAGCGCCGGCCCAGCCGATTACAATGAGCGCCTGGGTGCCCGCCGGGCGGAGGCGGTCCGAGCGGAGCTGATGCGCCGGGGGATAGCGGATGAGCGCATCCGGTTGCGCAGTCTGGGTGAGCGCCAGCCGGCCATGGCCGAGGACGATGGCTACGGCCGGGCCGCCAACCGACGGGTGGAGGTCAGAGCCGAGTACTGAATCTGCAAGGAGCCGCCATGCCGCGCATCCACATCGACTTGCCCGATACCTTCGTCTACTCGACCGAGATCTCGGTGCGGATCACCGACATCAACTACGGCGGTCACCTGGGTAACGACAGTCTGGTCTCGCTGCTGCATGAGGCACGGGCCCGGTTTCTCCAGCAGCACGGATTCAGCGAGCTGTCGGTAGGCGGCGCGGGGATCATCGTGGCGGATGCCGCCGTGGTCTACCAGGCGGAGGCCTTTTTTGGCGACCGCCTGCGGGTGGAGATCGGCGGGCAGGACTTCTCCCGGGTGGGCGGCGACCTGGTCTACCGGGTCAGCAACGTGGAGGGCGGCCGGGAGGTGGCCCGCGCCAAAACCGGCATCGTCTTCTTCGACTACGGAAAGCGCAAGGTCCGCGGGGCACCGCCCGAGTTCCGGGCGCTTTTCGAGGCCTGATCCGCCGCCGCCCGGGGGCAGTCAATCGGGCTTGGACTCGTCCGCCTTAACCGCCTGCCAGTGGGCCTCCAGGCGATCCAGCCCGACGCTAGCCGGGTCCTCGGTATCGTGTCCCAGGGCCTCCTCCAGGCTGCGAAACCGGCGCTCGAACTTATCACCGGCCTTCTGCACCGCCGTCTCCGGGTCCACCTTCAGGTGGCGGGCCAGGTTGACGGTCGCGAACAGCAGATCACCCAGTTCCTCCTCAAAGCGCTCGGGCCCCGCGCCCTGCGCCATCTCCTCTGCCAGTTCGTCGGCCTCCTCCCGCACTTTGGCCAACGGCCCGGCCGGGTCGTCCCAGTCAAAGCCCAAACGCGCGGCGCGCGACTGCAGCTTGCGGGCCCGTACCAGCCCGGGCAGGCCGGAGGTGATGCCGTCCATTACGCTCTGGTGCTCCGGCTCCCCCTTTTCGGCCCGCTCCTCGGCCTTGATCGCCTCCCAGGACCGGCGCACCGCCTCCGGATCGTCCGCCCGATCTTCCCCGAAGACGTGGGGGTGGCGGCGCACCAGCTTGTCGCTGATGCTGCGGGCCACATCCTCGAAGGTGAAAAAGCCCTCTTCCTCCGCCATGCGGGCGTGAAACACCACCTGCAGCAACAGGTCGCCCAGTTCATCCTGCAGATCGGCCATGTCCCCGCGGCGGATGGCCTCCGCCACTTCATAGGCCTCCTCCAGCGTGTAGGGGGCGATGGAGGCAAAGTCCTGGGCCAGATCCCAGGGACAGCCGCGCTCCGGATCGCGTAACGCGGCCATGATGGCCAGCAGACGGTTCATCGGTTCCAACGTGTTACCTCCCGTGAGGGTGGCGCGGGACTGCTGCGACATGGCCAAGGGACGCGCCCCCTTTCCGTGCTGCAGCATTGACAGGCTGCTGCGCCCCCCCTAGCTTCCAAGTAAAGAACAATTTACAGGTGACTCACGTGTCAGGCCGCCGCCAGGAGATCCGATAATGAATCAACGTATAGGCCCTGTCACCGCCCGTGGGCAGAAGACCCGCCAGGCACTGTTGGATGCCGCCTGCGAGGAGTTCGGCACCAAGGGATTCTACAACGCCTCCATCAGCAGCATCACCCGCCGGGCCGGGGTGGCCCAAGGCACCTTTTATCTCTATTACCGCTCCAAGGAAGAGATCCTCCGCGCCCTGGTCGAGCACATGAACCGCAGCATGCGCCGCACCCAGAGTGAGGCGGTGCAAGACGCCAGCGACCGAATCAGCGCGGAGATCCAGGGCTTCCGCCACTTCATGCGGTTTGCCCTGCGCCACCGTTCGCTCTACCGGGTGGTGATGGAGTCCCAGTTCGTCGACCCGCGCATCCACCGCGATTATTACCAGACGTTGGCCGAGCGTTATGCCAGGCACCTGGCGAAGGCCCAGGCCAACGGCGAGATTCGGGAGGGAGATCCGGGCACGCAGGCCTGGGCGCTCATCGGCATCGCCTACTTCATGGGATTGCGCTTTCCGGTCTGGGAGGAGCGCGAGCCACCCGATGAGGTCATGGACACCCTGGAGGATTTCATCACCGCCGCCCTGCGCCCCGACCCCGCGGCCCCCTCCGCGGAGGAGCGGCCGCCGGGGTGACAACGGCCCCTGAGCCGGCCCAGGCCGGGCCAGGCTCAGGGGGCGTCGCGCTTGAAGAGATGATAACGCGCCTCGTCATCCAGCTCCTCCGGGGCCCGGCGCCTGTCCTGCAGCACAGCCATGCCCCGTTGCACCGCCAGACGCCCATCCAGACGTGCCTTCCAGGCTGACAGGGCCGGGTAGTCCGCCACCGCCAGCCCCTGGGAGGCGTGGCTGCAGACCCAGGGGTAGATGGCGATATCCGCAACGCTGTACTCAGCACTCATCCAGTCGCGCCCGGCCAGGTGACGGTCCAGCACCCGGTAGAGCCGCTGCGCCTCCCGGGTATAGCGCTGCACCGCGTAGTCGATCCGCTCCGGGGCATACTGCCGGAAGTGGTGGGCCTGGCCCAGCATGGGGCCCAGGCTGCCCATCTGGAACATCAACCACTGCAGGGTCTCCCAACGTGCCCGTGGCGCGGCGGGGATCAGCGCCCCCGCCTTCTCGGCCAGGTAGAGGAGGATGGCGCCGGACTCGAACAGGCGCAGCGGCTCGCCGTCGGGGCCGTCGGGGTCCTCGATGGCGGGGATCTTATTGTTGGGGCTGACCTGGAGGAACGCCTTCTCGAACTGCGCCCCGGCGGTGATATCCACGGGGATCACGCGGTACGGCAGACCCAATTCCTCCAGGGCGATATGCACCTTCTGCCCGTTCGGGGTGGGCCAGGTATAGAGATCGATCATGGGGACACCTTTCGTCTTGTTTCGTCTTGCGCGGCAGCGACGGGCTCAGGGGGTTGCCGGGCGCTCCGCCCCGTCGTTCAGCCAGGGCCGATAGAGGGCCCGGAGCAGTGGCGCCGGGTCCGGGGCCCGGGGGTCGGCCGCGGCCGCTTCACTGAGCGCTTCCGCCGAGAGCCGGGCGTGGACCAACCCGAGGTTGTGGCGGGCACGATAGTGCCCCGGATCAGCCACCAGCGCCTGCCGGTAGGCGGCCGCCGCACCGGGCCAGTCCCCCCGGTTGACCCGATGATTACCCAGCCGATACCAGAACGGCGCCTCGTCGGCGGCCTCTGGAACGGCGCCCGCTGGTCCGTCCAGTGGTGCCGGCGCCGGGGCCATTGTCGTGCACCCGGCCAGCAACCAGCCCAGGGACAACAGGCAGAGCACGCTGCGCGCACGGCGCTGATGCTTTATCATCGGGATCCCCGCTATTTTTGCAGACCGCAACCAGAACACTATGCCTGAGACCAGCAGCCAGCACCCGAGACGCCGCAGCGTGCCCGTGCCCGTAGGCCCGGTCACCATTGGCGGCAACCACCCCATCGTGGTCCAGTCGATGACCAACACCGATACCGCCGATGACATCCGCACGGTGGTGCAGGTGGCCGAGCTGGCACGGGCGGGCTCGGAAATTGTCCGGCTCACCGTCAACAACGACGAAGCGGCGGCGGCGGTTCCGCACATCCGCGAGCGGCTGGATGCCATGGGCCTGGAGGTGCCCCTGGTCGGTGACTTCCACTTTAACGGCCACAAGCTGCTGGCGAAACACCCCGCCTGTGCCGAGGCATTGGCCAAGTTCCGCATCAACCCCGGCAATGTCGGCAAGGGCCGTCGCCGGGACCCGCAGTTTGCCGAGATGATCGAGTTCGCCTGTCGCTACGACAAGCCGGTACGCATCGGCGTCAACTGGGGCAGCCTGGACCAGGATCTGCTGGCCGCGATGATGGATGAGAATGCGGCTCTCCCCCGCCCGCTCCCACCGGAGCAGGTGATGAAGCAGGCGGTGATCGCCTCCGCACTGCAGAGCGCGGAGAAGGCCGAGGCCCTCGGCCTGCCACGGGAGCGGATCGTGCTCTCCTGCAAGATGTCCGGCGTCCAGGACTTGATCGAGGTCTACCGCGATCTCGCGGCCCGCTGCGACTACGCTCTGCACCTGGGCCTCACCGAGGCCGGTATGGGCTCCAAGGGCATTGTCGCCTCCACTGCCGCGCTGGCGGTCCTGCTGCAGGAGGGGATCGGCGACACCATCCGGGTCTCCCTCACCCCGGAGCCGGACCAGCCCCGCACCGACGAGGTGGTGGTTGCCCAGCAGATCCTGCAGACCATGGGCCTGCGCGCCTTCACCCCCATGGTCACCGCCTGCCCCGGCTGTGGCCGGACCACCAGCACCTACTTCCAGGCGCTGGCCCGCGACATCCAGGCTCACGTCCAGCGGCGTATGCCGGAGTGGCGTCGTACCTATCCGGGGGTCGAGAACCTGACCCTGGCGGTGATGGGTTGCGTGGTCAACGGTCCGGGCGAGAGCCGGAACGCCGATATCGGCATCAGCCTGCCCGGTACCGGAGAACGGCCCGTGGCCCCGGTCTACGTGGATGGCGAGAAAACAGTGACCCTGAAGGGCGAGCGTATCGCCGAAGAGTTCCAGGCCATCGTCGAAGACTATATCGAGGACCGCTTCGGGCAGCAGCGGGCCGGCGACCGCTGAACGCCGCCCCTACCACGGCAGAACGCCCGGGACCGGGCCGGTCGCCGGGCGTTCCCTGGCTGATGGCCCGCGCTGGTCCGGCATTGGGGCGCCGGGCCAGCGGGAAGGGCCGATCAGTAGCTGAAGAAGCGGGTGTCCCCCTCCATGAAGGCGCCCACATCGTCGGGGGTGGCCACGCCCACGCCGTCGATCAGGTCCTCTTCGGTGAAGTCGGTGTTGGGCAGGAAGATGGCACAGACGTCCACCTGGACACCGGCCTGCATCAGGCCCTGCATGATCTGCTGGGCGGTGGCGTCGGGACCGGCCAGGGTCGGGCCATCGAAAGCGTTGGTGCCCATCACGCCGCCGTCACAGCAGAGCAGGATGCGGACCTCGGTACCCTGCTCCACCAGCTGCCGGGTCAGGATCATGGTCATGGCCTGGGCCTGCGGGCGATCGGTGTTCACGGTCACCAGCACCCGGTCGGCCTTCTCGTCCCCGTGGGAGGCGGCCGGCAGCGCCAGTGGGGCCAGGGCCAGGGCGAAGGTGGCGGCAATCAACAGACGTTTGATGTGTTGCATGGCATGACTCCTTTGGAGTTGCAGCTGAAGAAAGTTCGAGACCCGGTCAACCTATCACGATTCGGGAATAAATCCGAAGCCCGGTTGTCTGCCGCCGGTCCTCAGTGCTCGGGCGCCACCGCCTTGAGCAGCTCCTCCAGCAGGAGCGGCCCGCGGTAGATGAACCCCGAGTAGATCTGAAGCAGGTCGGCGCCTGCCGCCATGCGGGCCTGGGCATCGGCACCGCTCATGATGCCGCCGACACCGATCAATGGCACCCGGTGACCGAGCCGCTGTCCCAGCTCCTCGAGCACCGCCTGGGCGCGCGGCCGCAAGGGGGCGCCGGAGAGCCCGCCCTGCTCCCGGGCCAGCGGGTCATCCTCCACCCCGTCGCGGGACAGGGTGGTATTGGTGGCCGCGACGCCGTCGATGCCGTAACGCAGCACCTGTTGGCAGAAGTGGGCCCGCTGGGCCTCATCCATATCCGGCGCGATCTTGACCACCAGGGGCACGTAACGGCCGTACTCCCGGGCCAGCACACCCCGCAGGTGAGTGAGTCGGCCCAGCAACGCTTCCAGCAACTCGCCCCCCTGCAGGTCGCGCAGCCCGGGGGTGTTTGGCGAGGAGACGTTCACCGCCACGTAATCGGCGTAGGGGTAGACCTTCTGTAAACAGCTCAGGTAGTCGTCGGTGGCCCGTTCGGTGGGCGTGTCCTTGTTCTTACCGATATTGACGCCCAAGACCCCCTGGTAGCGGGTCACCCGCAGGCGCTGGACCAGGGCGTCCACGCCCTGGTTGTTGAAGCCCATGCGGTTGATGATGGCCTCGTGGGCGGGCAGGCGAAAGAGCCGGGGCTCCGGGTTGCCGGGCTGCGGCCTGGGGGTCACCGTGCCCACCTCAATAAACCCAAAGCCCACGTGCCCCAGGGCCTCCAGGTGCTCACCGTTTTTGTCCAGCCCCGCGGCCAGACCCACCGGATTGGCGAACGTCAGGCCCATGACCCGGCGCGGCATGTCCGGCAGGCGGTGGCCGCACAGCAGACGCCCCAACCCCAGCCGGGCCAGCCGGTCCATCCAGGCCAGGGAAAACTCATGGCTGCGCTCGGCATCCATGCGCATCAACAGCGGTCGAATCAGTGAATACAAGGTCGATCCCCCCGATCGGCTCATGGGCCGGTGTGGTGACCGGCATCGCAAGGCGCAGATTGTAACGCGACCGGCCCGTGATGGGGCGGCCGGAGGCCCTGGTGTACGCCTCGACCCACCCACCGCGCTGCATTACACTCCAGAGCCTGTGCAATGGAACCGGTCGGATGAGGGCAGCGCATGCGTCGAGTGGTATTCAACCAGAAGGGCGGAGTCGGCAAGTCCACCATCACCTGCAACCTGGCGGCCATTGCGGCGGCCCGCGGGCAGAACACCCTGGTGGTGGACCTGGACCCGCAGGGCAACACCAGCCAGTACCTGCTGGGCGAGGACACGGAGGCCATGGAGGACACCCTGGCCGGGTTCTTCGACCAGATGCTCAGCTTCCGGCTCTACCCCCGCGACAGCACTGAATTTATCCATGAAACGCCCTATGAGAATCTGGCTGTCATGCCGGCCCATCGCGAGTTGGGTGAGCTGATGGGCAAGCTGGAGAGCCGCTACAAGATCTACAAGCTGCGCGAGGCGCTGGCCAAGCTGGGCGCGCATTACGACAGCATCTGGATCGATACCCCGCCGGCCCTCAACTTCTATACCCGGTCCGCGCTCATCGCCGCCGATCGCTGCCTCATCCCCTTCGACTGCGACGATTTCTCGCGCCGGGCGTTGTATGAGCTGCTGTTCAACGTCCGCGAGATCCAGGAGGATCACAATGCGGATCTCGATGTCGAAGGGATAATCGTCAACCAGTTCCAGGCCCGGGCCAGCCTACCGCGGCAGGTGGTCGACGAGCTGGTGGCCGAGGAGCTGCCAGTGCTGGACGCCTACCTGTCCGCATCGGTGAAGGTCCGGGAGTCCCACCAGCAGGCCCGACCGCTGGTCCATCTGGCCCCTCGGCACAAACTGACGGGGGAATTCGAAGCCCTCTTCGATCTGTTGCACCGGCCCGGCTGACGCCGGGCCGTAACCTCCGGAGACCGCGCCATAATGCTGCCCCGTCTGGTCCTGCGCACCACCCTGCCCCTGCTGCTGGCGGTCCCCGCCCTGCTCCATGCCGGTGACGACTTCCAGCGCTGCGTGGCCACCCTGGGCGATCAGGCCCGGGAGGCAGGGCTGTCCGAGTCGGCGATCGAGGCGGCCCTGGCGGACATCACCCCACTGGAGCGGGTGATCAGCAGCGACCGCCGCCAGCCGGAATTCGTGCAGACCTTCTGGACCTACCTGGACCAGCGGGTGACCGACCGACGGGTTGAGCGTGGGCGGGCATTGCTGGACGAGCACCAGGACCTGCTGTGGCGCATCCACGCGGATTACGGGGTCCGGCCCCAGTATCTGCTGGCCCTCTGGGGCATGGAGACCAATTTCGGCGGTTATTTCGGTGATGTGCCCGTCATCGACGCCCTCGCCACCCTGGCCTGCGACACCCGGCGCAGTGCGTTCTTCCGCACCCAGGTGGTGGAAGCAATCCGAATTATCGACGAAGGGCATATGGATCGCGACGGCATGGTGGGCTCCTGGGCCGGAGCCATGGGCCACACCCAGTTCATGCCCTCGACCTTCACCGCCTACGCGGTGGATTACGACGGCAGCGGGCGCATCGACCTGTGGAACAGCCTGCCGGACGCCTTTGCCTCCTCGGCCAATTACCTGCGGGCCCTGGGTTGGCGGGACGGCCACCGCTGGGGCCGGGAGGTGATCCTGCCGGAGGGCTTCGATTATGCCCTGGCGGCGCCGGAGGCACGGCGCAGCGTCGCCGCCTGGCGGGAATTGGGGGTGCAACGGACCGACGGCCGGCTTGTGCCCGACAGCGAGATCGAGGCGGAATTGCTGCTTCCCGGCGGGTACCGCGGCCCAGCCTTCCTGGTCTATGACAACTTCCGTAAGATCATGCGCTGGAACGCCTCCACCTCCTACGCCCTGGCGGTGGGCATTCTGGCCGACCGGATCGCCGGGACGGGGGACCTCAAGACCCGCCCCGCCGAGCCGCCGGAGGCGATGCGCATCGAGGCGGTGAAGCGGCTACAGGAGACGCTGAACGCCCTGGGCTATGAGGCGGGCCCGGTGGACGGCCAGCCTGGCCGGCAGACCCGGAAGGCGGTCCGCGCCTTCCAGCAGGATGCGGGGCTGCCTGCGGACGGTCACCCCTCACCCCGGGTGCTGCAAGCGGCCGAGGCGCGGACCGGCGATTAGCCCTCCACCCGGCTGAGCACAGCCTCCCAGCGGATGGCGCCATCGCCATCCACCTCGAAGGCGAAGATCGCAGCGCCGCGAATATGCCCGTCCTCGAACACGGCATAGACCCAATGATCGTTCAGGACCGCCATCTCCTCGGCCACGAAGTAATGGGTGCCGCCCAGTACCGGCTCCTCCGGGATCAAGTCCGGCCGCCCCTGGAGGTCGTCCAGCAGGCCCTGTTCCGGGTCATCACCAAGGCCCGCCTGCTCCAGCTGCCGGATACCGAAGGTGCTCAGGCCCAGGGCGCGGGGGCGGGCAGCGGGTGCAGGTGCCTCCGGCGCGGCCTCCCGTTCCGCCTGCATGCGGGCCAGTTCCTCCTCCGCCGCCTCGCGCTCGCCCACCTGCTGGAACAACAGCACCGTCAGCCACCCCACCAATACGATCAACATCAGCGCCACCAGGCGCCACATCAGCCGATCCCGGATATCCCGGTTATTCCTTGTCACGCGTCCTCCCTCCGTCACCGGCGGTCCCCGGCCAGCATCTCCCGCAGCGGCGCCTCGTCCAGCAGGCGCTCCAGCATCCGGGTGACCACTTCATTGATCATCTGTTCGTTCTCAGTCTGACTTGGCGAGTGCACCAGCCGTCGTTCCGAGCGGGCGCGGGCCTTGCCGGTGTACCGGTCCCCATCCCCCCGCTCCACGCGGGCCGACATCCGGCCCTCCAAGTGGATCCCCCGGGTGACCACCCCGGCCTGGCGTTCGTATTGCAACGCCTCCAGGGCGATGTGCAGGCGCCGGTCGGCGGGAACGCCGGCCGCCACCACCTCAAACCCGCGCCGCTCCAGCGCGCGGGTCACGCCGCGACGAATGCCCAGCGCCGGGTCCTCGTAGGGCTCGATGCGCGCCTCACCGCCGCGCTCGCCGTCGCGGAAGCCGATCACCGGGTCATCGCGCCGGTCCTCGACCGTCAGGGCGACGGTAATGCCCTGCCCTTCATCGCTCCGGGCCACGTCCGGCCGCGGCTCCAGCCGCACCGTTTGGGATCCCGGGGCGCAGCCGGCCACCAGCAGGGCCAGCATCAGAACTGCGATAACGGCTCGCGGTGCCATGGGTTGGGTCACTCCAGGTCGCTGTTGGCGGCACGGTCTATTGGAAGGAGACCTGCGGGACCTCTCGCTTGGCGGGGTCCTCGATCTCCAGCAGGGCCGCCGGACGGAAGTTGAAGGTGTTGGCAATCAGACTGTTGGGAAAGACCTCGCGCGCGGTGTTGTAGGCCATGACCGCGTCGTTGTAGGCCTGGCGTGCGAAGGCCACCCGGTTCTCGGTGGAGGTGAGCTCCTCGGAGAGCTGCATCATGTTCTGATTGGCCTTCAGATCCGGGTAGTTCTCCGCCACCGCGAACAGCCGGCCCAATGCGCCGCTGAGCCCGGACTCGGCCTGGGACAACTGTTGCATCCGCGACGGGTCGGTGGGGTCCCCTGCGGCGTTGCGCAGGCCCTGTTCCGCCTGGTTGCGCGCTTGCACCACGGCCTCCAGGGTGTCGCGCTCGTGGCTCATGTAGGCGCGCGCCGTCTCCACCAGATTCGGGATCAGATCGTGGCGTCGGGTGAGCTGGACGTCGATTTGGGCGAAGGCGTTCTTGAACCGGTTGCGCAGCTTGACCAGGCGGTTGTAGATCACCACCACGCCGGCCACCAGCAGCAACAGAACCACCAGAATAATGATCACTTCCATGCGTTATCCCCTTGTTGGCAACAGGCCTTGCAAGGCGGCCCGGAAGTCCATTGTAGCCTGATAACCCTGCTCGATGGCCTCTGCCCCCCGATCGAACTCCAGCAGGCCCAGGTGGCCGAGCCGGGGGCTGATGATCACGTCGGGGGGATCGCCGGCCATTCGGCTTCGGGTGATGCGGTCCTGCATGACGTTGATCGCGGAGGCGGCTACGTCCAGCATGCCCGGCCGTTCCGGATCCGGATCCTTCTGCGGCACCGCGCGCGCCGGCAGCCACTGCTTAAGCAGCGCCGTGGCCTTTTCGGCGACACCGTCAGGGAGGTACTTGATCCAACCGGAGGGCCCACGCTGGCGGGGTCCCTTGGAGGGCGTCCCGGTATGGAGACTGTCGCCGGTGTGACGGCCGTGGCGGCTCAGCAAGTCGCCGTTGAGGTTGACAGCGATAATGCGGTCGGCGCCCAGCGCCCGGCAAACGGAGACCGGCACCGGATTGACCAGGCCACCGTCGACCAGCCAGCGATCACCCATGAGCACCGGCGCCAGCAGGCCGGGTACGGCTGAAGAGGCGCGAAGGGCGGGGGCCACCGGCCCTTCCTGGAGCCAGACTTCGGTGCCGTTGTCCACCTCGGTGGCAAGCGCCGCAAAGGGGATGTCCAGGTCCTCGATGCGGGCCTCCTGCAACCAGTCGGCATAGAAGGCCTCGAGCTTGCGCCCCTCCACCAGCCCACTGCCAACGGTGATGTCCACCAGGCTCATGATCTCGCGCCGGCCGAGCTGCTGGACCCAGTCGTGGAAGGGGGCAAGGCGCCCCCCGGCATAGAAGGCCCCGACAATGGCGCCAATGGAGGTGCCGGCCACCACCTGCGGCCGGATCCCCAGCTCCTCCAGGGCGCGGATCACCCCGATATGCGCCCACCCCCGGGCCGCACCGCTGCCCAGGGCCAGGCCCACCGTGGGTTCATGCCGCCGCCCGCTCACCGCCGCTCACCCGCACTTGGACTCGCCGCAGTTCAGGCAGGTGAGGCAGCCGTCCATCTGCACCATCGCCTTGGTGTTGCACTTGATGCACAACTCAGCGTTCTCCGGAAAGCCGCCGCGCTCGCCGTCACCATCGTTGGCCGGGGCGCCACCGCCCTCCACTTCGGCACGCTTCTGCTCGATAAAGCGCTTCTGGTGCTCGTCCAGCTCCTCGCTCTCGAGCATGCCGATGGACTTGAGGTGGGTCTCGATGACGTCCCCGATCTCCGCCACCAGCGAAGGCATGAACCGGCCCCCGCGTTTGAAGTAACCGCCGCGCGGATCAAACACCGAACGCAGCTCCTCGGCCAGGAAGGTGCAGTCGCCCCCCTTGCGGAACACCGCGGAGATAATACGGGTCAGCGCCACGATCCACTGGAAGTGGTCCATGTTCTTCGAGTTGATGAAGATCTCGAAGGGCCGGCGCACCTCGTGCTCGGTGCCCGGGTTGAGGACCACGTCGTTGATGGTGACATAGAGCGCGTGCTCCGAGAGCGGGGTCTTGATCTTATAGGTCTGCCCCTCCAGCGCCTCCGGGCGCTGGATGCGTTCGTGCATGTGCTCGATGTCGACCTTGTTCCCGCTCTCGGCCGGCTTTTCGTCCTCCGGCTTGACCACGCCGTAGTCGACGATCTTGGATTGGATCTTCTTCACCATGGGTCTCTCCCGCCCCGGCGGGGCTGTTGTCTGCCCGTCGGGGTTGTTCAGAACTTACCGTAGTAGCCTTCCTTGAGGGCGTCATAGAGGTTGGCGGCGGTGTGGGTCTCGCCGTCGTACTCCACCTCCTCGTCGCCCCGCAACTCCACCTCGGTGCCGTCTGCCAGCTTGAACTTGTAGAAGGTATTGGTCAGGTCCTTCTCGGTGACCAGCACCCCTTGGAACGCCTCGGGGTTGAAGCGGAAGGTGGTGCAGCCCTTCAGCCCCTGCTGATAGGCATAGCGGTAGATGTCCTTGAAGTCCTCATAGGGGTAGTCCGTGGGCACGTTGGCGGTCTTGGAGATGGAGGAGTCCACCCACTTCTGGGCCGCCGCCTGGATGTCCACGTGCTGCTTCGGGGTCACCGAGTCGGCGGTGATGAAGTAGTCCGGGAGGTTGCGCGTCTCCGGGTCGGTGGACGGGACCGCCTCCGGGTCAATGAAGTGGCGGTAGGCCAGCAGCTCGAAGGAGAAGACATCGACCTTCTCCTTGGACTTGCGCCCCTCGCGGATCACGTTGCGAAAGTAATGATGCGCAAAGCTCGGCTCAATGCCGTTGCTGGCGTTGTTGGCCAGCGACAGTGAGATCGTGCCGGTGGGCGCGATCGAGGTGTGGTGGGAGAAGCGCGCGCCCTTCTCGGCGATGGCCTCCACCAGCTCGGCGTCCACCTCGGCCACCCGCTGCATGTAGTGGCTGTACCTGGCCAGCAGCACCCGGCCCTTCACCTTGTCGCCCACCTTGTAGCCGTCCACGGCCATCTCCGGGCGCTTGGCCAGCATGGCCTCGTCCACGGTGTAGGTCTCGTCCATGATCGGCGCCGGGCCCTTTTCCTCGGCCAGTTCCACACCGGTGCGCCAGCCGGCCAGGGCCATCTCGCGGGAGACCTTCTCGGTGAAGGCCAGCGATTCGGCCTCACCATACTTCATGCGCAGCATGGTCAGGGTGGAGCCCAACCCGAGAAAGCCCATGCCATGGCGGCGCTTGCGCTCGATCTCCCGGCGCTGCTCATCCAACGGCAGGCCGTTGATCTCTACCACGTTGTCCAGCATGCGGGTGAAGACCGAGACCACCTCGGCATACTCCTGCCAGTCGAAGCGCGCTTTCTCGGTGAAGGGATCGCGCACGAACTTGGTCAGGTTAACCGAGCCCAAAAGGCAGGCGCCGTAGGGGGGTAAAGGTTGCTCCCCGCAGTTGTGGGCATGAAGGCCATTGGCATCGAAGGTGTTGATACCGGGTACCTGGACGTCGTAGACCTCCTCGGTGCCGGCGGCCTCCACCGCCACCACGCGGGCCACAAACCGCTCGCGATTGAGGGTGCGCTGGTAACGGTCCAGCAGCGCCTCGAGGCGTGCCTGCTTGTCACTATTGGCAAAGCCGATGAGGTCGCGGAACCGCGCAAGGTTCTCACCACTGATCACCAGCTCGTGCTGAGCACGGGTGGCGTACTCAGCGCTCCCGCCGTTGCCGTCGGGCAACACGGTGTTGCCGGCCGGACGACGATCACGGTAGAGGGTGGAGGCGATACCCAGGCGCAGCAGCATGCGCTGCGCCGCCTCCAGATTGTCGCTGTCGGACTGGGCCAGGCGCACCGACACGCCCTTGCGCTGGCTGCCCTGGACGGAGCCGTCGGCGTCGTACAGGCCGCGCAGGAAACCCTTGTAGAAGTCGCTGGAACCCTGCTCCACACCATCGGTGATCCGCTTGCTGCCTGGCCGTATGCCCAGCTCAAGGGCGAGATCGCGGATCGCGGAGGTGGCCAGGCGGTACTCGCCACGGCCCGGGACCTCACACCAGCCGGTGAAATCGGCCCGGTGCGGCAGCGAGCGGGCGGCCTCGAGGCCCTCGGCCATCACCTCCTCGACGCCGCCCGGCAGTCCGGCCGGCACCCCGTTGGCCGCAGCCGCGGTGCGCCAGACCGACAGCACGGCCTTATCCGATTTGAGGGTGCCGTCACCCAGCAGCAGCCCCATCAGGTAGCCTTCATTCCGGCCATGGCGGCCGGCCCACTCGGCGTTGGTGCGGTGGTCGTTGAGCAGGACGCGATCACCGGCCTGGAGCTGCCCCGCTTCGCACCATTCGGTCTCAGTGCGGTAACGGGTAAAGGCACTGACCCGGCGTACACGGTGGTCGGCGGTGAGCTTGAGCCGATAGCCCTCGGCCGTACGCAGCTCGACTACCTCTTTGGTCGCCGTCCGGAAGAACCCTTCGTCACCACTGGGGTGGTCCGTGCCGTCGACCCGGGCAGAAAAGCGCCGACCGACCAGCGCGGCCACCCGCCGCGGCCCGTCGGCGGTCTGCACCCAGGTGTCGGCGGTGACGCACGGGTTGGTGGCGCGGATGTCCTCGCAGAACCAGTTGTTGTTCATCTCGTTGACCCGGTCGATCAGGATGAACCCCGGCTCCGCGAAGTCGTAGGTGGAGGTCATGATCATGTCCCACAGCCGCCGGGCCTTGACGGTGCGGTAGATGCGGCAGGCCACCAGCCCCTGCTCGTCGCTGATATAGGGCTCGGTGGTCGGCCACTCGCGCCAGATGACCTGCTCGCTGTCGGTGAGGTCGATGTTGTCCGTCTCCGCCTCGTGCTTGGTGAGGGGGAAGGCCAGCGGCCACTGGGCATCATCCTCCACCGCCTGCATGAACTCCTCGGTGATCAGCAGGCTGAGGTTGAACTGGCGCAGCCGGCCGTCCTCGCGCTTGGCGCGGATGAAGTCGAGCACGTCCGGGTGGCCCACATCGAAGGTGGCCATCTGCGCCCCGCGGCGGCCGCCGGCGGAGGAGACGGTGAAGCACATGCGGTCGTAGATGTCCATGAAGGACAGCGATCCGGAGGTGTAGGCGCCGGCCCCGGAGACATAGGCGCCGCGCGGGCGCAGGGTGGAGAACTCGTAGCCGATACCGCAGCCGGCCTTCAGGGTCAGGCCCGCCTCGTGCACCTTCTGCAAGATGTCGTCCATGGAGTCCTGGATGGTGCCGGAGACCGTGCAGTTGATGGTGGAGGTGGCGGGCTTGTGCGCCCAGGCACCGGCGTTGGAGGTAATGCGCCCGGCGGGAATGGCGCCGCGGCGCAGGGCCCAGAGGAAGCGCTCGTACCAGTGCTCACGCAGCTTCTTGGTCTTTTCCACCTCGGCCAGGGCACGCGCCACGCGCTGCCAGGTGTGATCGACGGTCTCGTCGATCACCTGGCCGTCCTTGGACTTGAGGCGGTATTTCTTATCCCAGATGTCCGCGGACGCGCTCTGTAACGGAATGTCGGCCGTGGCATTCGGCAGGGCGCGCACCTTGGCTGCTGTGGTCATGTACCGAGTCCTCCTGCTTGGTCTCTTTACCTTATATTCGACAGTCGGGCGCGCGAGGGTACGCCATCACCTCGCCCGGACGCCCCGGACCTGCCAGGTCGGGATGGCCGCCTGTCGAAAACGAATCTGTAGTGCCGTCAACGGGTTGCCCCAGTTATCCACAACATCTCCACCGCTAATCCACCGCAGACACCAGATGTTGTGGTTGATGGGGAGCATCGTAGACTACTGGTTGGGGTGTCGCAAGGCTTGACGGGCCAACCGACCTGTGCCCCGCAGGTCGCCCAACCGCAACATGTAGGGGCGGCACAGCGCGCCATCGCCGCCCGCCCGGGCCGTTTCGCCGCGCCGGGACCGGGGCGCGGTCGGCTGGCAACGACCGATCGCTCAGGTATCATGCCGGGCCTGAATCAGGCTCAGCGCAAGAGGGAACCGCAAGCACCCATGACCGATATCCCCCATCAGATTGCCGAAGAACTCGGCGTCCAGCCGCGCCAGGTGGAGGCCAGTGTGGCGCTCCTGGATGGCGGCGCCACGGTCCCGTTCATCGCCCGCTACCGCAAGGAGGCCACCGGCGGCCTGGACGACAGCCAGTTGCGCCGCCTGGAGGAGCGGTTGACCTACCTGCGCGAGCTGGCGAGCCGGCGGGAGACCGTCCTCAAGACCATCCGGGACCAGGGCAAGCTTACCCCGCAACTGGAGACGGACATCCGCGCCGCCGACAGCAAGACCCGGCTGGAGGACCTCTACCGCCCCTATCAGCCCAAGCGTCGCACCAAGGCCCAGATCGCCCGGGAGCTCGGCCTGGAGCCGCTGGCCGACAGCCTGCTGGAGGACCCCTCGCAGGCGCCGGAGGCGCTGGCCGCGGACTATCTGGTGCCCGCGGGCCCGGACGGCAAAGGCGGCGTCCCCGATGCCCAGGCGGCACTGGACGGCGCCCGTCAGATCCTGATGGAGCGCTTCGCCGAGGATGCCGAGCTGGTCGGCCGGCTGCGCGAGTGGGCCTGGGGCAACGCCCGGCTGCGCAGCCGGGTTATCGAGGGCAAGGAGCGGGAGGGCGCCAAGTTCCGTGACTACTTCGAGCACGAGGAGCCGCTGGCCCGCATCCCCTCCCACCGTGCGCTGGCCCTGTTCCGCGGCCAGAGCGAGGATATCCTGCAATTGAGCCTGATCTGGGAAGGGGAGGACGGCGAGAGCCCCACCGCGGAGGGCATGATCGCGCGCCGCTTCGGTATCCGTCATGGGGACCGTCCCGCCGACGACTGGCTGGCCCGCACCGTGCGCATGAGCTGGCGCGTCAAGCTGTCGCTGCAGCTGGAACTGGCCCTGAAGCGCCGGCTGCGCGAGGCCGCCGAGGAGGAGGCCATCCGCGTCTTCGGGCGTAACCTCAACGACCTGCTGCTGGCCGCCCCGGCCGGTGCGGTCGCCACCATGGGGCTGGACCCGGGCATCCGCACCGGGGTCAAGGTGGCCGTGGTCGACGGCACCGGCAAGGTGGTAGACACCGCGACGGTGCACCCCTTCCCCCCGCGCAATGACCGCAACGGTGCCCTGGCCACCCTCGCCGGGCTGGCCAAGCGGCACGCCGTCCGCCTGGTGGCCATTGGCAATGGCACCCATTCGCGCGAGACCGATGCCCTGGTGGCGGAACTGATGCAGGCCATGCCGGAACTCCCACTCACCCGGGTCACCGTCTCCGAGGCCGGGGCCTCGGTCTACTCGGCGTCTGAGTACGCCAGCCGTGAACTGCCGGAACTGGACGTGGCCCTGCGCGGGGCGGTCTCCATCGCCCGGCGCCTGCAGGACCCGCTGGCCGAGCTGGTGAAGATCGAGCCCAAGGCCATCGGCGTCGGCCAGTACCAGCACGATGTCAGCCAGGTGAAGCTGGCGCGCACCCTGGACAACGTGGTGGAGGACTGCGTGAACGCCGTGGGCGTGGACGTGAACACCGCCTCCGCCCCGCTGCTCGCCCGGGTCGCCGGCCTCACCCCCGCGCTGGCCGAGAACGTGGTCAGCCACCGCGACCGGCACGGGCCCTTTCCCGACCGGAAGACCCTGCTCGAGGTGCAGCGCCTGGGCCCCAAGGCCTACGAGCAGTGCGCCGGTTTCCTTCGGATCCGCGGTGGCCGCAATCCCCTGGATGCCAGCGCCGTCCACCCGGAGGCCTATCCGGTGGTCGAGCGGATCCTCAAGGACAGCGGCAAGTCCATTGACCAGCTCATCGGCGACAGCCCATTCCTGCAGCGGCTCGAACCGGCCCGCTACACCGATGACCAGTTCGGCGAGCCGACGGTGCGCGACATCCTCGCCGAGTTGGACAAACCCGGTCGTGACCCGCGCCCGGAGTTTCGCACCGCCCGCTTCCGCGAGGGGGTGAACACCCTGCAGGACCTGGCGCCGGGCATGGTGCTGGAGGGAACGGTCACCAACGTGACCAACTTCGGCGCCTTCGTCGATATCGGTGTCCACCAGGACGGTCTGGTGCACATCTCGGCGCTGGCCGAGCGCTTCGTGCGCGACCCGCACGAGGTGGTCAAGGCCGGCGACATCGTCAAGGTGAAGGTCATGGAGGTGGACCTCGAGCGCAAGCGCATCGGCCTGTCCATGCGCCTGGATGACGAACCCGGAGAGGGCCGGTCGCGCCGCGGCAGCAAGCCGGCCGATGGCGCCGCGGCCCGGCGGGGTAAGGGCGGCAAGGACAACCGGCCCCAGGGGGGGCGCGGCGCCCGTCGCGAGGAGAAGCCCATGGGTGCCATGGCCGAGGCACTGGCGGCCCTGAAAAAGGGGCAATGAGCGACGCCGGTACGCCACTGCCCATCGACGCCCTGCGCGCGGATTTCGCGCAGGCCCTGGCCGCGGGCCACGTGGTGGTTACGGCCGCCACCGGGTCGGGGAAATCGACCCGGCTGCCGGTCTGGGCCCGGGAGCATGGCCGGGTACTGGTGGTCGAGCCGCGGCGGCTCGCCGCCACCAGCCTGGCCCGCTTTGTCGCCCGCACCCTGGACACCCGTCTCGGCGGCGGCGTCGGCTACGCCATCCGCCTGGATGCCCGCCACGGTCCCGATACCGAGGTGGTGTTTGCAACCCCGGGGATTGCCTTGCGCTGGTATGGCGAAGACCGGCTGCGCGGCTTTACCACGGTGGTGCTGGATGAGTTTCACGAGCGGCGCTGGGATACCGACCTGCTGCTGGCGCTGCTCCAGGCCGGGGCGAGCCACCGCCTGGTGGTCACCTCGGCCACCATCGCCGGCGCCCGGCTGGCGCAACATCTAAGCGCACGGCACCTCAGCTCCGAGGGCCGCAGCCATCCGGTGGACATCGAATACCGGGCCCCGCAGCCCCGCGCCATGCCGGAGACCCGGGACCTGGCGCGGCGGGTCGCCGGGGCCGTGCAGAGCACCCTGCAGGCCCAATCCGGCGATTGCCTGGTGTTCTTGCCCGGCAAGGGCGAGATCCAGGCCTGTTACCAGGCCCTAAAGGGGATCGGGGCCACGGTGCTGCGGCTGCACGCCAGCGCACCGGCGGCGGATCAGGCGGCCGCGCTGGCAGCGCCGGCGCCCGATGCCCCGCCCCGGGTCATCCTCTCCACCAACGTGGCGGAGACCTCGCTGACCGTCCCCGGGATCACCGCGGTGATCGACAGCGGGCTGGAGCGGCGCACCCACCGTCGTAACGGACGCACCGTGCTCAGCCTGCAGCCCATCGCCCGCGCCAGCGCCGATCAACGGGCCGGCCGCGCCGGGCGCCTGCAACCGGGCCGCTGCCTGCGCCTCTGGGGCCATCAGGCACCGCTGGCCGCGGTCACCCCGCCCGAGATCCAACGCGAGGACCTCAGCGATCTGGTCCTTGCGGCCGCCTGCGCCGGGGCCCGGGCCGAGGCCCTGCCCTTCCCCGAGCCCCTGCCCGCACCGGCGTTGGAGCAGGCCGTGGCCGGCCTGAGGGCGCTGGGCGCCCTGGACCCGCAGGGCCGGGCCACCGAGCGGGGGCATCGGCTCTTTCAGCTCCCGGTGGACACCGAACTGGCGCACCTGGCGGTGGCCATGCCGGATACGGAGAGCGCCGGTTTCATGGCCGATCTGGCCGCCGCGCTCAGCACCGGGCGCCGCTGGGTTCAGCCGCCAGCCGACCCGGCGGACGAGGACGCGCTGGCCCGTGCCCTGCCCCGGCGCTGTGACGCCACCCTGCTGGTCGCGGCGTTGCGCCTCGACAAACTGCCGGGGGTGCGGGTGGACCGCGCCAGCCGCAAGGAGGCCCGGCGTCTGGCCGACCAACTCCGGGGGCTGATGAACCTGCCCGCGCGGCCGGTAGCCCTGGAGGGGGACCCGACCGCGGCCTTTGCCGCAGCCGTCCGGGCCCTGCCCCGGCGCACCTACGTCCGGCGGGAGCGGCGCCGCCAGGCCATGGGCAACGGCGGTGATGAATTGTTGATCAGCGACCAATCGCGACTGGACCCCGAGGCCGAGGCGGCCCTCTGCCTGGATGAGCACAGCGTTCCGGGCCGGGGCACCCGCCAGACGGTGACCCTGGGAACCTGTCTCGCACCGGTCCCGCTGCAGGCCCTCCTCGACGCCGGGCTGGCGGAGGCCACCCTGCAGGCCCCCCGGCTGGAGGAGGGCCGGCTGCTGGCCCGGCGCAGTTGGCGGTACGCCGGCCGCACCCTCCACAGCGAGGACGTGGTGCCGGAGGGCGCCCCGGCACGGGAGGCCATGGCCGAACTGATCCTGGCCGACCGGCTGTTGCGACCAGCCGGCGCACGACTACGTGACGACCTCGCCGCCTGGGCGCTGTACGTGGCGCTGGGCCAGGGTCAGGGCACGGTGCCCTCCCCCCGGCCGTGGCTGGTGGAGCAGCTGACCGAGCTAGGGGTGGAGAACCAGGAGGATCTGCAACTGATCGAGCCTGAGGACCTCGCGTTCGAGGGCGTGCCGGAATGGGAGCGGGCGCGCTTCGATGAGCACTACCCGCGCCGGATCCAGCTACCGGACCTGCTGCTCCAGGTGCACTACGACGTGCGGCGCCGAGTCATCACTGTGGAGAAGGTCCGCGGCAGCCGCAAACGGGACCCGCAGCGCTGGGAGCTGCCGGCCTGGCCGGGGTGGCGGATCAAGTACCAACGCGCCAGCCGGGTGGTGGAGGTGCGGTGAGCCCGACATTGCCCGCAAACCCGCGACCCGAGCCACCCGCTCAGCGGTATAGGCCGATCAGGCCGCGGGCCACCGTGGCGATCTCCTGTCGCAGCCGTTGCGGGCGCAGGACCTCCACCTTGTCCCCGAAACCGAGCAACCACCAGCGCAACTGGTGGGTGTCCTCCACCTCGGCACGCACCCGTACCCAGCCGGAATCGCCCTGCTCCCGCTCCAACTGCTGGTCCGGAGCCAGGGGCGTCTCCTGCAGGTGGTAGCCGGCATCCGGGGCGAAGCGGGCCTCCAATTCGATGGCGCACGCGCCGGCGCGATAGTCGAACCCACCCTTGCGGATCCAGTCATCCAGGTCGAACCCCTCCGGCGTTCGCGCCGGCGCATCCAGGAGCCTGGCCGCCTGAAAGCGGTGCAGGGCCAGCGGCAGGACGTCCGGGTAATCCCACAGCGACGCCACCAGGTAGGCCACCGCATCGCGGAAGGCCAGCCCCAGCGGGTTGACCCGGTACTGGCGCGGACCGCCGCTGCGGGGCACATAGGTGGCCTCCAAGCACCGGCCCTCGAGCAGCCCGTGATAGAGCACCTCCACCACGGCGGGCTGAACCTCCGGCGGGTGCAGGGGCTGATACCGCGGCAGGATGCGGATGCGCTCACGCCACTGCGCCAATCGCCCCCCCGCCGTGCTCAACGCCCGCCTTGCCTGGAGGAAGTGGGGCTCCAGATGCTTGACCACCCCTTTCGGCAGCATGTCGCCCAGGTGCTCCTCGACCAGACAGAAGGTCAGCGCGGTCGGTGGGTCCATGTGTGGCAGTTCAATCAGGGCCCCATCGCCTTTCCAGGACCATCCATGGGGTAGTTCCCGCTCATCGCAGATCAGCGGGAACATCGCCGAGAGCCGCTGCAGATCCCGCTGCACCGTCCGGTGGGTGACCGAGAAGCCCAGCTCTGCCAGCCGATTCCGGATCTGGGTGCTGGAGACCTTGCGGGGCTCCCGGGGGATCAGCCGGAGGGTCTGCAGGTGGCGAATGCTGGTTTCCGACATCCATCGTCCTCCATCGCGCTACGCAGGCGCTGCCGGTTCCACTTATTTCCATACGTGACGCCATGCCTTTCTTATAAAATGCCACACCCCCATAAAAACGCCTACATGCGACAAATGGTGTCGGTTCGCACCGAGCCCCGCCGTCGGGCGCGCGAGGCACGGGGAAAATGCGCGGCAGTGGCATTCAGCTAAGGTATAGTCAGTCGTCGGTGTCATGGCGCACGCACTCAGCCCATGCACCAGCCATCCGCGAAGGTGTCCCGAAGGAGGCCCCATGGAAAAGAACCCCGACAAAGGTTTTGTAGCCCTGCTGGGCTGGAGCCTGAACGCCGTTGAAGCCGCTGAGAACTTCGACCGGCGCTACGTGGTGGTGGCCCCGGACTGGGCCGAGGATTACTGTCAACAGCACAATATCCCCTATGTGCCCTGGAACTTCGAGCGCCTCAACGACCGCTCAATGGAGATCGCCCAAACCCTCAAGGACATGGGCGTGGATGTCGCCATCCCGCTGTTCGAAGAGACCGTGGAGTGGGCGGGGGCCATCAATGCGGTGTTGTTGGACAGCCCCAAGCTGCTGGGTCAATCGATGCTGCTGCGCGACAAGTCGCTGATGAAACGCCGCGCGCAGCTCGGCGGTATCCGGGTGGGCATCTTCGAGGAGGCCCATGACAAGGATGACGTCATCCGTTTTCTCAAGCGGGTCAACCAGACGCTGCTAAAGCTGGACGGCGATCCCAACGACCCCATCCACTTCAAGGCGTTCGACAAGGCCGGCTGCCTCGGCCATCGGGTCATCCGCACCCCGGATGACGTCGATACCATCCCCGAGGAGGAGTTTCCGGCGCTGATGGAGTCCCATCTGGACGGCTGGGAGTTCGCCGTGGAGGCGTGGGTCCAGAACGGCAAAATCCGCTTCATGAATATCTCCGAGTACGTCACCCTGGGCTACTCGGTGTTCGTGCCCGCCTCGCCGGAACTCGAGGCCCACCGGCCCGCCATCCGAAGGGAGCTGGAAAAGCTCATCAAGGCCTTCGACATCGAATTTGGCTTCGTCCACCCGGAGTACTTCGTCACCAACGACAACGAGATGTATTTTGGCGAAGTGGCCTACCGGCCGCCGGGCTTCAAGGTCTTCGAGCTGCTGGAGCGGGTCTACGGCTTCAACGCCTACCAGGGGCTGATCCTCTGCTTCGACCCCAAGACCACCGAGGAGGAGATCACGGCCTTCTTCCCGCGCGAGGTGGTGGATGCGGATGGGCATGCCGGCTGTTTCGGCGTCTATCCGCGGCGCCGTGTGGTCAGCCGCCTGGAGATCCCGGAGGAGACCGAGAATCACCCCTACTTTGAGTCCCACGAGCTAACCCCGCCACTGGAGGAGACGGTGACCAAGCGCACCGCCTTCGGTACCCACTGGGGCCTGATTTACTTCCGCGGCGAGGACCCCCACGTGCTTCGGGATCTGCTGAAACACCAGGAGGATCTGGACTTCTACGTCTAGCGTTGCATTATGGAGCCAAACGACGCGGTCAGGGAGTCAGCGTGAGCGATCAGGATCATCCCGGGGTGCCACCGGAGGACAGGCTCCGTCCATTGCTGAAGCAACTGGACGCGGCCATCCATGCCTTGGCGCAGTCCCCCACCTTCACCAAGGCCACCCGGCTGCCCCGGGTGCTGGACATCGCCCGCCGGGTGATGCTCCAGCCCGGGGGCTGCACGGCCGTCGAGGAGCGGGCCGCGGCGTTGGAAGAGGCCGGGGTCTTCGCCGGCTCGGACTGGGCCACCCCGGAGATCCTGGTGCCGACCCTGTCCACCCACGCCTTGGGCAGCCCCGATGCCAACACGGTCGTGGTGGAGGCCCTCAGCCAGTTGCGGATGCTCGCCGTGGCCACCGGCGGCTACACCCACCCAACCCTGTCGTCAGAGCAGGCCCACCACTTTCTGACCCAGGTCCTGGCCCTGAACCTCAACTACCTCTTCCTGGCCCCCAGCGAGGCGGAGCGGACCGCCCAGGGGCGCCTGGCGCAACTGCCAAGGGCGCTGTTCATGCACCTGGCAGAGCGCATCGGCTACGAGCACGTGATCGACCGGCTGATCGATGAGATCTGGCGCATCCTTCAGCAGCGTCCGATCCAGACCGAGGCGGTCAAGCGGATGGTCACCCAGATCGCCATCTGCCGCGCCAATCCGGCGATCGACCTGGGGGCCAGCGGCCACGGCGCGGAGCGGCTGGTCAGCAGCCTGTTCGGCCCTACCCAGGGGTGCCGGGAGGACCCCGGCGTGGCGGTCTATGAGCAGCGGCTGGCGAGTATGGACGGCGGCGCCCTGCAATCGGAGGCGATCGGTTTCGCCCGCGCCATGCACGACACCGGCCTGGTCTCCCCCTACCACCCGGTACTGCTCCGCTTCCTGCTCGGCCACGGTGATCACTTGGTGGCCGAGGCCATGGGGCTGTCCGCCACCGGGCG
This sequence comes from Alkalilimnicola ehrlichii MLHE-1, assembly GCF_000014785.1. Classification (NCBI taxonomy): domain Bacteria; kingdom Pseudomonadati; phylum Pseudomonadota; class Gammaproteobacteria; order Chromatiales; family Ectothiorhodospiraceae; genus Alkalilimnicola; species Alkalilimnicola ehrlichii. Next base: position 1,687,963 of record NC_008340.1, read on the forward strand.
CGACTGTTTGCTCTGCTACTCCGACCTGGTCCGGGCACTGATCAATGAAGCGGTCCACCCAGACACCGCTCAGGCGATATACGGCCTCGCCCTGCTGCTGGAGCGAGGCAGCCTGTACCAGCCGCCGGTGGCCCCCGCCCTGTGGCGTCAGCTGGCGCTGCCGCTGTCCGAATGGGCGCGAGAGCGGCTGCACGCGGCCACCGGCGCGACGGTCCATCCGGAGGCGCGGTTGCTGGAGGGGGTCCTCTGCCTGCTCGGGCAACCGCTGGGGGTGGGTCAGGGCAACAACCCCACCTGCCAGTCGGCGCGGGCCCTCTCCATGTGGGCCTACAACGACCCGGACTACCTGCTGCAGATGGTGGCCTGGGCGGCGCGCGATGACGAGATCATCATGCACTTCGAGGGCCAGCCCATATCATCGCGGGAGAGCGTTTCCGGTGTGGCCGATGAACTGCCCATGGACCTGGACCCGGTCTCGTTGCTGGTGGTCCCCCACCTAGACCGAATCTACGCCGAAATGGGACGCCGCTGTGCCAACCGCCAGGGCGATCCCCACCGCTGGGTCAACCCGGAGTTCCACGGCTGGTGGGCAGGACGGGGTTTCCGCATCAACGTCGACGTGGACAGCGGCCGGCTTACCGGCCTGGAGGACTTTCTCCGCCACTTCTACGCCTGCTACCACCCCTATTACAACGGCAATCAGCCCATTATTCATCCGCAGCCCGCGGGCGTGGCGGTCACCGACAGTGCCGCCCGGTTCATCGGCTGGCACGCCATCACCCTGCTCCGCGTGGCCCTCGACCCTTCCAACGTCATGCGGGTCTATTTCTACAATCCCAACAACGACAGCGGCCAGGACTGGGGGGATGGGGTGACGGTGAGCACCGCCGGTAACGGGGAGTACTACGGCGAGGCCTCCCTGCCCTTTCCGCAATTTGCCTCACGGCTCTACATCTTTCACTACGATCCGCTCGAGCGCGGCGAGCTGGCACGAATCAGCCAGGCGGAATTGGACGAGGTCGTCGGCCACATCCAGCGCAGCTGGGGGGCGGACCGCCTGCCGGAGATCGGCGACGGCGCCTGGACCCAGCAGCGGTAGTCAGCCCCCCTCCCCATTGGGGCGGGCGAAGACCAGCACGCCGGACTGGCTGGACTGCAGGATACCGCCAAAGGGCAGCGGCTGCTCCGCACCCGCCTCGAGGTAGGGACGCAGGGGCTCGAACGGAGCGTCCCGCTTTAGCAGATAGGCCTCGCACTGGTGGCCGAAGGGGAAGTCCTGCTCGGAGAAGCAATACCAGAAATAACGGGGCCCCCAGGGGGTGTCCAGCCGGGCCTCGTACACCCGGTGGTACATCCGCTCCTCGTACTTCCAGTCCCGTGCATTCACACTCCGAAACGCCAGTGTCACTGCGTCCTGTCCCGCCCCGACGGTATAGCTGTGCGGGTTATCTCTCCACATTGGTGCACTCCGGTCGTTGGTCGACAATGGCAGCAGACATTACCGTACTGGACCGCCCGATACCATTACCAATAAGCCACTATGCCGTTCGGCGTGGTCCGCACGCCCCGGCACGGAGCCGGCCACTGCCCATCCACTTGCAAGCCCCCGAAAAACTGCCAGCATAGATTGTGTACCCCCACCCGCAGCGGAGTACCCCATGAGCGAGCGCAACGAGTATCTCGAGAAGATCAAGGCAAAGATCGACGAATGGAACGCGGACATCGAAAAGCTGCAGGCCAAGGCCCGCCAGGCGGAGGCCGAGGCACGGATCCGCTACCGCGACCAGATCGAAGAACTGCGACGCCAGCGCAATCGCGCCGAGGAAAACCTCAAGGAGGCGCGGGGGGCCAGCGAGGAGGCGTTCCGCGAGATGCGCACGCGCTTGGAAGGGGCCTGGGATGACATCTCTAAGGCCTTCCGCAAGGCCGTCGATCGGTTCAAGTGAGCGCCGCTGGCGGATCAACCCGCACCCCTTCCCGCCAGGGCTGAAGGCGGCCGTCGAAAGACAAAAAAAAGCCAGGTCATAGGACCTGGCTTTTTTGAATCAGATTGGCGCGCCCGGGAAGATTCGAACTCCCAACCTCCTGATCCGTAGTCAGGTGCTCTATCCAGTTGAGCTACGGGCGCCGAAAGAGCGCTTATTATGCCTAGCGCCGCAGGCCTCGTCAATGCCTGGCGGAGAGAGAGGGATTCGAACCCTCGATGGGCGTTTAAGCCCATACTCCCTTAGCAGGGGAGCGCCTTCAGCCACTCGGCCATCTCTCCGGTATTCAACGTTGGGCGGCCGCTTAGCCGCCGCAACGGGTGCATACGATACGCGAAAGCGCGTTACAGGTAAAGGCCAATACCGGGTGCTACTCGGAATTGCCCTTGTCTTCCGGACCACCCTCTTTTTCGTGGCGGATACGGTCGTAAATCTCTTCACGATGCACGGACACATCACGCGGCGCATTCACGCCAATACGCACCTGGTTGCCCTTGACACCGAGCACGGTCACGCTGACGTCGTCTCCGATCATCAGCGTCTCACCAACGCGCCGAGTGAGAATCAACATGTGCTTACCCTCGTAGCCATTCAACCCATTCTTGGGTGGTTGGGCGGGGCTGCCCGGTCACCGCCGCGCCCCACCCCTTCTGCTGTCATGCCCGGACACGACCCAGGGTCAATTGTCCGGGCACTCACACCCTGTGAGTCCGTGGAATCCTTAAAGTTCAGGCGTTGTCGCCTTCCACTTCCACCTGGGCGTTCTCATCGTCGAGGCCGAAGGCGGTGTGCAGCGTGCGCACGCCCAGCTCGAGATACTTCTCGTCCACCACCACCGAGATCTTGATCTCGGATGTGGAGATCATCTGGATGTTGATGCCCTCGGCCGACAGTGCCTTGAACATGGTGCTGGCCACCCCGGCGTGGGACCGCATGCCCACACCCACCAGTGAGAGCTTGACGATCTTCGGATCGCCGTAGATCTCCCGGGCACCCAGCTTGTCCTTGTTGTCCTGCAGGATCTTCAGCGCCTGCTCGTAATCCCGCTTGTGGACGGTAAAGGTAAAGTCCGTCGCCCCGGAGGTGCTGACGTTCTGAATGATCATGTCCACCTCGATCCCCGCGTCGGAGATCGGGCCCAGGATGCTGGCGGCGATCCCGGGGACGTCCGGCGCGCCGAGCACGGTGAGCTTCGCCTCGTCACGATTGAAGGCAATGCCGGAGATCAGTGGTTCTTCCATTGGATTTTCCTCATAGGTGATCAGCGTGCCAGGGCCTTCCTTGAAACTGGAAAGCACGCGCAGCGGCACCTTGTATTTCCCCGCAAACTCGACCGACCGGATCTGCAGGACCTTGGAGCCCAGGCTGGCCAGTTCCAGCATCTCCTCCACGGTGATCCGCTCCAGCCGGCGTGCCTTGGGCACCACCCGGGGGTCGGTGGTGTAGACCCCGTCCACGTCAGTGTAGATCTGGCACTCGTCGGCCTTCAGCGCCGCCGCGATGGCCACCGCAGTGGTATCGGACCCGCCCCGGCCGAGGGTGGTGATAGCGCCCGACTCGTCCACACCCTGGAAACCCGCCACGACCACCACGCGACCAAGACGCAGGTCGTCGTTGATCTGCTTGGCGTCGATGTCCAGGATCCGGGCGCGGCTGTGGGCGCTGTCGGTGAGGATGCGCACCTGCGGGCCGGTGTAGCAGCGGGCCGGCGTGCCGATGCTCTCCAAGGCCATTGTAAGCAGCGCGATGGTGACCTGTTCCCCCGTGGAGACCAGCACATCCACCTCGCGAGCGGGCGGATTGGGCCCGATTTCCTCGGCCAGCGCCAGCAGGCGGTTGGTCTCGCCGCTCATGGCGGAGACCACCACGACGACATCGTCCCCGCGCTCGCGACTGGCCTGGACCCGCCGGGCCACATTCTTGATTCTTTCGGTGGTGCCCACAGAGGTCCCACCGTATTTCTGTACGATCAGTGCCATATTCTCTGAATTCGCAAAAGGGTAATTAAACTACAAATCTACCTGGTTTGAAAACCTGACCACAAGCCTTATTCCAAACCCAGGGCGTCGCGCACCAGCGATTCAACGCTTGCCAGCGCCGTCTCCAGGTGCTCGGGCTGCTCGCCACCGGCTTGTGCGAAGTCGGGGCGTCCGCCACCCTTGCCGCCGACCTGCTCCGCCACCTGGCGGACCAGATCGCCGGCCTTGATGCGGTCGGTGCAGTCCTTGCTGACCCCGGCCACCAACCGCACTTTGTCTCCGGCCACGGCACCCAGGACGATGACGGCCGTCCCCAGCTTGTTGCGAAGCTGGTCCACGGTGTCCCGCAGCGCCTTGTTGTCGGCATCGACCCGCGCCGCCACCACCTTGACGCCACCGATGTCCACCGCCTGGCCGGCGAGATCGCTGCCCGCCTGGCTGGCCAGCTTCTGCTTCAGCCGCTCCAGCTCCTTCTCCTGGCCCTTGAGCCGGTCCACCAGTTGGGCCACCCGGACCGCCGCGTTATCAGGACTGGCCTTGACCGTCTCCGCCACCTGGACCAGGCGCTGCTCCGTCCGCTGGACCCACATCACCGCGCGGTCGCCGGTAACAGCCTCGATCCGCCGGACGCCGCCGGCCACGCCGCCCTCGCTGATCAGCTTGCACAGGCCGATATCCCCGGTGCGCTCGACGTGGGTGCCACCACAAAGCTCGATGGAGAACTCCCCGAAGCGCAGCACCCGCACCTGGTCCCCGTACTTCTCGCCGAACAGGGCCATGGCGCCGGTCTCGATGGCATCGTCATAGGCCATGTGCTCAATGTCGGCCGCCCGGTTGGCGCGAATCTCGTCATTGACGATCCGCTCGATCTGCTCCAGTTGCTCGGTTGAAGGGGCCTCGTAGTGGGCGAAATCGAAGCGCAGCCGGTCGGGGGCCACCAGCGACCCTTTCTGCTGAACATGGGTGCCCAGCACGCCGCGCAGCGCCGCGTGCAGCAGGTGGGTGGCGGAGTGGTTGAGCGCGGTGGCCCAGCGGGTCTCCGCGTCCACTTGCGCCCGGAGCCGATCCCCCACGTGGATCCGGCCCTCGCGGAGCCGGCCCAGATGGCCGTGGCCCTCGCCCTGCTTGAGGGTATCGCGCACCTCGAAGACCTCACCCCCCGCGGTCTCCAGCACACCCTGGTCACCCACTTGGCCGCCGGACTCCGCATAGAACGGGGTCTGATCAAGGATGACCATGCCTTCTTCGCCGGCCGACAGTGTCTGCACGCTACGCCCATCCCTGAAAAGGGCCAGCACCTCGCCGTGCCCTTCCAGTTGATCGTAGCCTATAAAATGCGACTCTCCTTCGAACTGTTCCCCCTCGCCGTGCTGGACCTTGAACTGGCTGTGGGCGCGGGCCCGCTCGCGCTGGGCCGCCATGCAGGCCTCAAAGCCGGCCATGTCCAGGGTGAGGTCGCGCTCGCGGGCGATGTCGGCGGTCAGATCCACCGGGAAGCCGTAGGTGTCCGCCAGTTTGAAGACCGTCTCGCCCGGGATCTCGGCGCCCGTGAGCTGCCGGAGGTCCTCCTCCAGCAGCTTCAGGCCCTGCTCCAGGGTCTCGCGGAAGCGCTGCTCCTCTTGCAGCAGCAGGCGCTCCACCAACGCCTGGCGCTCGGGCAGTTCCGGGAAGGCCCCACCCATCTCATCGGCCAGCGGCTGCACCAGGCGGTGGAAGAAGGGTTCGTCGATCCCCAGCTTGTAGCCGTGCCGCACCGCCCGGCGGATGATCCGGCGCAGAACATAGCCGCGGCCGTCATTGGCCGGAACCACCCCGTCGGTAATGAGGAACGCGCAGGCGCGGATGTGATCGGCAATGACCTTCAGCGAGGCGTTGTCCGAATCCTCCGGCAACCCCGCCAGTGCGGCGGCAGCACCGATCAAACGGCGGAACAGGTCGATCTCGAAATTGGAATGCACCCCCTGGACCACGGCCGCCAGGCGCTCCAGCCCCATGCCGGTGTCCACACAGGGCATGGGCAGCGGGGCCAGTCGGCCCTCGGCGTCCCGGTCGTATTGCATGAAGACCAGGTTCCAGATCTCCACGTAACGGTCGCCGTCCTCCTCGGGGCTGCCCGGGGGCCCGCCGGGCACCTCCGGGCCGTGATCGTAGAAGATCTCGGAGCAGGGGCCGCAGGGACCGGTATCGCCCATGGACCAAAAGTTGTCCGCCGCGCCGATGCGGCCGAAACGCTCCGGGTCCACGCCGATCTCGTTCAACCAGATATCGGCCGCCTCATCGTCCTCCTCATAGACGGTGACCCACAAACGCTCGGCGGGCAGGCCAATGGTCCGGGTCAGGAATTCCCAGGCGTATTCAATGGCTTCACGCTTGAAGTAGTCACCGAAGCTGAAGTTGCCCAGCATCTCGAAGAAGGTGTGGTGGCGGGCGGTGTAACCGACGTTATCCAGGTCATTGTGCTTGCCGCCGGCCCGCACACAGCGCTGGCTGCTGCAGGCCCGCGTATAGCCACGCTGCTCCTTGCCCAGGAACACGTCCTTAAACGGCACCATGCCGGCGTTGGTGAATAGCAGCGTCGGGTCGTTGGCGGGCACGAGGGGGCTGCTGGGCACCACGGTGTGCCCCCGGTGCTCGAAGAACTCCAGAAAGGCGTTGCGAATCTCTGCGCTGCTCTTCATGTACTTGCCGTTGTCCGTTAGCCCGGCCGGTTTGGCCGGTGGTTGCCGTTAATCGGGCTGTGCCGCCGCCGACATCACCTGCCGGATATGCCCGGCGGCAAACCCCCTTCGTTCCAGATAGCGCTGCTGCCGGGCCCGCTCCCGCAGGTCCGCCGGGGCCGTCCCAAAACGGCGGGCCCACACCTGACGGGCCAGGTCTGCCCAGTCGATCTGCCGCTCCACCTCTGCCAATGCCGGGCCGGCCACGGCATCGGCCACGCCCCGCTCGCGCAACTCGGCACGGATCCGCAGCGGCCCGTACCCCTGCTCCACACGGTGGCGGACCCAGCTCTCGGCATAGCGGGCGTCGCTCTGCAGCCCCTCCTGCGCCAAGCGGGCGATGACGGCGTCGGCCAGTTCCTCGGGAACCCCTCGCCGGGTCAGCTTGAAGGCGAGTTCGCGGACGGAATGCTCACGCCGCGCGAGCAGGCGGATGGCCTGCTCGCGCACCTCGGCTTCGCGCTCCAAGGCGGCCTCAGGCCTCCTGACCGCTTTCGGTGCCCTGGGCCTCGCTGGATGGGGCCCGCCCGGGCAGCAGCTTGTCGCGGATCTGCTTTTCCAGTTCCGCGGCCAGTTCCGGGTGCTCTTTGAGGTAGTTGCGGACGTTGTCTTTGCCCTGGCCAATGCGGTCGCCGTTGTGGCTGTACCAGGCCCCGGCCTTCTCGATCAGGCCCTCCTTGACACCCAGGTCGATCAACTCCCCCTCGTGGGAGATACCCTGGCCGTAGAGGATCTCGAACTCCGCCTGCTTGAACGGCGGCGCCATCTTGTTCTTGACCACCTTGACCCGGGTCTCGTTGCCCAGGACCTCGTCGCCCTTCTTGATGGCACCCAGGCGACGGATATCCATGCGCACCGAGCTGTAGAATTTCAGCGCGTTACCCCCGGTGGTGGTCTCGGGGCTGCCGAACATTACCCCAATCTTCATGCGGATCTGATTGATGAAGATAACCAGGGTGTTGGAGCGTTTGATGTTGGCGGTGAGCTTGCGCAGGGCTTGGGACATCAGCCGCGCCTGCAGGCCCACGTGAGAGTCGCCCATCTCGCCCTCGATCTCGGCCTTGGGCGTGAGCGCGGCGACCGAGTCCACCACCACCACGTCCACGGCGCCGGAACGGACCAGCATGTCGGTGATCTCCAGCGCCTGCTCGCCGGTGTCCGGCTGGGAGACCAGCAGGTCGTCCAGGTTGACCCCCAGCTTCTCTGCGTAGTCGGGGTCCAGTGCGTGCTCGGCGTCGACGAAGGCGGCGGTGCCGCCCGCCTTCTGCGCCTCGGCGATCGCGTGCAGGGTCAGGGTGGTCTTGCCGGAGGACTCCGGGCCGTAGATCTCCACCACCCGCCCCTTGGGCAGGCCGCCCACGCCCAGGGCGATATCGAGCTGCAGCGAGCCGGTGGAGATGACCTCCACGTCGCCGCGCACGGCGCGGGCATCACCCATGCGCATGACCGCGCCCTTGCCAAACTGCCGTTCGATCTGTCCCAGGGCAGCGCCCAGTGCTTTCTTGCGATTTTCGTCCATGTGCGGCCCTCGTGAACCGGTTCACAAACGGGTGCCCGCCACTCCCGGCGCCGGGCGTAAAGGGGGGACATTATTCCATACTAGGCCTGGGTCTCGCACCCTTGCGTGGGAGACGGCGCCGGCGGCGCCAACCCTAGCCGGCGTCGCCGCCGAGGCGCTCCCGGAGACCATCCAAGGCCAGGGCCACGGCCTCCCGGCGCACGGCCTCGCGATCACCGGCGAACAGGCGGCGCTCGCAACAGACGCGCCCGCTCGGCAGGGCCCAGCCGAACCAGACCAGGCCCACCGGTTTCTCCGCCGTGCCACCCGTCGGACCCGCCACACCGCTGACCGACAACGCCGCATTGGCGCCGGAGCGTTCGCGGGCGCCGGCCGCCAAGGCCTCGACCACCGGTGCGCTGACCGCCCCGTGGCGTGCCAGCAGCGCCTCCGGCACACCGAGATCGGCCACCTTGGCGGCATTGGAGTAGACAATCCAACCGCGCTCGAACCAGTCGGAGCTCCCGGCCAGATCGGTGATCACCTTGCCGATCCAGCCCCCGGTGCAGGACTCGGCCACCGCCAACCGCCATTGCCGGCGCGTGAGCAGCTCGGCCAGGCGCCCGGCCCGTTCCGCCAGGGCCGCATCATCGTTTAGCATGAGCCCCCTTCCCCTTTACGGCAGTCGATGGAGCATAACCAGCACAATGGCCCAGTCCAGTCCCAAGGCATCGTCGCGGCATACGCCCATGATGCGCCAGTTCCTGCGCATCAAGGCCGAACACCCGGACATCCTGCTCTTCTACCGGATGGGCGATTTCTACGAACTATTCTACGAGGATGCCGAACGGGCCGCGAAGCTGCTGGACATCACCCTGACCACCCGCGGGCAGTCCGCCGGCGAACCCATCCCCATGGCCGGCGTGCCGGTGCACGCGGTGGAGAGCTATCTGGCGCGGCTGGTGCGCCAGGGCGAATCGGTGGCCATCTGCGAACAGATCGGCGACCCGGACAACAGCAAGGGCCCGGTGGAGCGGCAGGTGGTGCGTATCGTCACCCCCGGCACCCTGACTGACGAGGCCCTGCTCGAGGAACGTCAAAGCAACATCCTGGCGGCCCTGAGCTGCCATCAATCGCGCTGGGGGCTGGCCAGCCTGGAGCTCTCCAGCGGCCGGTTCAGCCTCACCGAACCTGCCGACGAGCAGGCCCTTGCCGCCGACCTGGAGCGGCTGAACCCCGCCGAGTTGCTGGTGGACGAGGCGCTCACCCTGCCCACGGGCCTGGCCGTGGGGCCGGGGCTCACCCGCCGGCCACCCTGGCACTTCGAGCTCGATACCGCAACCGACCTACTCACAGAGCAGTTCGGCACCCGCGATCTGGCCGGCTTCGGCGCCCAGGACCACAGCGCAGGGCTCGCCGCCGCCGGCGCCCTGCTCCAGTACGTCCGTGAGACCCAGCGCTCCGCCCTGCCCCATATCCGCAGGCTGCAGGTGGAACACGGCGATCAGGCCATCGTCATCGACGCCGCCAGCCGCCGGAACCTTGAGCTGGAACGCAACCTCTCCGGGGGCACCGAACACACCCTTGCCTCGGTGCTGGACAGTACCGTCAACGCAATGGGCAGCCGCCTGCTGCGCCGCTGGCTCAACCGCCCGCTGCGCGACCGCACCACCCTGCAGGCCCGCCACCAGGCCGTGGAGATCCTGATGGCCGAGTCCCTGACCGAGGCGCTTCGCCGCCAGCTCCGGGGAATCAGCGACGTGGAGCGCATCCTTGCCCGGGTGGCATTGGGCAGCGCCCGGCCCCGGGATCTCACTGGCCTGCGGGAGACGCTCGCCCGGCTCCCGGACATCCAGGCCACCCTCACCGGTGCCGGCGCTCCTCGGCTGGTGGACCTGGCGGCGCAGTGCGGGGAACACCCGCAGACCCTGGACCACTTGCGCCGCGCCCTGGTGGACCAGCCACCGGTGGTGATCCGCGACGGCGGGGTCATCGCCGAAGGCTATGATGCGACCCTGGATGAGTTGCGGACGCTTTCAGAAAACGCCGATAACTACTTGTTGGAACTCGAACAACGCGAGCGGGAACGCACGGGGATCAGCACCCTGAAGGTGGGTTATAACCGGGTACACGGCTACTACATCGAGGTCACCCGCGCCCAGGCTGATGCGGTGCCCGCCGAGTATGTCCGACGCCAGACCCTCAAAGGGGTGGAGCGCTATATCCTCCCTGAACTCAAGGCCTTCGAGGACAAAGTGCTGTCGGCACGTGAAAAGGCCCTGGCCCGCGAGAAGGTCCTCTATGAGCAATTGCTCGCCAGCCTGGCCAGCGACCTGGCGCCGCTTCAGGACACCGCCGCGGCACTGGCGGAGCTGGACACCCTGGCCGCCTTCGCGGAACGCGCGCAGGCGCTGGACTACTCTCGCCCGGAACTGCGCGATGGGGCGGGACTGCGCATTGAGGCCGGCCGGCACCCGGTGGTGGAATACAGCCTCGACGGCCCCTTCGTCCCCAACGACCTGACACTGGACGACCGCAGGCGGATGCTGATCATCACCGGGCCCAACATGGGGGGCAAGTCCACCTATATGCGCCAGGTGGCGCTGATCACCCTGATGGCGCATATCGGCAGTTTTGTACCGGCGCGCGCCGCCAGCCTGGGCCCGGTGGATCGGATCTTCACCCGGATCGGCGCCTCCGACGACCTGGCCGGTGGCCGCTCCACCTTCATGGTGGAGATGACCGAGACGGCGAACATCCTGCACAACGCCACCGCGCAAAGCCTGGTGTTAATGGACGAAATCGGGCGAGGCACCAGCACCTTCGACGGCCTGGCCCTGGCCTGGGCGACCGCCGAACGGCTGGCCCGCGACCAGCGCGCCTACACCCTTTTCGCCACCCACTATTTCGAGATGACAGCGCTGCCCGAGCAATGTCCCGGTGCCAGCAACGTCCACCTGGATGCCGTGGAGCACGGCGAGCGCATCGTCTTTCTGCATGCGGTCAAACCCGGCCCGGCGAGCCAGAGCTACGGCCTCCAGGTGGCCGCGTTGGCGGGCGTCCCCGGGCCGGTGCTGGAGGCCGCCCGCGAGAAGCTGCGGGCGCTCGAAGAGGAGAGTTCCCGCCAGAGGGCCGAGCCGGATCAGCTCTCACTCTTCGCGGAACCGGCGCCGCCCCCACCCCTGCCCAGTGCCGCCGAGCAGGCGCTGTCGGAGGTGGACCCGGACGAACTCTCACCCCGCCAGGCCCTGGACCTGCTCTACCGTCTGAAGGCGTTGACCAGTGGCGAGGAAGGGGCGGACAAAAAGGCGCGGGGCGATGCAGTCGATGCCCGGAGTCGCTAGAATAGCGCCGACCCGGCAGGCGTGAGACCCTGCCAAAACGGATCAGACACCCGCGCGGCGGGCCCTCGGCCCGCTGCGTATCGACCTTGCGATTAGGGAGCGACGCAATGACCTACGTCGTCACTGAGAACTGCATTAAGTGCAAGTACACGGATTGCGTGGAAGTGTGCCCGGTGGACTGCTTCCACGAAGGCCCGAACTTCCTCGTGATCGATCCCGATGAATGCATCGACTGCACCCTCTGCGAGCCGGAGTGCCCCGCCGAGGCGATCTACTCGGAGGATGACCTGCCCGCCGGTCAGGAGGAGTTCCTGGCACTGAACGCGGAACTGGCCCAAGAGTGGCCGGTGATCACCGAGCAGAAGGACCCGCCGGAGGATGCCGACGAGTGGGACGGCAAGCCCAACAAGCTGGAGCTGCTCGAGCGCTGACCCGGCGCGGCGGCAGACCATCGATCCTCACGCCAAAAGGGCGGCCATATGGCCGCCCTTTTTCAATAGGTTAACGGATATTTCTCCCCGTCACCGCGAGGGCCAGCGGGTTTCTCCCCGTCATCGCGAGCCCCCCTCCCCGCTGCGCGGGCCCGAATCAACGAGGAACGGGGCACCCCCGGTCATCGCGAGCCCGCCCCCCGCTGCGCGGGCCCGAATCAGGGAAGAACGGCGGGGCTGCCATGGCGAGGGCCGCGGGTTTTCGGTCGTCATCGCGAGGGGGGCGCCCCACCCGTCATCGCGAGGGCCGAAGGCCTTTCCCCCGTCATCGCGAGGGCCGAAGGCCCGCGGCGATCCAGGGCGGTAGACTGCCACGTCGGCTTCGCCTCCTCGCAGTGACGGTGGGGGGGGTCCGCGCTCGCAGTGAGGGTAGGGGGCGCCCGCAGCGTCTGGCCATGTTCATCAAGAGGGCCGAAGGCTTTCCTCGTCATCGCGAGCCCCCCGCCCCGCTGCGCGGGCCCGAATCAACGAGGAACGGGGCACCCCTGTCATTGCCAGGGCCGAAGGCTTTCCCCCCGTCATCGCGAGGGCCGAAGGCCCGTGGCGATCCAGAGGGGTAGACTGCCACGTCGGCTTCGCCTCCTCGCAGTGACGGTGGGGGTGGGTCCGCGTTCACAGTGAGGGTAGGGGGCGCCCGCAGCGTCTGGCCATGTTCATCAAGAGGGCCGAAGGCCCGCGGCGATCCAGGGCGGTAAACTGCCACGTCGGCTTCGCCTCCTCGCAGTGACGGTGGGGGCGCGGCGCCTCCTCGCAGTGACCGGGTGGTTCAGGGCTGCTTGCTGCTGTTAGCCGCCGCTTCCAGTACCTGCAGCAGGTTCTCCGGCGAGGCGTAGCCCTGCTGCATCACCCCCTCGCTGCTGATCATGGTGGGGGTGCCGCGCACCTGCAGCTCCCGGGCCAGGGCCAAGTGATCGGCGATCGGGGTCTCGCACTCCGCCCCGCTCTCCACCGGTTCGCCCCGTTTCGCCTTGGTCATGGCGGCATGCCGGTCCTCGGCGCACCATACCGCTTCCGACTGCCGATAGGACTCACTGCCCTCGCCGGCCCGCGGCATGAACAGGTAGCGGATCTCGATGCCCTTGTCGGTGTAGTCGTCGATCTCCTGGTGCATCCGCTGGCAGTAGGGGCATTCGATGTCCGTAAAGACATTCACCACATAGCGCGTCTCACCATTGGCGGGATAGATCAGCAACTGATCACTGCCCAGCTCCGCGATCCGGGCAGCCCGCTGCTCTCCGCGGCGCAGCTCGGTGAGTGATTGCCGGCTCTCCAGGTCCACCAGTTCGCCCTGGAAGAGGAACCGGCCGTCACCGGTCATGTACACCACGTCACCCGAAACGATGACCTCATAGAGCCCGTCCACCGGTGTCTCGTTGACCGCATCGGCACTCAGTTCCGGGCTCAATCCATGAAGCGCCTCATCGATGCGCTCGTGCACGTTGTCGGCCCAGGCCAGCATGGGCAGACTCCAGAGCACCAATAGAACGGGAAGGGTTTTGCTCATCGTCTTCTGACTCCTTTGGGTGTGTGATGCCTGTTTGATCAGGGTATTGGGTCCAGGTTCCCGGACCGTGTCCGGTTGCTGATCGGTTGTACCCGGCTAGCCCCGGGGGTGGTGCTCGGCATGCAGGGTCTGCAGCCGCTGTCGCGCCACATGGGTATAGATCTGGGTGGTGGAGAGATCGCTGTGGCCGAGCAGAAGCTGTACTACCCGCAGGTCGGCGCCATGGTTCAGCAGATGGGTGGCGAAGGCATGCCGCAGCGTGTGCGGCGAGATGGGGCGCGTGATACCCACCGACCGGGCGTGCTTCTTCACCCGGTACCAGAACGCCTGCCGGGTCAGCCCCTCACCCCGGCCGGTGACAAAGACCGCGTCGCTCACCCGTCGCCCCAACAGGGCCGGCCGGCCTTCCCGCAACCACTGTTGCACCTGCTCCAACGCCGTTTCGCCCAGCGGCACCAGCCGCTCGCGCCCCCCCTTGCCCACCACCCGGACCAGCCCCTGGGACAGGGACAGCTCCGACAGGCTCAGGCCGACCAACTCCGACACCCGCAGGCCGCTGGCGTAGAGCACCTCCAGCATGCAGCGGTCGCGCTGGCCCAAAGGGGTCTCCGGGTCCGGGGCGGCGAGCAGGCGCTCGACCTCTGATTCACTCAACCCCCCCGGCAACGGCCGCCCCAGCCGCGGGCTCTCTACGTCCCGTGTCGGATCCTCGGCCACCCGGCCCTCGCGAAGCTGATAGCGGTAAAACCGGCGGAGGCTGGTGAGCAGGCGGGCGACACTGCGCGGTTTTGCGCCCTGACCCAACCGCCCGCCCAGATAGGCCAGCACCTGATCGCGCCGGGCACTCAACAGGCTGCCGCCCTGCCCGCCCAGCCAGCGCTGGAAGCCCAACAGGTCGCTGCGATAGGCGGACAGGGTGCGCTCACCCAGGCCCTGCTCCATCCACAAGGCATCGAGGAAGGCCTCCAGTTCCGCTAATGGCGTCTCAGCGCTGTTCGTCGCTGCTGTCACCGCTTCGGTCGTCCGAATCGTCGAAGGCCGCGGCCATACGGTTGAACGCATTCATCATCTCCAGCGGCAGCGGGAAGATGATGGTGGAATTCTGCTCTCCGGCGATATTGCTCAGCGTCTGCAGATAGCGCAACTGCAACGCCTGCGGGTTACGGGACAGGATGTTGGCCGCCGCGGTGAGCTGCTCCGATGCCTGGCGCTCACCCTCGGCGTGAATGATCTTGGCGCGCCGGCTACGCTCGGCCTCCGCCTGCTGGGCAATGGCGCGGATCATGCTCTCATCGATGTCCACGTGCTTGATCTCCACGTTGGAGACCTTGATGCCCCAGGCATCGGTCTGGGAGTCGAGAATGTTCTGGATATCCTCGTTGAGCTTGTCACGTTCCGCCAGCAATTCATCCAACTCGTGCTGGCCGAGCACTGAGCGCAACGTGGTCTGCGCCAGCTGGCTGGTGGCGGCGAAGTAGTCCTCCACGTTGATCACCGCCCGCTCCGGGTCAACCACCCGGAAATAGATCACGGCATTCACGCTCACCGACACGTTGTCCTTGGTGATGACGTCCTGGCTCGGCACGTCCATGGTCACCGTGCGCAGGTCGGTCCGCACCATCTGTTGGATGATGGGGATGACCAGGATCAGGCCCGGCCCCTTGACCTTATAAAAACGCCCGAGCTGGAAGATCACGCCGCGCTCATACTCGCGCAGCACCCGGATCGCCGACGCGATGATCGCGACGATCAGGGCGAGAACGACAATCAGTGTTGTCTCCATGAAGTGCTCCTTATCAGATTAACCCGCTGAGAGTGACCGAATCCTTGGAACCGCTGCTCGTTACAGAATAGACCCGTGGTCACGCTGCCATCCAGTACTCGGGAACACAAGCGCGGGACCGGCACGGGTTACAATGCCGTCATGACAGAGCGAGACCCGATACCAACGCGGCATGCCACCCGCTGGCTGCTGCAATGCCGCCCCGGCTTCGGCGCCGACCTGGCCGCGGAGCTCGCGGCCTGGAGCAGCGATGCCGGGGTGGCCGGCTGGCCGCGCGTGGAGAACGACCAGGGCCGGGTGGATTTCCACAGTGCGGATGGCCGGCCGCTGCCAACCCCACCGGCACTCACCTTCGCCCGCCAGGCCTGGCCGGTGGTGGCGGACTGCCCGCAATTGCCGGAACGGGACCGCGTCGGGGCGCTGCTGGAGGCGCTGGCGCCCCACCTGCCGGAGGCGTTGGCCGGGGTCTGGCTGGAGCATCCGGACACCAACGACGGTAAGGCGTTGGGGCGGTTCTGCCGCAAATTCCGCCCGCACCTGGAACGGGCCCTCCGGGAGCGGGGGGTGGCCCTGGAGCGTGCCGGCGCGCCCCGCTTACACCTCTGGTTTGCCGATTCCCGCCAGGTGGTCGCCGGCCTGGCCCCCGCCGGCAGCGGCCGGCCCTGGCCCATGGGCATACCCCGCCTGCGCCTGCCCCGCGCCGCCCCCAGCCGCTCTGCCCTGAAGCTGGAGGAGGCCGTCGGTTGGTTACTGACACCGGTGGAGCGTGAGGCTGCACTGCGGCCCGGGATGAGCGCGGTGGACCTGGGTGCCGCGCCGGGCGGCTGGACCTGGGTGCTCCGCCAGGCCGGTCTTCACGTGACCGCCGTGGACAACGGGCCGCTGGCCGAGTCGCTGCGCGCCGACCGCGCCGTCCGCCACCTGCGTGAGGACGGTTTTCGCTATCGGCCGCCCCACCGGGTGGACTGGCTCGTCTGCGACATGGTGGAGCAACCCCATCGGGTTGCACGCCTGGTCCGCCACTGGCTTGTCTCCGGCTGGTGCGGCCGCGCCCTGTTCAACCTCAAGTTGCCCATGAGGCGGCGATGGCAGTGCGTGGCCGAGTGCCGCGCGCTGGTCACCGGCGGCTCCGGCGAACTCGGCTGGCGGTCGGCCCAGCTCTACCACGACCGCGAGGAAATCACCGTCCTGGCCTGGCGGCCGGCCGCAGGGTCACGGGGTTAGACGCCGGCCCTCCCCCACGTTATCATCGGGATATCTCACCGCTTACGAGCGGCGCCCCGCCGCCGGCCAAAGTAGATTGTTATGAACCTTCAGGAACTGCTTGAAACCTTTGAACTATTGGATCAATGGGATGAGCGCTACCGGGTACTGATCGACCTGGGGCGCAGCCTCCCGGCGTTTCCAGAGGAGGCCCGCACCGAGGACAACCGGGTGGAGGGCTGCACCAGTAACGTCTGGTTGATCCACGAGACCACCGACGATGAGCCGCCGCGGCATGTCTTCCGTGCCGACAGCGATGCCTTTATCGTCAAGGGCCTGATCGCCATCGTGCTGATGGCCTATTCCGGGCGCACCCAGGAGGAGATCCGCGGGACAGACATCCGCGATATCTTCACCCGCCTCGGGTTGGAGCAGAACCTGAGCCCCAACCGCCGTGACGGTTTCTACGCCATGGTCGAGCGCATCCACGAACTCTCCGGTGCCCAGACCCAATCCGCCTGATCGTACGATTCAACCCTCAAATAACGGTCAATGAAGACAGGAAAAGAAGACCGCATCAGCGAAATCACCCTCAAGCGGCTCACCCTCGAAGAACTCCAGGCCCTGGCCAAGCGGGTGGAAGACGAACTGGAGACCCGGGCCTTCGCCGAGAGCATGGAGGCTCAGGTGCGACTGTTCATGCGGCGACGCGACGCCTGACCGGCGTCGGCCGCCCCTTCGCCAGGCAGGCCCCCATGCGCCGTCCCGCAGGTTTCACCGCCCTGGCCCTGATACTGGTCTTCCTGCTGGCGGCCTGCAGTGTCCACGGGGCGGACCCGAGGGCGCCGGCCGGGCCCGGCAGTGCGCACCTCGAGCCCGGCCATGTCCGCATGGGCGACGGCGAGCCGCTGCGGCTGCGCCGTTTCGGGCCGGAACAGGCACCTGACGCGGTGGTCCTGGCACTGCACGGGCTGAACGACCGTGCCGAGGCCTTTGTCAGCCTCGGCGAGACCCTCGCCGACCACGACATTGCGCTCTACGCCTACGACCAACGCAGCTTCGGCGCCAGCGCCTATCAGGGCCGGTGGCCCGGTGAAGCCACCCTGGTGGAGGACAACCTCGCCATTCTGGCCGCGCTCAGAGAGCGCTACCCCCATCGCCCCCTCTACCTGGCCGGCGAGAGCATGGGCGCCGCGGTGGCCATCCTGGCCGCCGCCCACGCCCCCGATGCCGCTGATCGCCTGATCCTGCTCTCCCCGGCCACCTGGGCCCGGCGCACCCAGCCATGGTACCAGCGCCTGGCCCTTTGGCTGGCGGTCCGCCTGATCCCGGAGCGCACCTTCACCGGCGAGTCCCTCGGTATCCGGCCCACCGACAACGAGGCCGAATTGCGGGCCCTGGGCCGGGACCCGCTGTTCATCAAGGAGACCCGGGTGGCCACCCTCTACGGGGCCACCAACCTGATGGACCATGCCCTGGAGCGGGCCGCCCAGCTCCAGACCCCCACCCTGCTGCTCTACGGGGCCCACGACGAAATCATCCCCCCTGAGGCCATCTGCGCGCTGATCCGGCAACTGCCCCCGACGCTGGATTGGCACTTCGCCTGGTACCCCGACGGCTGGCACATGCTCACCCGGGACCTGAGCGGCGAGCGCGTGCGTACAGACCTCGCCGCCTGGATCCACGACCCCGGCGCCGCCCTGCCCTCAAACGCCCTCCGCCCCGCCGACGAGGCGGTGCACCGCCTCTGCCCGCGCTGATCCTGCGACGTTATGCCGCGGGTCAACTCCGGGGGGTGCGACAACTTGACCCGTACATTCTCATTTTGCTATATTAGTTAGCGTTCTCAGCTTATTCATTATCAATATAAGGGACGTGGCCGGATGGCGACTCGAACCTTCCCGGTCAGAGCGCTCTTTACGGAGCACTGCACTATATTTTCCGGCGGATAGGGATCACTGGCCGGCCATCCTTGGAAAGGACACGCGTCAACCAGATGCAAGAAGCGCCAGAGGGCGCGGAGGAGATAATGAGCAACCGTAGCATCAAAACAGAACGCGCAATCCATAAAGCGCTTACCGAGGCAGGTCTGTCCCGTCGTGATTTCCTGCGCTACTCCGGTGTCGGCGCCATCGGCGCCAGCGCCGTTATGGGCACCGGCGCCCTGCTGCACAGCGGCGAGGCCCAGGCGGTCACCACCAATGCCCGCGTGGTCATCGTAGGCGCCGGCGCGGCCGGTATCTCCTGTGCCAACCGCCTCAACCGCCAGCTCCGGGGCGCCGATATCACCGTCATCGACCGCCGGGAAGACCACCAATACCAACCCGGTCTGACCCTGGTGGCCACCGGCGTCTGGGAGCGCGATAAGGTCGTCGACCGCAACGCCAACTTCCTGCCCTCGGGCGTGAACTGGGTCAAGGCCATGGTCAAGGAGTACGACCCCGACAACAATCGGGTGATCACCGATGACGGTCAGACCATCGAGTATGACTACCTGATGGTGGCCACCGGGCTGCAGGTCAACTACGACGCCTACGAAGGCTACAGCCGCGAGCTGATCGGCGACCATGGCATCGGCTGCGTCTATGACAACGCGGATCATGCCGCCCGCACCTGGCGCCAGATCGACCGCTTTACCCAGAGCGGCGGCAAGGGCCTGTTCATCCGCCCGCCCGGTGCCATCAAGTGCGCCGGCGCGCCGCTGAAGGTCACCATGCTGACCGAGGACCGTCTGCGCCGCCGCGGCACCCGTGCCAATACCGAAATGCACTATTTCGCGCCGGGCACCGGGATGTTCTCCCAGCCGGATATCGACGAGTTCCTCAAGGGGCACTTCCCGGAGCGCGATATCAACCTGCACTGGCACCACGTGGTCAAGGGCATCGACCCGGCGGCCCAGGAGGTGGTCTTCGATACCCCCGACGGTGAGCGTACGGAGGATTACGACTTCATCCACCTGGTGCCGCCGATGAGCGCGCCCGACAGCCTGCGCAACAGCGCCCTGGCCGCCGGCGAGGACAGCAACTTCACCGGCTGGCTGGAGGTGGACCGTTACACCATGCAGCACCAGCGCTACGAGAATGTCTTTGGCGCCGGTGACATCAACGGCGTGCCGATCGGCAAGACGGCCGCCAGCGTCAAGGCGCAGGTGCCGGTCGCCGTGAATAACATGGTGTCCCACATGCAGGGGCGGGAGATGACCGAGTCCTATGACGGCTACACCTCCTGCCCGCTGATCACCGGTATTGGCAAGGCGATCCTGGTGGAGTTCGATTACAACCTGGACATGGTGCCGTCCTTCCCCTTCATCAGCCCCTACGACGAGCACTGGGTGCCCTGGGTGATGAAGGACCGCCTGCTGCATGGCGCCTACAACGCCATGATGCGCGGCCGGGTATAACGCCGCCCCGGTATCGGACGAATCCAAAGGAGGAAAATGATCATGGCCTTTTCGTTGATGGGTATTATTACAGTCGTGCTGGAGGTCTTCCGGGGCCTGCTGCCGTTCGTTCTGCTCTGGGTGGTCATCGACCTGGCGCTGCTTGGCCTGTTTATTGCCCGCAAGTCCTCCCGCAGCGTCAACCTGGCGCTGCCGGTGAAGGCGTCGGTGGGGGTTGGTGTGGTGGTGGCCGTAGTGGCCTTCATCATGCTGCCCGGCTTCACTGGTGCCAGCTTCGCCAACCTGAGCGGCGCGCTGGACTATCTCTCCCTGATCGGCGGCAGCATCGGCTTTGGCGTGGCCTTCGGCGTCCTCGCCTTCCCGCCGCTGCTCTACGTCCTTGGCCTGGGCCCCAGCGAGAGCCACGCCGGGAGCACTGCCACCCAGTCCTGACCGGCCCATCCGCCGGTGACACCAAGCCCCGGGGGCCCGCCCCGGGGCTTTTGCGTTTTCACAAGGTATGATTCCGGTCAACAAATGGTACGCTGTTAGCGAGGCCACCCCGTAGTCGGACGGGTGAAATGGGGCCGGCCTCTCACGGTACGGCGAGAAGAGGGCGCCACATGGAAACGGGTTCCCCAGGCTACCGCGTGGGGACGGCCGACCCGCTTACCCGGGGCGATCCGGCGGATTGGCTGCAGGCGTTGCGCGACGGCACGCGGGCCGCTCACCAGCGGGTAGAAAGCCACCCCGTACTCCTGCCGCTGCAATCGGATCGGCTCACCATGGCGCAGTATCGCCGGGCGCTAGCGGTCTTTCTCGCCTATTTCGCCGCCCTGGAGGCGGTGTTACCCCCCTGGCTCGAACGCTTCCCGCAAGCGGGCTACCGCTACCTGCCGCGCCACCCCCTGATTCGGCGCGACCTGATGGATATCGGTGCCGTACTGCCAGAGGGCCATTCGGGCGCCGTTCCCCAGCTGATCTCGCGCAACCACCTGCTGGGCGTGCTCTACGTGCTGGAAGGGGCCACCCAGGGCGGCCGTGTGATCGCGCCCCGCCTGCAGCGGCGGCTCGGACTCGATGCCCGGCGCGGGGCGCGCTACTTTCATCTCTACCACGCCGGCCAATGGCGCAGCTTCCGGGCGTCGCTCGGCGGGGCTGCCCCCCGGGGCGGGCTTGAACAGGCACTCGCCGGGGCGCGGTCGACCTTCCATGCCCTTGAGGCGCACCTCGCTGCAGCTAATAGCGAACAGCCCAAGGAGAGCCTCCATGGCGCCTACCGACCCCTCTGAACTGGCCCGGGCACAGGAGGCCTGCGCCCGCGAGCCGGTGCATATCCCCGGGGCGGTGCAACCCTCCGGGTGTCTGGTCAGCCTTGACCAGCGGTTGCGACGTCTTCTGCAGGCCAGCGCCAACCTGCACCGGTTTTTCGGTGTAACTCCCGAGCAGGCGCTGGCTTCCGACCCCAAGGCCCTCCTGGGGCGGCATCTGCTTCGCCGGATCAGCGCCTCGCTGCCGCAGGCTCCGCTCCAGCCAGTGAGCCTGGTAGCGGGTATGCGCCTGCGGGGGAGGAACCGGCGCTTTCGAACCACGGCCTATCGAAGCGGGGAGCGGGTGGTGCTCGAATTCGAGGCGCTTTCCGGTCCCGATACCCAAACGCTGTTCCCCGCGATGGGGGACTGGTTGTCGCACCTGGCCGGAGCCCGCACGGCGGGGGCGCTCCTGGAGACCCTCGTCGCGGCGGCGCGGGATCTCACCGGACACGAGCGGGCGATGGTCTACCAGTTCGATCCCGACTGGCATGGCTGCGTGGTGGCCGAGAGCCGGTGCGAGCATATGGACAGCTATCTATCGCACCACTTCCCGGCCAGCGATATCCCGCCACAGGTACGGCAGCTCTACGACGTTAATCCGGTTCGTAGCATCCCCGATGCCCCGGCCGCTCCGGTGCCATTAGTACCGACAGAGGACCCACTGGACCAGCACCCGCTGGACCTTTCCGCCGGTGTGTTGCGGGCCGTCTCGCCGATCCACCAGGCCTATCTACACAACATGGGCGTGAAGTCGGCCCTGTCCGTGGCCATTCGGGACGATGCCGAGGGTCTTTGGGGGCTGCTTGCGTGTCATGGACAGGAGGCGCGCTCCCTGCCTCCCACCCTGCGCGATGCGGTCCTGGCCTTAGTGCAAGTGGCTCAATCCCGTTTGATGCTGCTCAATGCCCAGCGCAATGCCCGCTATCAGCGGAGAGTAAGGGCTTGTCGCGCCCGCCTCGTGCTGGAACGCCGGCCACGGGCAACCCGGTTGTCGGAACTGGTGGCGGATCATGGGGCGGATTGGCTGACGCTTTTCCGGGCGTGTGGTATCGCCCTGGCCTATCGCGGTCAGTATCACACCTTCGGCACGGCACCACCCGACCGGACGCTGGCAGCCTTGGTGCAGGGCCTGGTCAGGTTGGCGCCCAGGGATGCATCCTGGAGCTGGCACTCTCCGGACGACTGGCCGGTGGCGGCCGAACTCCCGCGCGGGCGCTGCTGCGGTCTGTTGGCCGCACCGGTGCTGGTGGATTCGGAGCAGCCGGCGTTTCTGCTCTTCTTTCGGGCCGAGAACGTTCAAACCCGGCTTTGGGCAGGCCGGCCTGAGGCCCTCTGGGGCGCCGAGAAGGTCGCCGCCCCCCTCACCCCCCGCCATTCCTTCGCGGCCTGGCGCGAGGAGGTCCGCGGCCACAGCGCGCCATGGCGTGATATCGAGCGAGAGGCGGTCCTGGACCTGGCCGACGAAGTGGCCGTGCTGCTCTCCAGAAAGGAGATCGACCTGCTCAATGCCCAGTTGACCGAGGCCAACCGGCGGCTGAAGCGCCAGGCCACCACCGATTCACTCACCGGCGTCTGGAACCGCTACCGCATGCAGGAGCAGATCGAGCTGGAGCGCGGCGCCCACGAGCGGTATGGCACCCCCTGTTCGTTGCTGCTCTTCGACATCGATCATTTCAAGGCCGTCAACGACCAGTATGGGCACGAGGCCGGCGACCAAGTCCTGGTCGCCCTGGCCCGCGCGGTGGTGGGGGAACTCCGGGCCACCGATTTTCTCGGTCGCTGGGGCGGTGAGGAGTTCATCGTGCTGGCCACGAACAGTGCCCCGGAGGAGGCATGGACCCTGGCCGAGCGGCTGCGACAGTGCATCGCCGGGCTGCGGTTTCCCGGCGTGGGACCGGTCACCATCAGTGTGGGGGTGGCATCGCTGAGCCGCGGGGATACGGTGGATCGCCTGATCGACCGCGCAGACCGGGCGATGTACCGGGCTAAGCAGCGCGGCCGTAATCGGGTGGAGCAGGCCGAATGAGCTCGATCGTGGCTCTGGGCAGTGATCGCTGGCCGCCGCCCTTGTACTTCCGGCGGGGAACAGCGATCATCCCCGGGGTCTAACACTTCCTGCCCAGGCGATTCATGTTGTTCGAGACCAGCCCGGCCAACCAGGGCGAACATCGCTGTACGCTGGTTGCCAGCGACGGGACCCGCCTTGCCTACCAGATCCGGCCCACCAGCGGCCGCCGCCGGGGCGTACTGGTCGCACTGCACGGACTGAGCAGCAACATGAGTCGCTGGGCTGAGTTCAGCGCCCAGACTCGCCTGACCCGCAACTGGGAGATTATCCGCACCGATCTGCGCGGCCACGGCCAGTCCCTGGACTGGCGGCCGGTGGACCTGGGGCGCTGGTGCCGGGACCTGCTCTCATTGCTGGACACGGAAGGGCACCAGCGCGCAGTGCTGGTGGGCCACTGCCTGGGCGCCGCGGTGGCGGCGGAGTTTGCGCGCCGCCACCCGGACCGGGTTCAGGGCTTGGTCCTGGTGGAGCCCCTGTTGCCAGAGGCGCTGCCCGCGCGGCTGCAACGCTATTACCGCTGGCGCGGCCTGCTCCGGCCGCTGCTGGCCGCGGCCCATGCCGCCTACGCCGTGGGGCTGCACCGGCGTCGCTACCGCAGCGTGGACCTGGTGGCGCTCGACCGCGCGGCCCGCGAGCGCATGGCCCAGGAGGGGGGGGCGGATGTCATCCGCAAGAGCCACGGCCGCCCCCTGGACGACATGCGACGCATGCCCTGGGCGCTCTATGTGGAGGCCCTGCTGGCCACGGTGGGGCTGCCGGGCGATCGTCTGGCGGAGATCGGGGCGCCGACGCTGGCTCTGCTCTCCAATGGCTCGGATCTGTCCGACTGCCAGGTCACGCGCCGCTACCTGGAGGCCATGCCCCGGTGCGAGGTGCGGGTACTCGACGCCCACCACTGGCTGCCCACCGAGCGACCGGACGATGTCCGGATCCAGATCGAGGCCTTCTGCCGAGGCCTCGAGATCGAGGCGGGCGAGCCCCTGGAGGCGGCCTCCGCCGACCCCGAGGCGAGCCCCTCTCAGAGGACCCGGCCGTAGAGGTCGTGCTCGTCCGCGTCCTCCAGCCGGGCCGGCACCCATTGGCCGGGCGCGCAACCCTCGGCCCCCCGCAGATGGATCACACCATCCACCTCCGGCGCCTCCAACTGCGACCGCCCCACCGCCGCATCCCCGTCCACGGCGTCCAGCAGCACGGTGCACTCCGTGCCCACGCGCCGCGCCAGGCGCCGGGCGCTGATCTCGGCCTGCAACGCCATCAGCCGGGCCTGGCGCTGCTCGGCGATCGCCTCCGGCACCGGATCCGCCAGGGCGTTGGCGGCCGCACCCTCCACCGGTGAATAGGTGAAGCACCCGACCCGGTCCAGTTCCGCTGCCTCCAGGAATTCGAGCAGCACCTGGAAATCGTCCTCGGTCTCGCCAGGGAAGCCGACAATGAAGGTGGAGCGCAGGGTCAGGTCCGGACAGCGCTGGCGCCAGCGACGGATCCTCTCGAGCACCGCCTCGCCGCCGGCGGGGCGGCGCATGGCCTTGAGGATGCGGGGACTGGCGTGCTGCAACGGCATATCCAGGTAGGGGGCAATGCGCCCCTCCGCCATCAGCGGGATCAGTTCGTCCACGTGGGGGTAGGGATAGACATAGTGCAGCCGCACCCAAACGCCCAGTTCGGCGAGGGCGTCGGCCAGCTCGGTCATGCGCGTGCGCCGGGGGACACCGCGCCATTCCGCCGCCGCATAACGGGTATCCACCCCGTAGGCGGAGGTGTCCTGGGAGATGACCAGCAGCTCGCGCACCCCGTCCCCGACCAGCCGCTCCGCCTCGGCGAGCACCTGGTCCACCGGCCGGCTCACCAGCCGGCCCCGGAGCTGGGGGATAATGCAGAAGGTGCAGTGGTGATTACAGCCCTCGGAGATCTTCAGATAGGCGTAGTGGCGCGGGGTGAGCTTGACACCGCTGGCCGGCAGCAGGCCAGTGAAGGCATCCCGGGCCGGCGGGGGGCACTGGGCGTGCACGGCCGCCATCACCGCCTCGTAGTCCTGCGGGCCGGTGATGGCCAGCACCCCCGGATGGGTCTCTCGGATCAGATCGCCCTTGGTGCCCAGACACCCGGTGACCACCACCTTGCCGTTCTCATCCAGGGCCTCACCGATCGCGTCCAGCGATTCCGCCTGAGCCGCCTCAATGAAGGCGCAGGTGTTGACCACCACCACATCGGCCTCCTCGTAGCCGCCGACGATCTCATAGCCCTCCACCCGGAGCTGGGTCAGGATGCGCTCGGAGTCGACCAGCGCCTTGGGGCACCCCAGGCTGACAAAGCCCACGCGGGGCGAATTGGCGGCAACGATTGCAGACATGGCGGTGGTCACCTGAACGGCAGGGGGACGATCGTGAGGCCGCACCGGGCCACGCTGACCGGCCCGATGCGGCAGGAGATGGTAATCGGTCCGCGCTGCCGCCGCAAACCGTCTAGGTCACCACCCGTCTGCGTGGTGCCAACGCCAATCAGAACCGGTACCCGATCACCAGGTGGAAGTCCTGGGCGTGCGGGTCCGCCTCCACCTCGTCGCCGTCAATACGGAAGTCTTCGGACCCGTAGACGGTCTGGGTGTACTCAATACGGAAAAAGACATTGTCCTGAGTGGCCATCTCCACCCCGGCACCGAAGCGGAAGCCATCGAAGTCCTTGTCATCCTTGTCCACCCCGGCCACGCTCAGCTCGGCGTTGGTCCGCTGCCACCCGGCCAGGCCGTAGAGCAGTACACGGTCGCTGATCACCCGGCCGAGGCGCGCATCGATCCCGTAGCTCTCCTCCACGTCCAAGTCGGCGTCCGTGCCCAACGACGCATCGGCGTTGTTCAACAGGAAATTCCCCTGGAACCCGAAGTACCAGCCGTCGTTGACCGTCCCGGTGCCGAGCAGCACGCCGCTGCTCACTCCGCTGGCGGCAAGCCCTTTGATCGAGTCGCCATCGGTCTCGATATCGGTGTCGTAGCCGGCCCAACCGATCTGGCCACCCAGGTAAACCCCGTGGAACGCATTGTTGGCCAGCGCGGTGGCGGGCCCACCGGCCAGCAGGGCCGCCACCGCGGCCGCACACAGTCCGCTCGCCACGGCGCCGCGGCCACCGCGATGAGGCTTCCCGACGTTATCCCGTTTCATCCGTCGCTCCTTGTCCGTTATGGTTTGGCACACTGATTGAGGCGCGACCTCGCACACTGTCGCAAGTTTGCCACGCCCAGGCCACGGCCGTGGCCTGGATACCACTATAGACGCGGATCCTACAGCCGATGCCTTTCAATGCCCAGCCGTCAACCCCGAAGCCCCGGGAGATCCTCATCGTCGGCCAGGGCCTGGCCGGCAGCCTGCTCGCCATGGCCCTGCTGCGTCACGGCCTGCGCCCCCGGGTGGTGGAGGACGACCGGCCGGGTTCGGCCAGCCTCGCCGCGGCCGGGATTACCAGCCCGGTCACCGGCCCCCGCCTAGCGCGCATCCCCCTCGCCGACCAAGTGCTGCCCGCGATCCCCGAGCTGACCCGCGACCTGGAGCATCAGCTCGGCCGGCGCCTCTTCCACCCCCGGCCCATCGCGCGCCTGTTCGGCAGCGAGCAGGAACAGCGGCGCTGGCAGGAGCGCCGCGTTAAGCCGGGCTTTGCAGAGCTGCTAGGGCCACGCTTTGAGGCGGGCAGCCTTCCGGGCGTACACGGGGACCCGCTGGGCGGCTTCCACCTGCACCAGGGGGGCTGGTGGGACCTGCCCGGCCTGCTCAGCGCGGTCCGGGAGCGGCTGAAGGCCGAGGGCCTGCTGAGCGTGGAAACCGTCGACCACGCGGATTTCAAACCGGGGCGGGCGGGGGTGCGCTGGGCCGGCAGGGACTGGGACCGGGTGGTCTTCTGCGAAGGCCACCGCGCCCTGGACAACCCCTGGTTCGCCCGCCTGCCCTACCGCTACGCCCGTGGCGAGGTACTCACCCTGCGCTCCGCGCACCCCCTGCCCCGGCGGATCATCGCCGGCGGCAAGGGGGTCCTGCCCCTGGATGAGCACACCCTGCGCGTGGGCGCCACCTTCCATCGGGCGGACCGCGACACCGGCTTCCGGGCGGGCGACGAGACGGCCCTTCTGGAGACCGCCGCGCGCCTTCTGGGCCACGATCGGCTGGAGGTGTTGGACCGGCGGGTCGGCGTGCGCTGCGGCTCCCGGCATAATGTACCGTTCGTCGGCGCCCACCCCTCGGAGCCCCGGCTCTATATCCTCAACGGCCTGGGCTCCAAGGGCACACTCCAGGCCCCCTATTACGCGCAGCGGCTGGCCGACCACCTCGCCCGGGGCACCCCCCTGCCCCGGGCCTGCGCCCTGCCGCTGGCTGACGACGAGGGCTAACGGCGGCAGGGGCCCCGGCGCCCTCAGTCGGCCGCGCCACCGCCCTCGGCCCCGGCCGCCGGCAGCCGCAAAAAGTGCGCCCGGTAGTGGCGTAGCTCCGCCACCGACTCCCGAATGTCCTCCAGCGCCTGGTGGGTCGCCTTCTTGCTGAAGCCCTGGAGCACCTCCGGGTGCCAGCGGTTGGCCAGCAGCTTCAGGGTGCTGACATCGAGGTTGCGGTAGTGGAACCAGGCCTCCAGCCGCGGCATGTAGCGGTACAGAAACCGCCGGTCCTGACAGATGCTGTTGCCGCACATGGGCGAGGCCCGCTCCGGCACCCAGCGGCGCAAAAAGGCCAGGGTCTCCGCCTCTGCAGCGGCCTCGTCCAGGTGGCTTGCGCGTACCCGTTCGATCAGGCCGGATTCGCCGTGGGTGCGGGTGTTCCACTCGTCCATGGCGGCCAGCGCCTGCTCGGATTGACGCACCGCCAACACCGGCCCCTCGGCCAGGATGTTCAGCTGGCTGTCGGTGACCAGGGTGGCGATCTCGATGATGCGGTCGGTATCCGGATCGAGCCCGGTCATTTCCAGGTCCAGCCAGACCAGATTGTGCTCGGAAAAACCCATGTCCGCTCCTCAGCCTGAGATTGGGGCCAGTTTACTGGATGAGTCCCGCCATGTGGGCCTGCAGTCCCGTACGCACCGTGGCACAATCCCGCAGCAGGAGGCACCAGCCACGCCCTGACCACAACCACCCGGGGGACGGAGAACCACCAGTGAGCCCAGCAGCCGGACAAACGGGCCGGGTCGTCAGCCACCACGGCCGCGAGAGCCTGGTCGAAGACCGGGAGGGCCGCCTGTATCGCTGTCTGTCGCTAAAGCGGGTCGGGCGCCCCCTGTGCGGCGACTACGTGGATTGGCACCCGGAGACGGACGAAACCGGGGTGATCGACCGCATTCATCCGCGCCACGGCGTCATCGCACGCACCGCCTACAACGGCCGGGTGCAGGCCATCGCCGCCAACGTCGACCGCATGGTGGTGGTTTCCGCGTTGGAGCCGCCGCCGGACCCGGAACTGATCAACCGCTACCTGGTGCTGGCCCACCACCTGGCGGTGGAACCGTTGCTCTGGCTCAACAAGACCGACCTGGACCCGGACCAGGCGGAGCGGCTGCTCGCGTCGGTCTTCGCCGGCCACCGGGCCCGGGGGGTGGCGGTAATGGCCGGCAGTCCCCACACCGGCGAGGGCATGGAGACGCTGCGGGAGGCGCTGCGGGAGGGCACCAGTGTGCTGGTCGGCCTATCCGGCGTGGGCAAGTCGTCGCTGATCAAGGCCCTGCTCCCCGACCGTGACCTGCGCATTGGCGATCTCTCGGCGCGGAGCGGTCTGGGCCGCCACACCACCACCGAGACCACCCTCTACCACCTGCCCGAGGGGGGCGATCTCATCGACTCCCCCGGTATCCGTGCCCTGCGCCTGGCCAACATCCCGCGCGAGGCGTTGCAACCCGCCTTTCCGGAGATCGCCCGGGTGGCCAGCGGCTGCCGGTTCCATAACTGTCAGCACCGCAACGAGCCCGGTTGCGCGGTCCGCGCCGCCGTCGAGCGGGGTGAGATCGAGCCAGGACGGCTGGCCACCCTGCACCACCTGCTGGACGAAGCCGCCTGATCGGCGCTACCGGCGCTACAGGGCGTCGGGTGCCACCGACTCCGGGCTGCGCATGGCCTGATCGGCCTCGGGGGTCAGAAGGATGATGCTGATCCGCCGATTCACCGGGGCCATGGGATTGTCCGGATCCAGCGGCTGCGTCTCCGCCACCCCGACCACCTGAGCCACCCGATAGGGAGCAATGCCGCTGGCGGTCAGCGTCCGCCGCGCCGCATTGGCCCGGTCGGTGGAGAGCTCCCAGTTGGTGTAGTCACGCCGGCCGACAAAGGGCCGGGCGTCGGTGTGCCCCGAGATGCGCAACGCGTTCGGCACCCGCTCCAACACCCCGGTGAGGCCGGAGAGGATCTCCGCTGCGTAGCTGCGCAGGCGGGCACTGCCCAGGTCAAACATCGGCCGGTTCTCGGCGTCCACCAACTGGATGCGCAGGCCATCCGGGGTCATGTCCATCAGCACCTGATCGCGGAACTCAGCCAGTTCCTCTTTCTCCTCCAGGGCCCGCTCCAACTCGCTGAGCAGGTCGCGCATGGCGCCCTCACTGATCCAGGCCCCCTCGTCCCGCTGCTGGTCCATCGGTGTCGGCGTCTCACCCAGCTCCAGCGGCGTGGGCGAGCCCCCTTCCAGATCCAGCATGGAGGGCGCCGACTCGGCCCCGCTGTCATCGACCAGCGTCGGGTTGCGAAAGTAGTCAGCCACCGCCGCACGCTGCGGGTCGTCCATGGCGGTCACGATCCAGAGCACCAGGAACATGGCGAACATCGCGGTCATGAAGTCGGCGAAGGCGACCTTCCACGACCCGCCGTGGTGCCCGCCGACCACCTTCTTGACCCGCTTGACAACAATGGGCCGCGTGCGGTTGTCCTCGAAACCGGCCATGGCGTCAGGCGTTGTGCCCCTTCACGTGATTCTCCAGCTCCTCGAAGCTCGGCCGCTCGGCCTCGTACATCGCCTTGCGTCCGAACTCCACGGCCACCACCGGCTTGTAGCCATTGAGGACAGCCATGATGGTCACCTTGATCACCTCCAGGTACTTGGCCTTCTCCCGGGCCCGGTGCTCCATGGCGATCCCCAGTGGCCCGACCAGCGAGTAGCCCGCCAGGATGCCGATAAAGGTACCGATCAGCGCAGCGGCGACCAGGGAGCCGATCTGCTGGACGGGGCCGTCGATCTCGCCCATAGCAATCACAATGCCGAGCAGCGCGGCGATGATACCGAACCCGGGCAGGGCGTCGGCCACTCGGTTGACCGCATGGGCCGGCAGTTCCGCCTCCTGGTGGTGGGTCTCCAGCTCCACATCCATGAGGTTTTCCAGCTCGAAGGGGTTCATGTTCCCGCCGACCATCAGCCGCAGGTAGTCGCAGAGGAAATGCAGCGCTTCGTGGTCGTTGAGCACCGAGGGGTACTTGCGGAACAGTTCGCTCTCGTGGGGGTTGTCCACGTCGGCCTCGATGGAGAGCAGGCCATCGCGCTGCGTCTTCTGGAAGACCTCGTAGAGCAGCGCCAGCAAATCCATATAGTGCTGCTTGCGGTAGGGCGGGCCCTTCATGATCCGGGGGACATTGCCTGCCACCTGCTTGACCACCTTCATGGGGTTGGCGATCAGAAAGGCACCGCCGGCGGCCCCGAAGATGATCAACACCTCGAAAGGCTGCCAAAGCACGGCGAGATTACCGCCGTGGGCGGTATACCCCACCGCGACCGAGACCAGAACGATGATGACGCCAAGAATGAGCTTCATAAATGGATTCGGCGGGTGCGCCGCATTTCCCTGCGTTTTGGAGCGGATTTGGCTAGTCAGTATATACTAGCGACCAGAGAGGCCCAATCATGAGCAGCCCCGCGGGGAAAGGCGCGCGCAATGAGCAACAAAACACCAAAACGCCTGCAGGACTGGGTGGAATGGCTGGGCGAGCGCCCCCTGCCCCGCCACCCTGCGCTGGCACCGGACTTCGGTGCCGAGAGCGCCCTTTTGACCTGGCAGCTGCAACAAGACCCGGCAGCGGTCGTGGGCCTGTTGCGCCGTGCGGCGGCAGTGCGCCACCGTCACCTGGACACGCGCCTGGAGGGCACCGAGGAGGCCCTGATCATGCTCGGGCGCAACGGCGTGGCGGCCTGCTGGGAGGCCCTGCCACCCGCGGACCGGCTGTTACACGGTGAGGCCTTGACCCGCTATCTGCGCTGCCATGCGCGGGCGGTTCACGCGGCCCGCCAAGCGGAGGAGTGGGTGCGGTTACGCCACGACCGGCGGCCCAGCGAAGTGGCCGACGCCACCCTGATACGCCACATGGGCGAGCTGATGTTGCGGGCCCATGCCCCGGAGCGGATGGCCGAGGTGGACGCGCTGGCCACGGACGCCCGACTGGACGCCGACGCGGAGACAGCGGTGCTCGGCTTCACCCTGCAGGACCTGGCCATCAGTCTGGGTAATCATTGGCGGCTGCCCTACCTGGCGCTGGAAGACCTGAGCGGCATCCGCCCCCTCTCCCAGCGCAGCCAGGCGGTGTTGCTGGCCCTGCGCCTGGCCCGGGTGGCGGAGGACCCGCGGGCGGCCCGGGAGCTGCCGGTGCTGATCCAGGCGCTGTCGCACTACATGGGCGACAGCGAGGACCACGCCCGCCGGGTGACCCTGGAGACGGCACAGGTCATCCACGAGCAGACCCCACCCCCCACCGGCTGGTCGCCGACACTGGCACTGGACGGGGACCGCGGGCCGTCGCCATCCACCCCGGCCCCTTTCTGCCTGGCCCCACGGGCGGACATCCGCGCCCGGGTGGCAGCGGAATTGGAGCGGGAGGACTTTGACCGGGCACGCCTGGAGCTGCTCACCCGCCACCGCCTGGACAACCGCGAGGCGGTGCTTATCAGCCTGGTGCTGACCGGGCTGCATGAGGGGCTGGGATTGAACCGGACACTCTTCCTGCGGGCGCCACGCCGCGGTGAGCATCTGCAGTTGTTCTTGCAACGCGGCGCGCTGGGGGACCCACTGCTGCACGAGATGACCGTAACCCCGGCCCACAGCCCCCTGCTGCGTGAGGTGATCGATCAGGCCCCCGCCTACCGGCTGTGCCAGCCGACTCAGGGCAGGGACCGGCTACCGGAGCCGTTACAGCGCTTCAACGGCGGCCAGCCCTGTCTGTTGGCCAGCCTCCGCGTCAACGACCGGTTGGCCGGGCTGTTCTACGCCGACCGCCACCTGGCGGGGTGTGGCCTGGATGGGACGGCGGCCATGGGCTTCCGGCATTTCTGCGAACAGGCCGGCCGGCGATTGCAACGTCTTGCGGACGAGCACCACCACCTGAGCTAAGGCGATCAGCCCGGCGGCCAGCGCAGCCGGCGGCCGCCCACCACGTGCAGATGCAGGTGGAACACCTCCTGACCGGCATCCGCATTGCAGTTCATCACCGTGCGGTAACCGCTCTCGGCGACGCCCTCCTGGGCCGCAATGACGGCCGCGGCGCGATAGAGCTTGCCGATCAGCGCCTCGTC
Source organism: Alkalilimnicola ehrlichii MLHE-1 (assembly GCF_000014785.1). NCBI lineage: Bacteria > Pseudomonadati > Pseudomonadota > Gammaproteobacteria > Chromatiales > Ectothiorhodospiraceae > Alkalilimnicola > Alkalilimnicola ehrlichii. The sequence continues at coordinate 1,720,730 of NC_008340.1, forward strand.
CCCGGCCTCGATGTCGTTGATCGTGGCGATGTGCTTCTTGGGGATGACCAACACATGCAGCGGTGCCTGCGGATTGATGTCGCGGAAGGCGAGCACGTCATCGGTCTCGTGCACTACGTCCGGCTGCAGTTCCCCGGACACCATGCGGCAGAAAAGACAATCGCTCATGATCCGCCTCCTGGGTTCAGTCGTAGTCGCGGCGGCCGGCGAAGGCGTGGGACAGCGTGCCGCTGTCCACGTACTCGAGCTCGCCGCCCATGGGCACACCGTGGGCGATGCGAGTGGTGCGCACCCCGCGCTGGTGGGCCAGCTCGGCGATATAGTGCGAGGTAGCCTCACCCTCCACCGTCGGGCTGGTGGCCAGGATCACCTCCTGCACCTCGCCCTCCGCCAGGCGCGCCTCCAGCCGGTCGAGCCCCAGGGCCTCCGGTCCCACGCCGTCCAGGGGTGAGAGCCGCCCCATCAACACGAAATAGAGCCCGCGGAAATCCGTCGCCTGCTCCAGGGCGAAGACGTCCGCCGGCCCCTCCACCACGCAGAGCAGGCTGCGGTCACGCCGGTCACTGGCACAGAGGCCACAGACCGGCTCCTCGGTGAGCACGCGGCACTGGCGACAGTGGCCCACCTGGTCCATGGCCTCGCGGATCGCCGTGGCGAGCCGGCGCCCGCCGTCGCGGTCCCGCTGCAGCAGATGAAAGGCCATGCGCTGCGCCGACCGGGGGCCGACCCCGGGCAGGCAGCGCAGGCTCTCAATGAGCTGGTCGATCAGCGGGGAGTAGCGCATTCGCGCTTCAGAACGGGAGCTTGAAGCCCGAGGGCAGGTTCATACCCTCGCTCAGGCCTGCCATACGCTGCTGGCTCTCCTGCTCCAGCTTGTGCACGGCGTCGTTGAAGGCCGCCGCCACCAGATCCTCGACCATCTCGCGGTCGTCCTCGAACAGGCTGGGGTCGATACTGACCCGACGCGCCTCGTGCTTGCCGTTGATGGTCACCGCCACCATCCCGCCACCGGACTCCCCGGTGACCTCCATCTTGGCGATCTCTTCCTGGGCCTTCTTCAGCTCCTCCTGGAGCTTCTGGGCCTGCTTCATCATGTTACCGATTCCGCCCCTCATGGCTTGTTCCTCATCTTGGGCTGTTACAGATCACGTGGCCGGGTCAGCCCCCTTCCGGGGCCTGACCGTGTCCGGCAGCAACTCGGCGCCGAAGCGCTGGTGCAGCCGGGCGACGTTCGGGTCATTCTCCAGCGATTCGCGGGCGGCCCGCAGCCGTTCGGCGCGTTCCCTCCGGGCGACCGTGGCCGGTGTGTCCCGGTGCGGCGACTCGAGCCGGACATCCAGACGCACCGCCCGGCCCAGGTAGTCGCCGAGCACCTGGGCCAGCTCCGCCTCCAGCGCCGGGGTGCGCAGCATCCCGTGGCCGCTATCGAGACGAAGGATAACACGGCCCTCCTCCTCACCGACCCACTCACAGTGCGCGGCAAACTGTCGGAGGGCGCCGTCCAGCGGCAGGTCGCGGGCGCGCCAGGGCCAGGTTTCCGGCGTGATCCCCGCATCGTCCGGCGCCGTCGTCTCCGGCGCGGTCTCGGCGGCCGCGGGCTGAGCGCCGATCGGCGGCGGCTCCTCGTCGCTAACCGGCGGGCCTTCGGCCCAGGCCGGCGGGTCCGTCAGCCCCGCGGCCGGTTCGCGCCCCCCGGCAGGGGCCGGCTCAGCGGCGGCCGACGGGTCGGCCGGTGCCGGTGCGGGGCCATCCGGCTCGACCGCCTGGCCCCGCGCCGCCCGCATGAGCGCCTCACGGTAACCGCCCAGCCCCCCGCCCTGCTCGGGCGGCGGCGACCCACCCGCCGGAGCGGCCGCGGGCTCCGCCCGTTCTGTCGGGGTCGGCGACGGGTGGGCCTCCCGCCGGGGCCGCGTCGCCTTGGGGGCGGCCTGGGACCGCGGTGAACCCGCCGCTGCCGCTGGCGGGGCGTCTGCCCCCGCCCCGCCGGTCGCCGCCACTGCGGTCCCGGTCACCGGCTGGAAGGCCAGCATGCGCAGCAGCACCATCTCGAAGCCGGTGCGGCCCTCGGGCGCCAGCGGCAGGTCACGCCGCCCATTGAGGGCGATTTGGTAGTAAAGCTGCACATCCTCCGCCGGCAGCCTTGCGGCCAGATCCCGCAGCCGGTCCGCATCGGGGTCGCCAGCGGGCAGTGCCTCGGGCACCACCTGGAGCAGGGCCAGCTGGTGCAGGCAGTGCAGGAGCTCATCCAGGGCGTCGCTGAAGTCGGGGGCCCGCTCGCTCATCCGCGCCGTCACCGCCAGCAGCGCCCGCCCGTCGCCCGCGGCCAATGCCTCCAGCGCCTCGAGCACGAACCCGCGGTCAATGGTGCCGAGCATGGCACAGACCTCGTCCTCGCGAACCGCGCCGGCGCCGAAGGCGATGGCCTGATCCAGCAGGGAGAGCGCATCGCGCATGCTGCCCTTGGCCGCCTGCCCCAGCCGCGCCAGGGCCTGTGGCTCGGCCGCCACCCCCTCCTGCTCGACCACCGTGTGCAGGTAGTCCGCCACCAGGCCACCCGGCAGGTTCTTGAGGTTGAACTGCAGGCAGCGCGACAGAATGGTGACCGGCAGCTTCTGCGGGTCGGTGGTCGCGAGCAGGAACTTCACGTGCGGCGGCGGCTCCTCCAGGGTCTTCAACAGGGCGTTGAAGCTGTGCCCGGAGAGCATGTGCACCTCGTCGATGAGGTAGATCTTGTAGCGGCCCCGGGTGGGCGCGTACTGCACGTTATCGAGCAGCTCGCGGGTGTCCTCCACCTTGGTGCGCGAGGCGGCGTCCACTTCGATCAGGTCCACGAAGCGGCCGGCGTCCAGCTCCCGGCACGCATCGCAGGTCCCGCAGGGCTCGGCGGTCACGCCCTGCTCGCAGTTCAGGCACTTGGCCAGGATCCGGGCCACGGTGGTCTTGCCCACGCCGCGGGTGCCGGTGAACAGGTAGGCGTGGTGCAGGCGCTGCTGCTCCAGGGCGTTGACCAGGGCGCGCAGCACGTGCTCCTGCCCGGCCATCTCGGAGAAGGTGCGCGGTCGCCACTTGCGGGCGAGTACCTGGTAAGCCATGGTTTCCTGCTGTCTGCGGAGCGAGGCTACAAAGTGTACGGGTGGTGGGGGCGGTGCGCCACCGGTTCAGGGGAGCAGTGCGCTGCGGATAGATGGAGGCGGCGGATACCAGCCACACCCCGGCGCCCGAGTCCACCGCTGCCGCTGCTCCCTTCCGGGCCTGACGGAATTCACGGTTTATCGTCGCGAGGGGACCGGCACCGCCGCCATAATGGCGGCCCGTTTGGTACGGACCCTGCCTTGGGTAGGCAGCGCGGAGACGTTACCATGACAATCCGATCACGCCAAGTGGCTGGCCTCGGATGCCCCATCCACCATCGCCCGGTAACCCCGCTCATGCGCAAGAACCCATTGACCCTGCTGCTGATCGGTCTGGTCCGTGTCTATCAGTACGGGATCTCGCCCCTGATCGGCCCGCGCTGCCGCTACTGGCCCACCTGCTCCCACTATGCGGTGGAGGCCCTGCAGGTGCACGGGCCGGTGCGCGGCGGCTGGATGGCGCTGCGCCGGTTCCTGCGCTGCCACCCCTGGGGCGGGCATGGGGTCGACCCCGTGCCCGGCCGCGAGGACGGGGGAGACACCGGCTGCGGCTGTGGCCGGGGCAAGCCCACCCGGCTTCGACCGGGGGATCAGGACTGATGCCGCCACCAGGCGCGCATGCCGCCCTTGAGCTGCATCGCCTCAAAGCCCATCCGCCGCAGCCGGCGCACCACCGGGATACTCCGGTGGGCGCTCAGGCAGATCACCACCACCGGACGATCGCGATCCAGCCCCAGGCGTTGCAGCTGTCGCGGGCTACAGGACCAGACCGGCAGGTGGACTGCCCCGCGGATGTGATCCCGGCGGAATTCCGGACGGCTGCGCACATCCAGCACCTGCACCTCGCCCATATGCACCGCCCGGGACAGCGGGCCTGGGGCGATCTCCGGCACATCCCCGAACGGCCACCAATCAGCCCAACTCACCGCCACCCTCACAGGCTTCGGCCGGGGAGGCGTCGCGCAGGTGCGCCCGGAAGATATACCGTCGCAGGGCGGTCTGCAGGCGCTGGTCCTGCCGGTCCAGGTTGATCACCAGCCGCCGGGGCCGGCGTCGCCCGGCCAGGGTACGGGCCTGCAGCGGCATGGGCGCCTCGCCGGGCAGCAGCAGCTCCAGATGGCGCGGCCCACCGCGGCGCCCCTCCCCGCCCAGCGCCCCCGCCGGCACGGCGATGCCGCTGGCGGAGATGTCCAGGACCGGCGTACAGCCAGGCTGCGTCGCCCGCCCGCTGCGCAGACAGACCTCCTCCTGCGGCGGAGCGACGCGCAACGCCCGGGGACGGGCCTGTTCGTCGTGGATCTCCGGGATACCCACCTGGAAATGCAGCGGTTGGTGGGCGTCACCGACCACCCGCAGCGGGAATTGATAACGGCACCGCCCCCGGTGCACCACGATCTCCAACCGTTCCCGGGCGAACCATTGCCAGAATGCGGCGAGTTCCCCCTCGGGCATGAGCCGGCACAGGTAGTCGCGGTCCTCGTCCTCAGCCACCGGCTGCTGCCAGAGCGACTGCAGGAAGGCCCGTTCCTCCGGGGTTAGCTGGCTATCTGGTCTGACCATACGACGGCCCTTCGTTGGCTGATTCATTCAAGTTTAGTCCCCTTTCGCAGCGAAAAGTGCCCGCCTGTGCGCCATGCCCCGGTCGGACGCAGGAAAGAATTGCAGCCAGGCGTCGCAAAACGGATAATGCGCGCGTCTAAAAAACCGTCACCCGACGCCCCGGACACGCCGGCAACACGCACCTGGACTGCGGCCTACCGCCGCGGCCGTAATGGCTCTTGTGAGCCGGCGGACGAGGGCAGCCCCGACCAATCAAAATCAAGAGAGGTCACCCGTGAGCCAGCAAAACCACGATCCCGTCTTTCAGGAATGGCAAGACAACGAGGCCCGCGCTGAGGAAATGATCCCGCTGCTCGGCACCCTCTATCGCAAGTACAACATCGTCACCTCCCTTTACGGCCGTTCCCTGATTAACCAGTCGGTGATCCGCATCCTCAAGGACCACCGGTTCGTGAAGAAGATCGAGGGCACCGAACTGTCGGTCTGCGACACGCTGCCTATCGTGCGCAAGATGAGCGATCTGGACCTGGCGCCGGCGCACGTGGACGTGGGCAAACTGGCGGTGGCCTTCAAGAACTCCAACGACAACGACGTGGAGGCCTTCCTGCGCCGGGAGCTGGCCGATATCGTCGACGGCCACGACCCCGAAGGGAGCACCGGCGAGCCCAAGGATGTGGTGCTCTATGGCTTCGGCCGCATCGGCCGCCTGCTCGCCCGCATCCTGGTGGAAAAGGCGGGCGGCGGCAGCCTGCTGCGCCTGCGTGCCGTGGTGGTGCGTGGCCAGGGCGGCGATCTTGAAAAGCGCGCCAGCCTGCTGCGCCGCGACTCCGTGCACGGGCCGTTTGCCGGCTCGATCACCGTGGATGAAAGCAACAACACGCTGGTTATCAACGGCAACCGGGTCCGCTTCATCTATGCGGACAACCCGGCGGAGGTCGACTACACCGCCTACGGCATCGATAACGCCATCGTGGTGGACAACACCGGCAAATGGCGTGACCAGAAGGGCCTGTCCCAGCACCTGGCCTGCAATGGCGTCTCCAAGGTCCTGCTGACCGCGCCGGGCAAGGGCGACATCAAGAACATCGTCTTCGGCATCAACCACAGGGATATCGGCGACGAGGACCGGATCATCTCCGCCGCCTCCTGCACCACCAATGCCATCGTCCCGGTGCTCAAGGCGCTCAACGACAAGTACGGCGTGGAGCACGGCCACGTGGAGACGGTGCACGCCTACACCAACGATCAGAATCTGATCGACAACTACCACAAGGGCGACCGGCGGGGCCGCAGCGCCGCGCTGAACATGGTGCTTACCGAGACCGGTGCGGCCAAGGCCGTGGCCAAGGCGGTGCCGGAACTGGCCGGCAAGCTCACCGGCAACGCCATCCGGGTGCCCATCCCCAACGTCTCCATGGCCATCCTGAATCTGCGTCTGCAGGAGGACTGCTCCGCCGACGGGCTCAACGACTACCTGCGGCTCATGTCCCTGAACTCCTACATGCAGAAGCAGATCGACTACGTGGACTCCTCCGAGGTCGCCTCCTCCGACTTCGTCGGCAACCGGCATGCCGGCATCGTGGATGCCAAGGCCACCCTGGCCAGTGGCCGCAACGCCGTGCTCTACGTCTGGTACGACAACGAGTTCGGCTACAGCTGCCAGGTGGTGCGCATCCTGCAGCACATGTCCAATGTGCACTTCCTGAAGCTGCCCCGGGAGACCCAGCCGGCCACGGAGCGGATGGCCGCCGCCGCGTCCTAAGGCGCGGGGGGAGCGCGATGGCACACCGGCGCCTGACGGCACTGGCCCACGCCCGGTTGGCCGCACGGCTGCGTGCCGGCGACCGGGCCGTGGACGCCACCGCCGGCAATGGGCACGACACGGTGTTCCTGGCCGACCAGGTGGGGGCGAGTGGCCATGTCTGGGCCTTTGATATCCAGCCCACGGCGCTGGCCGCCACACGCCAGCGCCTGCGGGCCCGGGGCCTGGCGTCGCGCGCCACCCTGGTCGCGGCGGGCCACGAGACCCTGGCCGAGCACCTGCCGCCCCAGGTCCAGGGCGGCCTTGCGGCGGTGATGTTCAACCTCGGTTACCTGCCTGGCGGTGACCGCGCCCTGGTCACCCGCCCGGAGACCACCCGGGCGGCGTTGTCGGCGGCCTGGCGGGCACTGGCGCCCGGTGGTGTGATCAGCCTGATGATCTACCGTGGCCATCCCGGCGGCGAGCAGGAGTATCAGGCGCTGCGGGACTGGTGCTCCGGGCTGGGCGTGACCCCGGAGGTCCCCGGCGGGCCACCGGCCAGTGACAGGGCCCCGATCTGGTGGGTGCTGCAACGCCCCCGGCCGTGCCCCCCTCGGCCGTGAACCCCTGGGCCGTCCTCCCCGGTCCGGTGCCCCGCTAGCGTTCCGCGGCCTCCTCCGCCGTATCCCACCGCAGCAGCAGGAGCGGCAGGTCCACTCGCTCCAACAGGCGCGAGACCATCTCCCGATCCGCCTGGGTCTCGTGGGCGTTGCGGGTAATCACCACCGCGCCGGTCTGCTCCTGCAGCAGGGCGCGCAGCAGGCCGTTCTCGTCCGGCGGGTAGACCACCCGCAGGTGGGCGGACACCCCCTGGTCCTCCAGCCACTCGGCGATCTCGCCGAGCCGCGCATCCGTGACCGGCCCCCCTTCCGGGGGCAGGACCAGCACGTTGAGGGCCCGGGCGCGGTTACCCACCACGCTCAGGGCCACGCGCAGCGCGGCCTCGGCCTGCTCATCGGCACGCACGATCACGGCGGTGATTGGCTGCTCCGGCCAGGTGCCGATGAGCAATGAGCAGGGGGCCAGCCGGACCAATTGCCGCGCGTTGGAGCCCAACGCCCGGGCCTGGCCGCTGGCCCAGCCGGTACGGCCAATCACCAGCAGGTCATTGTCGCGGACCAGCGACAGGGCCGCGGAGACCACCCGATCGCGGGTGACCTCCAGCTCCAGATGGTGGTGGTAGTCCCTCGCCACCCGCTTGAGAACGGTGCGGATAAGCTGGGCCCGGTCACGCAGGCGGGCCTCCAGGGTGTCACTGGCCAACGGCCGACAGACCCCGCTGTAACCGCCCACCTCCCGGGTGAACGGCAGGGCCGCGCTGCGTAACAGGTCGCGGTCCTCCACGTACAGCCCGCGCAGCGCCACCTCGCCCCGGGCAAACAGGCCCAGGGCGGCCTGCAGCGCCTCATTGCTGGACAGCGAGGCATCCAGCAACACCAGCGCCTGACGAAAGAGCCGCTGGCGCTCCCGGCCGGGCTGGCGCCGCTCACTCATCGTCACCCCCACGCGGCGAGGTGTCACCCTCCTCCGTCCGGGGGCCGCCCCCCTCGCCGTTGTCGTCCTGACTCTGCCGGCGCACCGATCGGCCGAAGGCCTCCAACCGGTCCGCCACCCGGCGGTTCAAGCTGCCCTCCGGATAGCCCCCCTCGGCGTCCGCCTCGCCCACCGGCAGCCCGGTCAGCAACTCCAGGGCCTGGTCCACATGGCGGATGGGATAGACATGGAACTGCCCGGCGGCCACCGTCTCGCGCACCTCCCGGCGCAGCATCAGGTGGGGCACATTGGCCTCGGGCAGGAGCACGCCCTGCCCGTCCAAGGTCCCGGCCCCGCGGCAGACCTCGAAAAAGCCCTCGATCTTCTCATTGACGCCGCCGACCGCCTGCACCTCGCCGTGCTGGTTGACCGAGCCGGTCACCGCCAGCGACTGCCTGATCGGCGCCCGGCCGATGGCGGAGACCAGGGCGCAGAGTTCGGCCACCGAGGCGCTGTCGCCCTCCACCCCGCCGTAGGACTGCTCGAAGGCGAGGCTGGCCGAGAGCGAGAGCGCCCCCTCCCGGGCATAGCGCGTTGCCAGGTAGCGGGACAGGATCATCACGCCCTTGGAGTGGATGTTGCCGCCCAGTTTGGCCTCGCGTTCGATATCCAGCACTTGGCCGCGGCCGGCCCGGGCCGTGGCCGTGATACGGGTCGGTCGGCCGAAGGCCTGGTCGCCGAGCTGCAGCACCGACAGGCCGTTGACCTGGGCGATGGCCTCGCCCTCAGTGGCGATCATGACCGTACCGCGCTGGATCAGCTCCAGCGTCCGGTCCCGCACCCGCCCGGCCCGGTAGCGCTGCTGCTCGATAGTCCGCTCCACGTGGGCGGCATCGATCGCCCCGGCCTCGTCGCGGGCCGCCCAGTGGTCGGCCTCCACCAGCAGGTCGCGCAGCATCCGTGCCTGGGCGGTGAGCTTCTCCTGGTCATCGGCCAGCCGGCCGCCCTGTTCGATGATCAGGGCCACCGCCTCGGCGGTGAGCGGGCGCAGCTTATCCTGGTGCGCCATGGTGGCCAGCATGCGGGCGTAATCCTGCTGGTTCTCGTCGGTCCGGGGCAGGTCGTCCTCAAAGTCGGCCTGCACCTTGAAGAGATCGAGAAAGTCGGGGTCGTAGGCCGCCAGCAGGTAGTACAGGAACCGGTCGCCCACCAGCGCCACCTTGAGCTGCAGCGGAATCGGCTCCGGCTCCAGGCTGACGGTGCTGGCCAGGCCGTAGAGCCGCTCCAGCGACTGGATGCGCACGGTGTGGGCGCTCAGCGCCCGCTTCAGGCTCTCCCACGCCATCGGCTGTTGCAACACCCGCAGGGCATCCAGGATCAGATAACCACCGTTGGCCCGGTGCAGGGCACCACCCCGGATCAGGGTGAAGTCGGTCATCAGCGCACCCTGGTGCACGTAGTGCTCGATCCGCCCCACCAGGTGCTGGTGCAGCGGCAGGTCCTCGTACACCACCGGGGCGCCGGTCTGCGCCGACTGATCGACGATGAGGTTGATGCGGTAGCGCTCCAGCACCGCCTCCATCGCCGAGTGGCGGCCATGCTTGTCCCCCTGCAGGGCGTCCACGTTCTCGATGATGTCCTTGCGCACTGCCTCCAGGTGGGCGACCACCCCCTCGATATGGCTGTAGGCGTCCTTGAGATTGCGGATGGGGGTCCCGGCGGCCACCAGCACCATCTCCTCATTGAGCTCCCGGACCTGCTGGCGCAGCTCACGCTGGATCTGGGGCAACTGCTGGATGGACTGCTGGAGCTTCTCCTGTAGCTGCTCCACCCGCTGCTCGATGGCGTTGCGCTCCTCCTCGGGCAGTTTCTGGAACTCCTCGGCGCTCAGCACCTCGCCCTCCTTCTTGGGGGCGAAGGTGAACCCCGAGGGGGTGGTCAGCAGGGCAATGCCCTGCTCCTCGGCCTCGTGTTGGATCTGTTCGATTGCTTCTCGGTGGCGACGATTCGCCGCCTGTTGCAGCTCCTGGATCCGGGACTGGTACTCGTCGCTCTCGAAGGTGGCGGGGATGGAGTTGCGCAGCTCATCGGTGAGTTCGTCCACGTCCCGCTTCAGGCGCCGGCCGGCCCCGGCGGGCAGCGCCAGGGCCCGGGGCTGATCGGGGGCGTCGAAATTGTAGATATAGGCCCAGTCCGACGGCCGCTGCTGCGCCTCGGCCTTGCGCTCCAGAAAGCGCTGGACCCACTCCCGCTTGCCCGCGCCAGCCGGCCCGAGCACGAAGAGGTTGAAGCCGTCGTTGCGGATGCCGGTGGCAAAGTCCAACGCCTCCAGCGCCCGCGTCTGCCCACAGGGCAGCTCCAGGCGCTCCAGCTCCTCGGTGGTGCGAAAGCCGAGCTGGTCGGCGCGGCAGGGGCGGTAGAGTTGGTCGGCGGACAATGGCCGAATGGGGGTCATGTCGTCTCCTTGTTCGCTACGGGCGGCTTACCGTTCCATTGTCACCGGTGCCGGCGCTTCCCTCCGAGTGTAATCAAAGCGAACGGGTCTGACAGCAGCGGCCGCCGGCGCCGGCCCGGCCGGTCCCGTGGCGGCAGGGCGGGTCAACCGCGGGGACGGCCGCCCTCCCCCTCGCCGGCGTCCGGCGCCTCATCCTCCGACCACGCCTGGTTGCCCTGCTCCAGCCGCTCGATCGCCCCCTGGCCCCGGCGCGCCAGGGTATCCAGGCGGTCGATCTGTTCATCCAGGCGCGGCAGGGCCTCCTGCCGGTAGCGGGACAGGGCGTCAATGGCGCCCAGCACATCCTCGAAGGCCGCCTCGAGCTGCTCCATGTCCAGCATGGTGGCCGCGGCGCGCGTCTGGATCTCAGCGCCCTGGCGCCGCAGGGCCTGGGCGGTGCCGGCAATCATGTCCGAGGTGGTCCGGTTCAGGCCCTCCACCCGGTCCAGCACCAAGCGCTGATTGGCCAACCCCAGCGCCACGGTCACCGCCACATTGAGCGCCGAGACAGTGACATTGATCGCCCGGTCCACCCCGCGGATCAGTTCCCGGTTGTTGCGGATTACCACCTCCAGCGCCAGTACGCCCTGCTGGCTCACCGCCTGTTGCTGCTGCAGGTCGACGATACGCTGGCGCAGCGGGAAGAGCAGCTCCTCCTCGATAAAGGCCCGGCGTGGGGCGGTCTCCGGCAGCGCCTCCGCCGCCGCCACCAGCCGGGCGTCGATCAGCTTGCCCAGCTCGATATGGCTCGCCAGCTCGGCCAGCACCTCCCGCAGCTCGGCCTGATCGTCGGACAGGGTGAGGTTGTCCCGGCGCAGCATCCGGGCCCCCGTCTCCAGGTCGCGGATAATGGCGTCCAGCGCCTGCTGGGCGGTCTCGAACTGACGGAAGTAGCGCTGCACCTTGGTGCCCACGCCCGGAATCCGCGCCAGCAGGCGGTCCAGCAGCCCCGGGGCGAGGTCCCGCCCCCGCGGATCCAGTGCCGACATCTGCTGGCGCAGATCCAGCAGGGTGCGGGCCACCGGGCCGCCCTCCTCCCCCTGATGCGCGAGTTTACGGATGGGCTCCTGCAGCATGGCGCTGCGCCGCGCCGCCTGGCGCTGCACCTCGATCCCCATGTAGTCGATGACCTCGCGCTGGCGAGCGGCGCCGGCCGGGGCGTCCTCATCGGGCAGCGCCTCGAGCAGGTCGCGGACAAAGGTGTCGGCCTGCCGCGCCAGGTCCTCCCGGTCGGCGGCGGCGGCCTCCTCGGCGCCGCGCTTCACCGACTCGGCGATCTCATCGACCGGCGGCAATGCCAGGTGAAACTCGCCGCCCTGGGGCGGCTCGGGGGTCTTCGCCATATCGGTCTCCCTGGTGTCACGGGCTGCGGTTGTAGCGAGTCGCGCGCTCTGCGAAGCGGTGGAGCTCCTGGAGGGCCGCGTCGGCCGCCCCCGCCGGGGCGGCCTGGCCGGTATCCACCTGCGAGACCGCGACGGCGGCATCGTCCAGGACGGTGAGCACCGCCTCGTTCGCCGACAGCGCCTCGCCGATGCGTTGCTCGGTGCGCTCGACCAGGGCCAGGCGGCGCTCCAGGGCCCGGCGTTCCGCCGCCGCTAATCCCGATTCCGCCAGGCGGCGCCTGACATAGGCGGCGTCGATATTGGCCACGCCGGCCACCAACGCCACCACTCGGTTGAGCCGGTCCAGAGCGGCCCGGCTCACCTCCGTCACCAGCCCCCGGGCCCGTTGGAAGGCCATCTCTTGCGGGTCGAAGGTGCGCTCCAGCACCCCGAGCACGTGACTGTACCGGGAATAGAGCCGGTCCACCTGAACGGAGAGATCCTCCCGCCCATGCTGCAACAGTGCCCGCTTAACCGCGCACAGGGCCGTGATGATGTCATCGGCGCCGGCGGGTGGGCGTTCCGGGTCCAGGGCGCGCAGCCCCTGCTCGCGCCGGCGGCGTTCCGCCGCCTCCCGGGTCTGCCGGTCGGCCGCCTCGGCGGCGCGCACCGCACGCTGCGCCTGGCGCCGTGCGCGCCAGCGGCGCCAGCGCCGTTCAACGAAGATCGCCACCGGGATCGCCACCAGCCCCGCCCCCCATCCGGCCAAGCTGGGCCCGAACCCGCCCCAGAGCGAGGTGAGCCAGGCCAACAGGGCGATAAAGGGCGCGGCCAGCCAATAGCGCAGGAAGACCTGCCAGCGCCGGGGTGGGTCTGTGGGCAGGGCCAGGCGGGGGTTGATCATCCCGGCGATGAACCAAGGCAGGCAGGAGAGCCACAGGCCGTAGGCGAAGCCTTGCAGAAAGGCGAGCATTCAGCACCGCCCCCCGGCCTGTCGGGCGGCGGCGCACAGGCCCCTGACCCGTCCGCACAAGCGGTCGGACGGTGCGGTGCCGATGGCCGTCGGGGCCGCCGCGGGCGCAATGGTGTGGTCGTGTGCGTCCATGCCCTCCTGCCGCAGGATCGAATCACTGCCGGCAGTATTACCGATACACCCCCGTGACACAAAGGCCACGGGCCGGCCGGGGCCTCCCTCCCCGGCGCCGCCCCATGGCATGGCGGGCATCAGTTGCGCGGGTCATCCTCGGGGTTGAGATACTCGATCCCCCACGGCCCGGTCCCATGCAACTGGATGATGGTCTCACCCTCGGCGTAGCCGAACATCGGATCGCCTGGGGCCATGATCGCCACGCTACCCGGCTTCAGCTTATGGGTCTCGTCCGGTACGAACTCCTCACCATGGGCAAAGTGCAGCGTCCCGGACAGCACCGTGACCCGTTCGTACTCCGGATGGACGTGGGGCAGGATGCGGTAGCCATCCTCCAGCCGCAGGCGGAAGGTGAAGGGCTCCTCCTGGGAGATATCGCCCTCAATGAAGGCGATCTCGGCACCCTCGCCCATGGAGCCGACCGGGCCCCATTCCAGCTCATCCGGCTCAATCATGATGTGGTGCCCGCCGCGGTAGACATCGGCCGCGGCGGTGGCGGCGACCATGCCGGCGGCAACCGCCATACTGGTCAACAGTGTGGTTGCGCGTTTCATGGTGGTGATCTCCTGGAGCCGACCCGTTTTCGGTAGCGGCGAGCCCGTGCCGGCTCCCCGTGCGGGCTCGGATACAGGGACGCACGGGGGCGTGGGATTGTTCCAAGGCCACCGGCGACTACTTCGAGACCCGCCACCGGCGCAAAGACGGCAGTGACATCACGGTGGAGATCACCACCAACGCTGCCTACTATAAGGGTGTCAAGCTGATCTTCTGTAACTGCCGTGACATCACCGAGCGTAAGCGGGATCAGGAACGGATCCGGTATCTGGCCACCACGGATGCGCTGACCGGCATCATGAACCGGGGCGAATTCACCCGCCACCTGACCAAGGAGATCGAGCGCGCCGCGCGGTTCAACCGCCCGGTCGCGGTTGTGATGTACGACCTGGACCATTTCAAGCGAGTCAACGACACCTACGGCCACGACGCCGGCGATGAGGTGCTGAAGACCGCGGTGGCACAGGTCAACAACGCCATACGGCGCGTCGATGTCCACGCCCGCTGGGGCGGCGAGGAGTTCATCCTCCTGTTACCCGAGACCGACCTGGCCGCTGCGGTGAAAAGCGCGGAACGGCTCCGGGCGGCGATAGCGGAGCATCCGTTCAAACAGCCGGAACGGGTCACGGCCAGCTTCGGAGTGACCACCCTGGGCCCCCGGGATCGGTTTGATGTCCTGATCAAACGCGCCGACGACGCGCTTTACCTGGCCAAGCACGCCGGTCGCAACCGGGTGGAGGCGCTGTCACCGGAGGCGCCGTCATCGGGCTGATCAGGGCCAACGGCCGGCTTGGCGACTTGATATGCCCTACCTATCAGAGTGGTAGAACAAATAACTTTTTTCTATGGTTAGAACTGATGTAAGGTAAGACTCGACGGCGACAATAGCGTGAAGGGCTGTACAGCCCGGCGCCTGAGCCGTCCCCAATCGGTATCCGATTGTTAACACACCGAGAAGACTGGAGAGAGACATGGGTGATCAGCAGAATGCCGGCAAGTGCCCGGTCATGCACGGCGCGATGACCTCGGCCGGCAAATCGAACATGGACTGGTGGCCGAACAACCTCAACCTGGACATCCTCCATCAGCACGACCGCAAGACCAACCCGATGGGCGAGGACTTCGACTACCGCGAAGAGGTCCAGAAGCTGGACTTCGACGCCGTGAAGAAGGACCTCACCGAGCTGATGACCAACAGCCAGGACTGGTGGCCGGCGGACTGGGGGCACTATGGTGGCCTGATGATCCGCATGGCCTGGCACGCGGCCGGCTCCTATCGCGTGGCCGATGGCCGGGGCGGTGGCGGCACTGGTAACCAGCGCTTCGCGCCCATCAACAGCTGGCCGGACAACGCCAATCTGGACAAGGCCCGCCGCCTGCTCTGGCCGATCAAGAAGAAGTACGGCAACAAACTGAGCTGGGCCGACCTGATCATCCTGGCGGGCAACGTCGCCTACGAGTCCATGGGCTTCAAGACCTTCGGCTTCTCTTTTGGCCGCGAGGACATCTGGCACCCGGAGAAGGACACCTACTGGGGCTCCGAGAAGGAGTGGCTGGCCCCCAGCGACAACCCCGAGAGCCGTTATTCCGGTGATCGCGAGTCCCTGGAGAACCCGCTGGCGGCGGTGATGATGGGCCTGATCTACGTCAACCCGGAGGGTGTCGACGGCAACCCGGACCCCCTGAAGACCGCCGAGGACGTCCGCGTGACCTTCGCCCGCATGGCGATGAACGACGAAGAGACCGTCGCCCTGACCGCCGGCGGCCACACCGTCGGCAAGTGCCACGGCAACGGCGACGCCGAAAAGATCGGCCCGGAGCCGGAAGCGGCGGACGTGGAGGAACAAGGTCTGGGCTGGCGTAATCTGGCCTCCCGCGGCGTGGGCCGCGACACCGTCACCAGCGGTCTGGAAGGCGCCTGGACCACCCACCCCACCCGCTGGGACGACGGCTACTTCGACATGCTGCTCAACCATGAGTGGGAGCTGACCAAGAGCCCCGCGGGCGCCTGGCAGTGGCAGCCGGTGGACATCAAGGAAGAGGACATGCCGGTGGACGTGGAGGATCCGTCGATCCGACACATGCCGATGATGACCGACGCCGACATGGCGATGAAGATGGACCCGGAGTACCGCAAGTACGCCGAGCGCTTCCAGAAGGACCCGGAGTACTTCAACGAGGTCTTCGCCCGCGCCTGGTTCAAGCTGATCCACCGTGACATGGGGCCGAAGACCCGCTACATCGGCCCGGAGGCGCCGGACGAGGACCTGATCTGGCAGGATCCGGTGCCGGCCGGCAACACCGGCTACGACGTCGATGCGGTGAAGGCGAAGATCGCCGACAGCGGCCTGAGCATCAGCGAGATGGTCGCCACCGCCTGGGACAGCGCGCGCACCTTCCGCGGCTCGGACTATCGCGGCGGCGCCAACGGCGCCCGCATCCGCCTGGCCCCGCAGAAGGACTGGGAGGGCAACGAGCCGGAGCGCCTGTCCAAGGTGCTGGGCGTGCTCGAGGGCATCGCCGCCGACACCGGCGCCAGCGTTGCGGACACCATCGTGCTGGCCGGCAACGTCGGCATCGAGCAGGCGGCCAAGGCGGCCGGCCACGACATCACCGTGCCCTTCGCCCCGGGCCGTGGCGATGCCAGCCAGGAGATGACCGATGAGGAGTCCTTCGAGTACCTGGAGCCGCTGTCCGACGGCTACCGCAACTGGCTCAAGAAGGACTACGCGGTCGCCCCCGAGGAGATGATGCTCGACCGGACCCAGCTTCTGGGCCTGACCGCACCGGAGATGACCGTGCTCATCGGCGGCATGCGGGTGCTGGGCACCAACCACGGCGGCACCCAGCATGGCGTGTTCACGGATCGTGAGGGGCAGTTGACCAACGACTTCTTCGTGAACCTCACCGACATGAACTACGCCTGGGAGCCGGTGGGCAACAACCTCTACGAGATCCGGGACCGCAAGACCGGTGAGACCCGCTGGACCGCCACCCGCGTGGACCTGGTGTTCGGCTCCAACTCCATCCTGCGCTCCTACGCCGAGGTCTACGCCCAGGACGACAACAAGGAGAAGTTCGTCAAGGACTTCGTTGCCGCCTGGAACAAGGTGATGAACGCGGATCGTTTCGATCTGGCCTGATAGCGCCCCGGAGTGGCCCGGCTGCCGCAAGGGGCCGGGCCCGCACACCGGCCACTGACCTGCAATAACGGCGTTTCAATCGCGATTGAAACGCCGTTTCTTTTTTGCCGGCACTGACAGCTCCGACGGATCAGTGCTCGATCTTCAGCCGCTCCACCGCCTCCGTGAGCACGGCCGGACCGGTGATCACCTCCACCCGGTCTTCAAGAACCTCCACCTCGAAGACCTCGTCAAACAACCCCTTATCACCCTCACTCAGCAGAACGCTCCCGGGCTCAATGGCCTCCGTGTGCTCATTGCGCTCCAGTACGACCTGGGCACGCTGTTGCTCCAGATCCAGCAGCTGGTCGTCCAGGATCCAGGCATTGTCGATGACCACGGCCTTTTCCGTCAGCTCAATCTCTTCCGCCAGCGGGGACAGCCTCACCCCCTGATCATCACCCGCCAGCAGTGGCGGCGTGGCGGCAAAGGCCAGGGTCGCGAAGCCCACAATGGAGAGGGTATTCCGAATCGCTTTCATGGGGGTCTCCTCCTGAGAATAAATCCATGTAAGAACGCTGCTGCCATGCACCGCACACGCGGATTGGTGCCCGCAACAGCCACCCCAGATTAGCAGAATCGCACGCCCTATAAAGCGCCCCGCGACCAGCGCACGGGGCACCCAACCGGTGCGCTCAGTCGAACAGGCTGCGCACTCCTTCGCGGACCCGATCACGCACCTCACCGCGGGTCTCGCCGGCGGCGTCGTCGCGCGCGTCCTCGCCGGTACCGCGGATCTGGCGCGTCAGCCAGCCCGGCTCGTCATCGCCCGGGGCCTCGTCCCGACCCTCCTGCCTCTCGGCCACCAGGTCCCGGTGGCGAACGTTCGGCGGTAGCGAGAAGGTGTGGTCCGGCAGGCTGTCACCGCTGAAGCCGCTCAGCTCCATGTCGCTGGAGCGCAGCAGCGTGTATTCCGACATGTCCACGCGGCCGATACCCACCACCTCGGCCTCCTGCTCGATGACCTCGAAGAGCTCGCCAATCCGTTGGAAGGCTTCGCCGATGTCCCGAAGACGGGCATCGTCCGTGAGCACCACCTCGTCCACGACCTCCCACTCGCCGGCCCAGCTATCGCCCTTCTCCAGGCGGTACCGCGCGCCGGTGAAACCGGCCACCCGCACCTGCTCGTCCAACGGCTCCACCCGGACATCCTCGGCCGCGGAGCCCGTTTGCCCGGACAGATCCCGCAGCTGGTCGGCGTCGATGGCATACCAACCGTCATCGTCCCGGGCCACGACATAGGCCTGCCCGTCCGTGATCATCAGGAACTGACGCTCCGGGCCCGGAATACCGATGCGCAGGTTGTCCGCATCGCGGTACTCCACGGTGAGCTCGCCATCATCCGTCTGGTAAACGGCGCGGCTGTCGGCCAAAGCCTGGCCGCCGGCGAGCAGCAGCCAGGATGCGGACAATGTCGCGCCAAGGGTTAAGGTGACTGATCGTTGCATTTCCCCCCCTGGGTGTTTATTACAGGTGAAAAGGCCCTGGTTGGCCTGCCCCGGCATTGCGAGGGCAAGGCCGGCCAAGGGTGCAAACCTAACAGGTTCGTTACCCGCCGTCCCACCCCTGGGCGGCTCGTGGGACTTCCTGGGCACTTGTCCTGAGTGAGCATGATCCGGAACCGCTCTGGTTCCCTGGTACCCACAACGTTGCCGAGCACGTCGAACGGCGCTCAGGTTGAAATGCCCACCTCCGCCGTAGACAAACGGGTCATCGAACCCGAATGCCGCGACGGCATCGCCACCGGTTCGGCCGCCTGCCGATAGCCAACGCACCCACTGTCATGCCGCAGCCAGCACGCATCGCGCAGACCAGCATTGCCAAAAAGCCATTCTCCATGGTGCTATTTCTACCTCCATTCAGAGTCCGGCCCTGGCACGCGTTCGCCTAAGGGCGAACGACTTGAGTCGCTTCCGGGAGGATCCCTGTCAGCATGCCCCCACCTACCCTTTCCGTCATTATCCCGGCCTGGAACGAGGCCCGCGAGTTACCGGCCACCCTGCGCGCGCTGGAGGAGGCCATCAATGGGTCAGGCCTCAGCGTGGAGGTCATCGTGGTGGACAACGACTCCGAGGACGAGACGGCAGCGATCGCCCGCCAGGCAGGCGCCCGGGTGGTGCACGAGCCGGAACGGCGCATTGCCCGGGTGCGGAACCGGGGCGCTGAGTTCGCGACGGCTCCCTGGCTTCTATTCCTGGATGCGGACACCCGGGTGACCCCTGTTCACCTCCTTGCCGTGCGGGACGCGCTGTCGGGCGAATGGGCCGGCGGAGGTGTGCCCGTCGCCATGGATCGTCCCCTGCCCCGTTTTCCGGCGCTGGGGCTGTCCCTCTGGAACGCCCTGTCGCGCCGGTTCTCTCTGGCGGCGGGCTGTTTCTTTTTTGTACGGGCAGAGTTGCACCGGTCGGTGGGCGGGTTTCCGGAGCATGTGTATGCCGGCGAGGAGGTGGGGCACTCCCGGCGACTGCAACGCATCGCCCGGCAGCGGGGACTTCGCTTCGGCATCCTGGACGCTGAACCGGTGGTCACCTCCGGGCGAAAGCTGGACTGGTACGCCACTTGGCAGCACGCGCTGGTGGCACTGGTCTTCGTGGTCTTTCCTTGGGCGGGACGGTTCCGGCGGTTGAGCTGGTTCTGGTATCGCCGGCCGGACTAATGTGGATCGGTGCGCCGCGGCCGGGTCCCCGGTTGCCGCACTGCTGTGGCACACTCCAGTCTGCACTTGGGTAAGGGAACATCGCGATTATGGATTCATCGGCATTACCGGCAGTACGGATTGGCCTGGTGTCCGTCAGTGACCGGGCCTCCAGCGGTGCCTACGAGGACAAGGGGATCCCTGCACTGCGGCATTGGCTGGAGCAGGCGCTACGCAATCCGGTCGAATGGGAGACTCGGCTCATCCCGGACGACCAGCAGACCATCAGCGACACGCTGACTGAGCTCGTCGACCAATCGTGCTGCAATCTGGTGCTGACCAGCGGTGGAACCGGACCGGCGCCCCGGGACGTCACGCCGGAGGCGACCCTGGCGGTCTCGGACCGCGAGATGCCGGGCTTCGGAGAGCAAATGCGCCAGATCAGTCTCACCTTCGTGCCCACCGCCATCCTGTCACGGCAGGTGGCCGTCATTCGGGGCCAGGCCCTAATCATCAACCTGCCAGGGCAGCCCAAGGCCATCGCGGAAACCTTGAGCGGCCTGCCCGACCATACCCCGCCGGTGCACGGCATATTCGCGGCGGTGCCCTATTGTGTCGAGCTGATCGGTGGCCCCTACATCGAGACCGATCCCGCGGTCTGCAAGGCCTTTCGGCCCAAGTCAGCGCGCCGGGACAAACCCGACGCGCGTCGCTGAAGGACGCCTCGGGGGAACCCGATCTGGCAATATCCAGTCCAACTAGGACAACCACCACGGCCAGTTTACAGAACCAGCCCCTCTCGAGAGGCTGGTGACCACGAGGCGATAAGCGAAGTGCTTTATGGGACAGCGAACCATGCGAATTGAAATCCCCGGCGACCTCACGTTCTCGGATCTGCACCTGACCCGGGAGTCGGACGGGTCGGTGAGTTTCGACTGGACCGTGATCGAGCAGATCTGCGAGGCCAACGACATCGCCCCGGAGGAGTTTATGGACCCACCGGAGGAGAACCTGGCCAACTTACTCATGGGGTGGTACTACCGGCACCGTGCGCTTGGCGGTGAGAGCGATCCGGTTGCCGAGAGCCTGGCGACGGAGGTGGCCATGGAGGAGTTGTCCGGGCGCACCATCAGCCATCCACCGGGTCACGCCTGAGCATGCGGGCCCATGCCGTCGCTGCCCCCGGGGGCAGCGACGGCCGCGGCGCTTCAAGTCACAGCGTGGGTCGGCTCGGCGAGGACGGAATCGAGGAACGCCAGTAGCTCGGGCAATTCGGCATCGAGATGCCGGCTGAGGTCATGATCACCGGGTAGCAGGTGCAGCACAGCCGGGGTATCACCGCGGCTGGCAAGTAGCCGTTCGGCATCGCACAGCGGAACCACCTGATCATCACGTCCGTGCACGAGCAGCACCGGGCAGCGGACTCGCGGCAGGGTGGTGACCGGGGCAATGGCATCAAAGCGGTGGCCGATCACACGCTCCACATAGCGCAACACGTACCAGCCCACCGGGAAAAACGGCAGCCCCTTGTCCGCCAACCAGCGGCGCATCATGTCATCCGGACTGGCAAAGGCCGAAAGGCTGACTACCGCGGAGATGTCACTGCGCCGCGACGCGGCCAGCAACACGGCCGCAGCGCCCACAGAATGCCCCAGCAGTGCCACCGGCGCCTTGGCCATTCCGGGACGGGCCCGCACCCACGCCAGCGCCGCCTCGGTGTCCTCGGCGAACCGGGGCATGGAGGAGAAGGCATCGCCCTCGCTGTCCCCGTGGTTGCGCGCGTCGAACAACAGCACGTTCCAACCCGCCGCCTGTAACCGCTTGCCCAGCGGCAGCATCAGCTCGCGATTGGCCCCCCATCCGTGGGTGATGACCACTGTGCCAGGCCCTTGGCCGGGCAGCCACCAACCCACCAGCGTTCTGGCCCTGTACGTGGGGATGCGCACCGTTTCGCCCACCACACCATGGTCGGCAAGCCCTTGCGTTGGCGGCACCCGTGGTGCCGTCAGGCTGACCTGCAGCCGCCGGTGAAAGAGCTGCAACAGCGCCCCTGCGCCAACCACGCCACCCGCCACCGCTAGCCACCATCCCGACATGTTGCTCCCAAGGCCTGTTGGCCGTTTACCGATCTGGGCCGGGTCGTGTCCGGCAACGAAAAAAGCCGCCCCCGGTCTCCCGTAGGCGGCTGTTTTCGTTCGGTTTTATGGTGGGCGGTGCTGGGATTGAACCAGCGACCCCTGCCGTGTGAACGCATCATGATTGCATGCACTACTTTGCATTGCTCTGCAAAAACAACCGCTTCCCCGTGTGACCGCTGAAAGGCAGGGCACGTTCGTGCACGTTCATGTTACCATCATGGTCACATATTGGTCACACGAACGACTACCGCCATGCCCGCCTGTCAATGGCCATTTATTCTGACCCCCCTGGGCATGCGGCGGTTTTCTTGGACTGTTTTTGGGAACTCCTCATGCTCATGCGGCCAGTCCTAAGCGCTCTCGATACTCGAGCGGGCTCTGGCCTCCCAAGGACAGCTTAACCCTGTTTCGGTTGTGCCACCGGATATACTCGTCGAGCTCTTCGAAGAATTGCTCAAGTGTTATCCCGTGCCAGTCGCGTGGGTAGAAGAACTCGGTCTTGAGTCGCCCGAAGAAGCCCTCACAGGCGGCATTGTCCGGCGAACAGCCTTTGCGCGACATCGACCGGATAAGGCCGACATCTTGGATGCGGGCAAGCCATCCGGGCCAGCGGTAATGAGCTCCTCTATCGCTGTGGATAATAGGTGTCTCGCCGTCCTCCAGCGTTGCTATGGCGTCATCAAGCATCGTGTTTACCAGGGTGGCATCGGGGCTTGTGCTTATAGTCCAGCTCACCGCCAACCCATCGAAGCAGTCGATCACTGGAGAGAGGTAAACCTTGCCTGCAGGGATTTGGAACTCCGTGATATCCGTCAGCCACTTGCGGTTGGGCGCAGGGGCGCTGAAATCCCGATTGACCAGATTCTCGGGGGCCGGAGTGATTTCTCCGCGGTACGACCTGTACCGTCGACACTTGCGCCTTTGGACGATGAGCTGTTCCTCAGCCATAAGGCGCCGGACTACCTTCTCAGAGATCACGATGCCAAGTCGGTTGAGAGCAACCCGTATGCGCCGGTAACCGTAGCAGCGGTGGTTGGTCTCGAAGAGTTGGGTCGCGCTCACGCGAACGGTTGCATACTTGTCAGGTAGCTGGATCCTTGCCCGATGGTAGAAATAGGAACTGCGCGGCAGGCACAGTTGCGACAAGATTTCCGAGAGCCGATAAGTCTGTCTCAGGGCGTCAACCAGCAGGGTCTTCTCCCTGTTCGTCAGGAGCCGGAGGTCGACGCCAAGATCCTTTTTTATCAGGTCGTTCGCCTTCGCCAGAAGATCGTGCTCGAGCTGGAGTCGATGGACGCGCCTTTGCAGCTCTTTAACTTCCTGCTCCAGCGGCAACACCTCATCATCGCGTCGTTTCATCCGTGGATTGGCCTCATCACCAAGCAACTGGTCTGTCCACTTGTACAGAACCTGCCTGCTAACGCCCAGGTTTTTGGCAACCTTCGTGGCGGGATCTTGGCGGGAACACAGTTCAATGACCGCCTCACGTTTCGCCTCAGGTGAGAGCGGTGGACCTTTTGAGCTGCCGGCTGAGACCTGCCGCCGCCCGGGGTTCTGCTCCATGACCCACTCACGTAGAACGCCCACGCTTGGATAACCCAGGGCCTTTCGGGTCCTTGCGAGACAGCAACCATGGCCCAGGTAGTGCTGCACAGCCTTTTGCTTCTGTTCCGGCGAGTACTTCGGCTTAGGAGCACTGCGCTCCGGCAGGTCCCCGGTTCTCATGTAGGCTTCATGCCAACGGCGCAGGTTTTTCTTCGAGGGGTAGCCGAGCTCTCGGACGGTGGCGGCGGCACTCCTGTGGTACTGGATGTAGAGCTTCACGGCTCTCATCCGGTCTTCATACGAATACATGAACCACCTCCGATGTAGTCCAAGATTTCGTCCGCACCACCCCACTGGCCATCAGAACTGACCCACCCTTGGGGTGGCCACTGGCCACGAGTAGACCGTACCGTCCATGGCCACACGGGCTGGCGAGGACGGGGTATTGAAGGAGTGGGTCGTGATACACAAGATCAAGGCACTGTACGACGAAGGCCGTGGGCTCTCAGTTCGGGCCATCAGCCGGGAGCTGGGCATCTCGCGCAACACGGTGCGCAAGTACCTGCGGGCGGACACCGAAGCGGTCGCAGCGGAGCGGGCCGATGGGCGCCGGGGCCGGCTGCTGGATGAGCACCGGGCTTACATGGAGTATTTGCTGCGCCGCTACCCGCAGCTCAGCGCCGTGAAGGTGGCGCGCAAGCTCCGGGACAAGGTCGGTGACCTGGCGGTCTCGGACCGCAGCCTGCGCCGGTATCTGCAGGAGCTGCGCGCCAGCGTCCAAGTGGCCCAGCCGCGCTACTACGAGCCGGTGCTGGACGTGGTGCCGGGCGTACAGTGCCAGGTGGACCCCGGTGAGTTGCGGGGCGTGGCCATCAGCGGCGTGGAGCGCACGGTCTACTTCGTGGTCTTCGTGCTCTCGTTCTCGCGGCTGATGCACGTTGCGGTGGCCTTCCGGCCCATCGACACGGCGCTGTTCATCCGCATGCATGATGAGGCGCTGCGGGCCTTTGGCGGTACCCCGGAGGAGTGCGTCTACGACCAGACGAAGATGGTGGTCATCGCCGAGCAGTTCCGGGAGCTGACGGTCAACGAGCGCTTCCATGAGTACGCCACCGGTGCGGGCTTTCGCATCCATGCCTGCCGGGGGTACGACCCGGAGAGCAAGGGCAAGGTGGAGGCCGGGGTGAAGTACGTTAAGCGCGATTGCCTGTACGGGGAGCGCTTTGCCGACGAGGCAGACGTCCGCGCCCACGTCCAGCAGTGGCTCGACCAAGTGGCCAATGTCCGCCGCCACGGCACCACCGGGCGTGAGCCCCGGGGGCACTTTGAGGCTGAAGAGCGGGCGCACCTACGGGCCTACCTCACCCCCTCGTGCTTGACCCAGGCGGCTGCGGCGCGCCAGACCCGCAAGGTGGACAAGACCGGGCTGATCGCCTGGCACTCGAACAAGTATTCGGTACCCATGCGCTACCAGCGTGGCCGGGTGGGCGTGCAGGCCGACGAGACCCAGCTTCACATCCTCGACCTGGAAAGCGGTGAGATCGTGGCCACCCATACACTGGCCACGGGCAAGGGCCAGACGGTGCGTAACACCGACCACTACCGGGATCGCCGACAGCAGATCGAGACCCTGGAGGCCGCCATTGGCGAACGCGTGGGCGAGCAGACCGGAGCCCGGCTGTGTGCCCGGTTGCGGGCCAGCAACCCGCGGATCTATCGCGACCAGGTGGCCGCCGTACACGCCCTGCTGGAGAGCGGGCCGCCCCCGGCACCCGGACTGGTCGAGGACCTGGCCGGGCGCGAAGGGATGACCGCCACCCGCTTCAAGGCCCAACTGCAGGCGGCACACCGGGCCCAGGAGCGGGGCCGGGACCTCGAAGCGGATGCCGACGAGCCCGCCGTGGACGCGCAGGCACTGGCCCTGTCGGCCTACGCCCATCTTGGCCAGTCGGCCGGCCAGGAGGAGCTGACCCATGAGCCTGCTTGAACGGACCGCAACCCGTTACCGGGGCCTGCGCTGCAGTGCCATTGCCGCCGAGCTGCCGGATCTGCTGGCCCGGGCCGAGGACAACGCCATGTCTTATCTGGCCTTCGCTGACCTGCTCGCTGAGCAAGAGCAGCACAGCCGTGACCACAAGCGCCTGGCCGGGAACCGGAAACGGGCCAAGCTACCCGCGGACAAGCGTCTGGAGGCGTTCGACTACCGCCACCAGACCACCATCACCAAGCGCCAGGTCAACGCCCTGCTGGACTTCGGGTTCATCGACAACCGGGAGAACCTGGTCTTCATCGGCCCGCCGGGCGTGGGTAAGACCCACCTGGCCATCGGCATCGCCAACAAGGCCCTGGATGCCGGTTACAAGGTGCTCTTTCGCAGCGCCCTGGAACTGGTCGAGGAGCTGGAGATCGCCGAGATGAAGGGCGAGCTGAAGAAAAAACTCGCTCAACTGACCCGGTTCGACCTGCTGGTGATCGACGAGCTCGGCTACCTGCCGATGAGCCGCCAGGCCCGGTACAACCTGTTCCAGTTGGTCCACAGCTTCTACGAGTACCGGTCACTGATCCTGACCACCAACAAGGACTTCACCGATTGGGGCGAGTTCTTCCACAACGACAACGTCGCCGTACCGATCATCGACCGGGTGATCCATCACTCGAACATCTTCATCCTCGGCGGGGAGAGCTACCGGCTCAAGCAAAAGACCACCGGTTGAGCACCGACACCTGGGTCAATTCTGTTGGCCACAGGGGTGGTGCGGACGAAATCTTGGACTACATCGGAGGTGGTTCATGTATTCGTATGAAGACCGGATGAGAGCCGTGAAGCTCTACATCCAGTACCACAGGAGTGCCGCCGCCACCGTCCGAGAGCTCGGCTACCCCTCGAAGAAAAACCTGCGCCGTTGGCATGAAGCCTACATGAGAACCGGGGACCTGCCGGAGCGCAGTGCTCCTAAGCCGAAGTACTCGCCGGAACAGAAGCAAAAGGCTGTGCAGCACTACCTGGGCCATGGTTGCTGTCTCGCAAGGACCCGAAAGGCCCTGGGTTATCCAAGCGTGGGCGTTCTACGTGAGTGGGTCATGGAGCAGAACCCCGGGCGGCGGCAGGTCTCAGCCGGCAGCTCAAAAGGTCCACCGCTCTCACCTGAGGCGAAACGTGAGGCGGTCATTGAACTGTGTTCCCGCCAAGATCCCGCCACGAAGGTTGCCAAAAACCTGGGCGTTAGCAGGCAGGTTCTGTACAAGTGGACAGACCAGTTGCTTGGTGATGAGGCCAATCCACGGATGAAACGACGCGATGATGAGGTGTTGCCGCTGGAGCAGGAAGTTAAAGAGCTGCAAAGGCGCGTCCATCGACTCCAGCTCGAGCACGATCTTCTGGCGAAGGCGAACGACCTGATAAAAAAGGATCTTGGCGTCGACCTCCGGCTCCTGACGAACAGGGAGAAGACCCTGCTGGTTGACGCCCTGAGACAGACTTATCGGCTCTCGGAAATCTTGTCGCAACTGTGCCTGCCGCGCAGTTCCTATTTCTACCATCGGGCAAGGATCCAGCTACCTGACAAGTATGCAACCGTTCGCGTGAGCGCGACCCAACTCTTCGAGACCAACCACCGCTGCTACGGTTACCGGCGCATACGGGTTGCTCTCAACCGACTTGGCATCGTGATCTCTGAGAAGGTAGTCCGGCGCCTTATGGCTGAGGAACAGCTCATCGTCCAAAGGCGCAAGTGTCGACGGTACAGGTCGTACCGCGGAGAAATCACTCCGGCCCCCGAGAATCTGGTCAATCGGGATTTCAGCGCCCCTGCGCCCAACCGCAAGTGGCTGACGGATATCACGGAGTTCCAAATCCCTGCAGGCAAGGTTTACCTCTCTCCAGTGATCGACTGCTTCGATGGGTTGGCGGTGAGCTGGACTATAAGCACAAGCCCCGATGCCACCCTGGTAAACACGATGCTTGATGACGCCATAGCAACGCTGGAGGACGGCGAGACACCTATTATCCACAGCGATAGAGGAGCTCATTACCGCTGGCCCGGATGGCTTGCCCGCATCCAAGATGTCGGCCTTATCCGGTCGATGTCGCGCAAAGGCTGTTCGCCGGACAATGCCGCCTGTGAGGGCTTCTTCGGGCGACTCAAGACCGAGTTCTTCTACCCACGCGACTGGCACGGGATAACACTTGAGCAATTCTTCGAAGAGCTCGACGAGTATATCCGGTGGCACAACCGAAACAGGGTTAAGCTGTCCTTGGGAGGCCAGAGCCCGCTCGAGTATCGAGAGCGCTTAGGACTGGCCGCATGAGCATGAGGAGTTCCCAAAAACAGTCCAAGAAAACCGCCGCATGCCCAAAGCAGATGTTATTGCCTGGCAGGCCAAACGCGAGCTTGAGGGCCGCAAGTACCCGACACTCCAACGAGCTTACGGCGCGCTGAAAACCCTGCTAAACCGGGCCGCAACGCATGACGATGTGCTGGATGCCAACCCGTTACGCGACGTCAGCCTGGAGGCGCCACATTGCGACGAGGTGGACAGACAACTGGAGGCTGAGCAGGCTGTACGGCGTCTGCTCACGACCGAGGAAGTAAAAGGACTTCACGACGGTCTGAAAGCCTTTGAGGAAAATAAGCGCCGCGAGCGCCGTAACAGCCGAGCACATGGCAAAGCCTACCTGCCCGACGCAGACGCAATGGCCTACCCTCATTGGTTCATACCCTTTTGCTGCATCGCATTCTATACCGGCCTGCGGCCCGGCGACATCCTCGCCCTGACATGGACGAACCTGGACCCGAGGCTTGGCAGGCTTAACCTAGTTCCACAGAAAACGCGACACCATAGGAATCCGGCCCGTGTAACCATGGACTTAGTGCCCGAACTCGTTGAGATTGTACGGGCTTGGTGGCTACAGCAAGGCAAGCCGACCACCGGATTGGTATTCCCCTCCCCCGATACCAACAGAAGGATGGACAAGCAGGCACACTTGAGATCATGGCGGCATGTTAAACGCCTGGGAGGGCTACCCGAGGACCTCGACTTTTATACGCTCCGCCACCATTTTATCAGCACCTTGGTGGCTGCCGGGGTGCCTTTGCGAACCGTTGCACAACTGGCCGGCCACAAATCCACCGAAATGATCGAACGCCACTACGGGCACCTCTGCCCCGACGCGGCGAGCAGCGCGATTGATGCGTTCAGAAAGTCACTCCCGCCTTCGCTGTCAGAACCGCCTGGCACTGTCCACTCAGGGGTGCGGAAATAATTGCCATCAACAGGTGATTACGAATCAGTAGCCTTAGGGATCCAAGTGATTGATCGCAACAGCACTAAATCCACAGCCCTATCAGTCAACGTAGTTGTCGCCTCAACGCAACCAGCAGGTGACAACCATGAAGCACTACTCCGCGGAGCGTAAGGAAGCTGTCCTGCGCAAGCTGGCACCACCGATGAACCTCACTGTCCCTGAGGTGGCCGAGGCCGAGGGGATTTCCGCGGCGACCTTGTACAATTGGCGTAAACAGGCCCGCGAGCGAGGACAGGTTTTGCCATCACGAGGATCCACCCCGGAGGGCTGGAGCAGCGAGGAGAAATTCCGCGTCGTGCTCGAGACCGCGCCGATGACCGAGGCGGAGTTCAGCGCCTATTGCCGTGAGAAGGGGCTCTATCCCGAGCAGGTCGAGGCCTGGCGGGAGAGCTGCATGAATGCCAACGCTAACTCGGCCGAGCTGGACAAGCGTTCGCGCCAGGAGCGCAAGGCCGAGCTCAAGCGCGTGAAGAAACTCGAGCGCGAGCTCCGGCGCAAGGACAAGGCCTTGGCGGAGACGGCGGCGCTGCTAAGTAGGCGATCCACAAACCCCATCTGTTGCGCCCGGAGCTGATTCGGGAAACTGCTCCCATCGAATCCAGATGAGGAGGTCAGTTCCATGTGGTTGTCACCAGCGCGCGCCCGTTGGTTGGGGTATCTGCATCATGCGCACGCTTGCGGCCTGTCGCTGAGCGATTATGCCCAGGCGCAGGATTTGAGCCTCGCCGAGCTTTTGGGCTGGGAGCGTCACCTGGCAGCGCTCGGCATTGCGGTGCCGCAGCGCCACCGGCCGGCCCGGTTTGTGGCCGTGGCGGTGCAGCCATGATCCGGCCCGATACCCAGGTCAATGTCTATCTCTGTCGCGAGCCGGTGGACATGCGCAAATCCATCGATGGCCTTTCCCTGCTCGTCCAGGAGGCGATGGCGCTCAATCCGTTCGAGCAGGCGGTGTTCGTCTTCTGCAACCGGCAGCGCGACAAGGTCAAGATCCTCGCCTGGGAGCGCAATGGCTTCGTGCTCTGGTACAAGCGCCTGGAGCAGGAGCGGTTCAAGTGGCCGGATCGGCTGCAGGGCGACACCCTGACCCTTTCCGGGCAGGAACTGAACTGGCTGCTGGATGGGTACGATATCGCGTTGATGCGCCCCCATAAAGCGTTGCATTATCAGGCCGTTGGTTGATCTTTTTGCTTTTGGAGGGGGCCTGATTCTGCTATAATTGGGCCATGAAATCAGCGGCCATTCAACCAGATAGGGATGTCTCCCGCCTACAGCGTCAGGTCGCTGAGCTGGAGAAAAAGCTCGCCGAAAAGGACGCCCTGTTGGCCACCAAGGAAGCCCACTGGGCTGCCCGCGAGTGCTCCATGTTCGAGCAGATCCGGCTGCTGCTCGACAGCCGTTTCGGCCCCTCCACCGAACGCTACCACGTCGATCAGCAGCAACTGCAGTTCGACGAGGCCGAGCAGTATGCCGATGCACCGGTCACCGAACCGGAGGCAGAGGCCGCTCAAGCCGGCGAGACGGCCCCGAGCGTGCCGGCCAAGCGCCGGAACCGTGGCGGCCGCGTGCGGCTGCCCGCGGAACTGCCACGGGTCGAGGTGGTGCACGATATCCCCGAGGCACAGCGCTACTGCCCGCATGGCGGCAGCGAGCTGACCTGTATCGGCGAAGAGGTCACCGAGCAACTGGATGTCATCCCCGCCCGGGTGCAGGTCCGCCGCCACATCCGCCGCAAGTACGCCTGCAGATGCTGCGAAGAAGGCGTGCACACCGCAAGCATGCCGCCGCAACCGCTGCCCTGGAGCATGGCCAGCCCCGGATTGCTGGCCTACATCGCCACCGCCAAGTATGAATACGGGCTGCCGCTCTACCGCCAGGCCAAGGGCTTCGAGCGCAAGGGCATCCCGCTGCCGCGTAACACCCTGGCGCGCTGGATGGTGGGCATCGGCGAGCTGCTCACCCCGCTGGGGCAGGCCCTGCAGGACCATCTACTGGCCCAGCCGCTCATCCACATGGATGAGACCACGGTCCAGGTGAACACCGAGCCGGGGCGAACGGCCTCCAGCACCTCCTACATGTGGGTCCAGCGCGGTGGCCCGCCCGGTGAGCAGGTGGTGCGCTACGACTACGACACCAGCCGCTCCGGCCGGGTCCCCCGCCGCCTGCTCGGCGACTATGCCGGCGTGCTGGTCACCGACGGCTACGAGGGCTATGCCCAGGTGGTGCGGGAGAATGGCATCACCCATGCCGGCTGCTGGGCGCATGCCCGGCGGAAGTTTGTCGAGGCCCAGAAGGTCCAGCCCAAGGGCAAGACCGGCAAGGCCGACTGGGCGCTGAGCCTGATCGGCAAGCTTTACCGCGTCGAGCGCGAAGGCAAAACCCTGGACCCGGAGGATCGCCTGGTGCTGCGTCAGCGCCAGAGCCGGCCGCTGATCGACAAACTCCAGCGCTGGCTGGAGAAGTCCATCACCCAGGTGCCGCCGAAGACCGCCATCGGCAAGGCCCTACGCTATCTCCAGACCCAGTGGCCCCGGCTGACCCGCTTTCTCGATGATGGGCGAATCCCACTGGATAACAATCCGGCGGAGAACGCCATCCGACCCTTCGTAGTGGGTCGAAAGAACTGGCTATTCAGTCACACCACCCAGGGCGCGTCGGCCAGCGCGATGATCTATAGCGTGATAGAGACGGCCAAGGCCAACGGGCTGGAGCCCTACGAGTACCTGGAAGATGTCCTTACCCGCCTGCCGGCTGCGGACACCGACCAGGCGATTCACGCCCTGCTGCCCTGGAACTGGGGGAAGACCATACAGGCCTGAGACCGAGCTCGGTAGGTGGGCGGGGTGGACCGCTTACTTCGGGACCTGTCGGAAGAAGCTTCGGGTTGAGTAGTGTCGGGCCATGTCTCCCTCCCCAGCCGTCCTGCCAGAATCTCCTTGGATTATACGGGACGATGCAGTACATTACAGTACATTTGCAGCCACCCTGCGAAGGACCCTGATGGCCACCACTAAGACCGCGACCGTGACCTTCCGCATTGATCCAGCCGTGAAGGAGGGGCTCCGTACCGCTGCCGCCCGGGAGCACCGCTCCATTGCCAACATGGTGGAGGTGTTGATCCGGGATTATTGCGGGCGCAACGGCATTGCAATCCCCGAGAACAACGAACGGCCGCATGGAAAAGACAACACATGACGATCACGGCCCACCACGCCAAATACTATGCCTATGACCTGACGCGTCAGGCCCCTCCCGGCGCGGCGGACCAGCTCTCCATGTCGCTGTTCGATGCGTCGGTCGATCTGAACCCCCATCAGATCGAGGCAGCGATGTTCGCCCTGCAGTCCCCGCTCTCCGAGGGAGTCGTGCTTGCGGACGAGGTGGGCCTGGGCAAGACCATCGAGGCGGGCATCGTGCTGTGCCAGCGGTGGGCGGAGCGCCGCCGGCGCCTGCTGGTGATTTGTCCCGCTGCGATACGCAAGCAGTGGGCCACCGAGTTGCAGGAGAAATTCAACCTGCCCGCTGTGGTAATGGATTCCCGCGCCTACCGGCAATTCCAGCAACAGGGCCAACCACGGCCATTCGAGCAGCGGGCCGTGATCCTGGTCTCCTACCACTATGCGGCTCGTATGCAGGACGACCTGCGTATGGTGCGCTGGGAGCTGGTGGTCATTGATGAAGCCCACAAGCTGCGCAATGCCTACCGGCCCAGCAACAAAGTGGGCCAAGCCATTCGCTGGGCCACCGAAGGCCGCCGCAAACTGCTTTTGACCGCTACGCCATTGCAGAACAGCCTGATGGAGCTGTACGGGCTGGCGAGCCTGATCGATGATCACATCTTCGGCGATCCCAACGCCTTCCGTTCCCAGTACGTCAATGCCGGTGGCGATCTGGCCGGGCTGCGCCAGCGTCTGGCGGGCTTTTGCAAACGCACCTTGCGCCAGGAGGTGCTTGAGTATGTGCGCTACACTGAGCGCCGGGCGCTGACCCAACCCTTCCGGCCAACTGATGCCGAGCAGAAACTCTACGACCGCATCTCCGAGTTTCTGCAGCGGGAAAACACCTACGCCATTCCCGACCGTCAGCGCCACCTGATCGTGCTGATCCTGCGCAAGCTGTTGGCCTCCAGCTCAAACGCGATCGCCGGCACTCTCGAGAGCCTTCGCGACCGGCTGATCGACCTGCGCGACAGTGAGCAACTGGAGCTGGACTGGAGCAGCCAACTGATCGAAAGCGAGGAAATGGAAACCGAGCTGCTGGACGAGTGGCTGCCGCCGGAGGAGAACGGCGAGGCCAATGGTAAGACCGAAGACAATCGTCCGGAACCGAAGAAGCTGCGCGATGAAATCAGCGAGATCGACAGTCTGGCCAAGGCTGCCCGCGCCATTGGTGTGGATGCCAAATCCTGCGCACTGCTCACCGCGCTCGATGTCGGTTTCCAGGAGATGGGTCGAATGGGGGCGCGGGAAAAGGCGTTGATCTTCACCGAATCCCGCCGAACCCAGGACTATCTGAAAGACTATCTGGAGCAGAACGGTTATGCCGGGGAGGTGCTGCTGTTCAACGGCACCAATGCCGGCCCTGAAGCCAAGGCCATCTACGAGAACTGGGTCGGCAAAAACCAGGAAAGCGGCCGCGCCACCGGTTCCCGCGCCATCGATGCCCGGCTGGCGCTGGTGGAGCATTTCCGCGACAACGCCAAAATCATGATTGCCACGGAAGCAGCGGCGGAAGGCGTCAACCTGCAGTTCTGCTCGCTGGTGATCAATTACGACCTGCCCTGGAACCCCCAGCGTATCGAACAGCGCATTGGTCGCTGTCACCGTTACGGCCAGCAGCACGATGTGATCGTGGTCAACTTCCTCAACGAGCGCAACGAGGCAGACCAGCGCGTGCATGAGTTGTTGACGGAGAAGTTCAGTCTCTTCAACGGTCTGTTTGGTGCATCCGATGAAGTGCTGGGCCAGCTTGAGTCTGGCGTCGATTTCGAGAAGCGCATCCTCGCCATCTACCAGCAGTGCCGCACCTCGGATGAAATCGAAACCGCCTTTCGCCAGCTCCAAGAAGTACTGGAGGAGCAGATCAAGAGCCGCATCCAGGAAACCCGCCAGACCCTGCTGGAGCATTTCGACGAAGACGTGCACGCCCGGCTGCGCTT
The DNA here is from genome assembly GCF_000014785.1 of Alkalilimnicola ehrlichii MLHE-1. Lineage (NCBI taxonomy): Bacteria > Pseudomonadati > Pseudomonadota > Gammaproteobacteria > Chromatiales > Ectothiorhodospiraceae > Alkalilimnicola > Alkalilimnicola ehrlichii. The sequence continues at coordinate 1,754,173 of NC_008340.1, forward strand.
GCGGCTGGAAGACGCCCAGGCCCAGCTCGACCGCATCGGCCAGCGTTTCTGGCAAGTCACCGGGCACATACTGGATGGCCGCGCACGCTTTGATGATGCCAGGCTGGTCTTCGATCTCCACGAGCCGCCAAAGGCCGACATCCGGCCTGGCCGCTACCACCTGATCTCCAAGACGCGCAGTGGTGAGCAGGGCGAATCGCCGGACTACGGCTACTACCTGTACCGCCTCTCCCATCCGCTGGGCGAGCACGTCATCGAATCGGCCAAGCAGCAGCCGACGCCCACAGCGCATCTGCGCTTCAACATCACCGTCCATCCGGGGCGCATTGCCCTGGTGGAAGCACTCAAGGGTAAGTCCGGTTGGCTGACATTGGCTCGGCTGACCATCGAATCTTTCGAAACCGAGGAATACCTGCTGTTCTCCGGCATCGACGACGAAGGCCGCTCGCTGGACAATGAAACCTGCGCCAAGCTGTTTAACGTCGCCGCTGACAATCGTGGCCCGGCGGACTTGCCCGCCGAGGTGGAGCAGCGCCTTGCCGCTGAGCTTGCCCAACACCAGCGCGCCACTGCGAACCGCTCGCTGGAGGCCAACAACCAGCACTTCAACGCCGCCCGCGAACGCCTGGAACAATGGGCGGAAGACAAGATGCTGGCCACCGAGAAAACGCTCAAGGACACAAAAGAACAGATCAAGGCCCTGCGCCGTCAGGCCCGACAGGCCGAAACCCTGGAAGATCAGCACGACATCCAGGAACGTCTGAAACAACTCGAGCAGCGCCAGCGCAAGCAGCGCCGGGACATCTTCAAGGTGGAAGACGAAATCGAAGAACAGCGCGACAGCCTCATTGCCGCGCTGGAAAAACGCCTTGCCCGAGACCAGCGTAGTGAGCGCCTGTTTACGCTGCGCTGGTCCGTCGTATGACGGACAACAACGGCAACCAGAATCAAGCAATCAACGAAAACACGACAAGGACTATCGCAGCATGAGCCAGAATCCAGCCTTCGACAAACTGATCCGCCTGCTCAAGGAGCTCTTTCAGCTCGACCAGCCAGACCTGGACTTCGGGCTCTACCGCATCATGCACGCCCGCGCCGACGAGATCAGCCAGTTTCTCGACCGCGACCTGCTGCCCCAGGTAAAGGACGCTTTCAGCCACTACAAGACGGCCGACAAGGCCGGGCTGGAGAAAGAGCTGCAACAAGCCATCGAGCAGGCCAACGGCCTTGGCGTGGACCCAGAGACCACCGCCAAGGTGAAGGAGCTACGCCAGAAGATCGCCGAGCAGGGCGTGGATGTCACAGGTCTGGAGCAGGAAGTCTACGACCACCTCTACAAATTCTTCCGCCGCCATTACCACGAAGGCGACTTCCTCGCCAAGCGCGTCTACAAGCCCGGCGTCTACGCCATTCCCTACGAAGGCGAGGAAGTCAAACTGCACTGGGCCAACAAGGACCAGTACTACATCAAGACCAGCGAATACCTGCGCGACTACGCCTTTATCCTGAAGCCCGGCGCCGACGATCCCATGCGCGTGCACTTCCGTCTGGTCGACGCCGCCGAGGGCGAGCACGGCAACGTCAAGGAAGCCGAGGGCAAGAACCGGGTGTTTATCCTCGCCGGCGAAGACTTTATCGCCGAGGAGAATGGCGAAGCTGGCCGTGAGCTGATCATCCGCTTCGAGTACCGGCCGGCAACGATGGAGGACTGGAGCGAGGATGCCAAGGCCAACGCCACCGCCGCAGCGAAGGAGAAACCGCCCAACCAGAAAGACCTGCGCGAGGATGCTGTACGTCGGGTGCTGGCGATGCAGGACGACAGCCTCAAGCCCTGGCTGGCGGAGCTGGCCAAGAACCATATCAAAGCCGATGGCGAGCAGGCCGACTACAGCCGCCTGGCCGCCCACCTGAACCGCTACACCGCCCGCAACACGTTTGACTACTTCATCCACAAGGACCTGGGCGGCTTCCTGCGCCGGGAGCTGGACTTCTACATCAAGAACGAAGTCATGCACCTGGACGACATCGAAAGCGAAACGGCGCCGCGCGTGGAGCAGTACCTGTCCAAGATTAAAGTGATCCGTCAGATTGCCGGCAAGATCATTGATCTTCTGGCGCAACTGGAGAATTTTCAGAAGAAGCTCTGGCTGAAGAAGAAGTTTGTCACCGAGACCTCGTATTGCATCCGCATCGGCTGCATTCCAGAGGCGTTCCATCCGGAGATTGCCGCCAACGAGGCCCAGCGTCAGGAATGGGTTGAGCTACATGCCATTGATGAGCTTGCAGCGGATTTGACCACGGTGGCCTACAGTGAGCCGCTGACTGCGGAGTTTTTGAGGGCGCATCCGACATTGATGGTGGATACGCGGCACTTTGATGACGCTTTCAGTCAGCGGTTGCTGGAGGCGGTGGGTGATATAGACGATCAGACTGACGGCGTTCTTTTCAATAGCGAAAACTTTCAGGCGTTAGCTGTTGCCAACATGAAATACTGGGGTTCAGTGCACGTGTCGTATATTGACCCTCCATACAATACTGAGCTGGATAGGCAATCGGGAAAATTCATCTACAAGGATAACTATGCCCGCTCCACCTGGGCCTCTCTAATGGCGGATCGACTTCAATCTGGCGCGTCCTTTCTTAGAGAAGATGGGACTTTCATCTGCAGTATTGACGACAACGAATATCCGACACTTCGTGAAATCCTAAACTCAGTTTATGGAGGCGACAACTTCATCGGGACGATAGCTTGGAAGTCACGAGATTCTGTATCAAGCGATCACAAAATTTCACTGAACCACAATTATCATGTTGCATACGCTAAAGACTTGGTGGCTAATAAATTCGGAGGTTTTCCTCTGAATCCAGGTGACTATAGCAATCCGGACAATGACCCTCGTGGTCCGTGGAAGCCGGTGCCGATCGACGCCAATAAGCCTGGGGGCGAAACAAAGTACCCTATTGAAAATCCCAACACCGGGGACGAACATTATCCGCCGAACGGTCGGAGTTGGGCGTTTAACCGGTCGCGCTATGACGAGTTGCTTTCGGACAACCGTATTACATTTGGAATTAGGGGGACGGGAGCGCCGAAGCGCAAGCTTTTTTTGAAGGAAAGGACCGAGAAAGGCGATGTAAATACGCCAGTTTCTATCTGGCCAGACGCTGAGACAACTCAAGGCGGTACTCGCCAAGTAATGAGTTTATTCGGCAACAAAGTGTTTTCGTACCCAAAGCCTGTGGGGCTTATGCGCGACCTTATTAGAATCTCTCACTTGAATTCAAATTGCGTCGTGGCGGATTATTTTGCCGGGTCAGGCACTACGGGGCATGCAATTGTCAACCTTAACCGAGCCGATGGTAGTAGGCGTAAATTTTTATTGATGGAGATGGGTGATTATTTCGATGCGGTGCTTCTTCCACGCTTGAAGAAAGTCACGTTTGCGCCCGATTGGGCAGACGGGAAGCCTGAACGCCTCGCAACAGAAGAAGAGGCGGAATGCAGCCCCCGAATCATAAAGGTCATCCGGCTCGAATCCTACGAGGACGCCCTTAACAACCTGGAGCCGCGCCGCAGTGAAACACAAAGCGACCTGTTAGCTAGCCAGCAGGCTCAAGGTGCCGACGGCCTGCGCGAGCAGTACCTGCTGCGCTACTGGCTGGATGTGGAGACTAGGGGCCAACAATCACTGCTCAATATCGACGCCTTTACCGACCCCACCGCTTACCGGCTCAAGGTCAAGCGCCCCGGCAGCGAGGAAACCCGCGAGGTCAATGTGGACCTGCTGGAGACCTTCAACTGGCTGATCGGCCTGACCGTGGAAACCATCGCCGCGCCCCAGAGGGTGGCGGCCCAGTTCAAGCGCGATGACGATCCGGATCTGCCCAAGGAAAACCCGCGCCGCCTGCTGCTCGACGGCCGCATCCGCGAAGCCGAAGAAGGCCCCTGGTGGTTCCGCACCGTCACCGGCACCACGCCGGACGGACGTAAAACCCTGGTGATCTGGCGCAAGCTCACGGGCGACCCCGAGCAGGACAATCTGGTACTGGACGAATGGTTCAAGAAGCAGGGCTATTCCAGCAAGGACAGCGAGTTCGACCTGATCTACGTCAACGGCGACAACAACCTGGAGAACCTGCGCCAGCCCGACGACACCTGGAAAGTCCGCCTCATCGAGGAAGACTTCCACCGGCTGATGTTCGAGGAGGCCGAATCATGAGCCAGAACCTTACACCCGTGAACAACGAATGGCGTTTTCCCGGTGCCCGCTGGTGGAGCTTCGACTTTCACACGCATACGCCCGCGTCCAGTGACTATGGGAAAGGACCAGATCAGGCGGAATTGAGAGAGATAACGCCGGAAGAATGGTTGCTCAAGTTTATGCGGGCAGAGATTGACTGCGTCGCGGTCACTGACCACAACTCAGGCGATTGGATTGATCGGCTAAAGGCTGCGCTAGACCATCTCCGCGAGCAGCAGCACGCGGATTATCGGCCCCTCTGGCTCTTTCCAGGTGTCGAAATTACAGCCAATGGAAATATCCATATTCTGGCCATCTTTGATCCAGCCAAGGATGGTGCGGATGTCAGTGCGCTGCTGGGGGCGGTCGGCAATCACGGCAACCGGGGGGAGAGCAACCGTGCCGTGAACGCTTCCCCAATCGAAGTGATTCAGAGAGTCGTAGAAGCCAGTGCGTTGCCCGTGCTGGCCCACGTAGACGGCCCTTCCGGCGCCTGGGAGCTAGGCGGCAATACATTAACGCCCTTGCTTGAGTGTGAAGGCCTATTTGCAATGGAGGTGGTTAACCAATGCTCGGAAAAGCCTGCACTATACGGTCAGAAGCACCTGCGCTGGGCAGAAGTGCTGGGGTCTGACGCGCATCACCCTTCCGGCCCCGACGGTGCGCGCTATCCGGGTTCGCATTGGACCTGGGTAAAAATGGCGCAACCATCGCTGGAAGGCTTGCGCCTTGCCTTGCTTGATGGTGAAGGGTTCTCCATTCGCCGCAGTGATGATCCGGAACCGTTCGACCCAAACGCGCTGCCTGAGAATTTTATCGAGTCAGTAGAAATTGACGATGCCCGCTATATGGGGCGTGGTCAGCCGGAAACCCTTTCCTTCAGCCCGTGGTTCAACGCGCTGGTAGGCGGGCGGGGGACAGGAAAATCGACCATCGTGCACGCACTGCGGCTGGTGTTGAGGCGCGAGAATGAGTTGCAAGCCCTGGAGCAAGGCAGCGAGCCGCGCCGTACTTTCGAAAAATTCAGTCGCGTAGCACGTGGGCGAGACGACGATGGTGCGCTTACGCTGGATACCCATGTGGCACTGACCTTTATTAGGGACGGCACACGTTATCGCGTGTACTGGCGTCAAGATGGCTCGGGTTCGATCGTCGAAGAACGAAAAGATGGTGAGTGGCGTGAATCGGATAATCAGGCGGTGATTCCCGAGCGTTTCCCCATCCGGCTGTTCAGCCAGGGCCAGATCGCGGCACTAGCCGGCGGAAGCCATCAGGCGCTGCTCGATTTGATCGATGAAGCGGCGGGAGTGGATGCCGAACAAACCGCGCTGCGTGAGGCACGGCAGACCTATTTGTCTCTACGCGCCAAAGCGCGTGAACTGGAAGGCCGGCTTCAAGGGCGTGATGCACTGAAGGTCCGCTTGGAAGACGTGCAGCGGAAATTGAAGAAGTTCGAGGAAGCCCATCACGCCCATGTGCTAAAGGCGTATCAGCGTCGATCCCGACAGGAACGGGAAGTTAACCGCCAGTTTGAATCGGTTGCTGAAATTGTGGGCCGTGTTCGTGAACTCGCAGAAGAATTGGCGGCGGAGGATGTCCCGGAGCAACTGTTCGATGAGCAGAACGAACAGGACAAGGAGGCGCTGGCCCTCGTGTCGGGTCTCCATCAGGCGATTGAATCCGCCACGAAGGCGTTGAAGGGCACGGCCAATGACTTGGCGGCCACGGTCCGGAAAGAGCGGGAAAAACTCCCGGATACTGACTGGCAGCAGGCAGTGAGCAAGGCGCGGACCGATTACGAGAAACTTGTCAGGGATCTAAAGGAACAGGGTGTCGCGGATCCTAGCGAGTATGGCCAGTTGGTACAGGAGCGGCAGCGGCTGGAAAACCAGTGGAAGGAATTGGAGTCGTTAGCCGCGCAGCGCAGCCGAGTCCTGGATCAGGCCGAAACCCAGCTCGAGTCGGTTGTAGCGGCTCGGCGGGCGCTCAGCGAGCGGCGGGAAGCCTTTCTTGAGGAGAGTCTGGCCGATAACGAATATGTGCAGATCAACCTGAAGCCTTACGGCCAAGATGTCCGTGCCATGGAACGAAGCTTGCGAGAATTGTTGGGCGCGGAAGGCTCAAAATTCGAAGCGGATATACTGATTGAAGAAGATAGCCAGCCTGCCAAGGGGATTGTCGCTGAACTGATTAAACAGTTACCTGATGATCTTACTCAGGCAAAAGGGGAACTTGAACGAAGGGTCGGCCAAATCAAACGGCGCCTGAATGAATCCTGCCGGGGCAACGGCATTTTCGGTGGTCACTTCAACAACTTCCTTTCCAAGCAGGCGAGTAATCGCCCTGAGTATGTCGATCACATAATGATGTGGTATCCGGACGATGGCTTGGATGTGAGGTACAGTCAAAAAGGCGATGGGCGGGATTTCAAATCCATTGAACAGGCATCGGCAGGTCAACGCGCGGCTGCGATGCTGGCATTTCTGCTGGCCTACGGCTCTGAACCGATTGTGCTGGATCAGCCAGAAGATGATCTCGATAATCACCTGATTTACAACCTGGTGGTTCGCCAATTGCGTGAAAACAAGCGGCGGCGGCAGATTATTTCCGTAACGCATAATCCCAACATTGTGGTCAATGGGGATGCCGAAATGCTCCACGCACTGGATTTTCGCGGCGGCCAGTGTCGGGTGATCGAAAAAGGCTCGCTACAGGAAGAAGCCATGCGCGATGAGGTTTGCCATGTCATGGAGGGCGGCCGCGATGCATTCGAGCGGCGTTATCGTCGTTTGGGCAAGGAGGTATAGGGCATGTTTGATACCGCGGCTGCGCTCTTGGAGAAGATACAGCTTGGGGAAGATTCCTTCCTTGAGCTGAAGGAGGTTCGGATCGCCGGGAAGCGAGTGACCGCACCACATCGCAACTCACTGGTGGACGAATTGGCAGCGTTTGCGAATGCCAAGGGCGGTGTCTGTGTGCTCGGTGTGGATGATGCAACGCGAGAAATTCTCGGGATTCCGCGAGACAAGCTGGACCTTGTGACTGACTATGTCCGGCAGACCTGCCTGGACTCAGTGACACCACCGTTGACCCCAGTTATTGAGCGGCTACTTCTGCCTACGACCACCGGTGACGAGGTGGCCGTATTGAAGGTGGAAATCGGTCGCAGCTTGTGGGTGCATCGCAGCCCCGGCGGCTATATGCATCGGGTGGGTGATGAAAAGCGTGAAATGGCGCCGGACTTCCTCGCCCGACTGTTTCAGCAGCGCAGTCAGGCCCGAATCATTCGCTTTGACGAGCAGCCAGTGCCGAATGCCACCCTGGATGACTTGAATGAGGCGCTTTGGCAACGATTCGCAACCGCACGTACCCGGGATAACCGCGATGACCTGCTGCGAAAGCTCGGCATGGCCCGCATGGATGACGATGTCTTGCGCCCGTCGGTGGCGGGTATCCTTCTGGCTTCCGATGATCCTCGCCATTGGCTGCCCAATGCGTTTATTCAGGCGGTCGCCTACCGGGGTACTGAAATTCGACCGGTAGGCGACCAAGCGTACCAGCTTGATGCAGCAGATCTCACCGGGCCTTTGGATCAACAGGTGCTTTCTGCCTGCCATTTTGTCAGCAAAAATATGCGAGTCGCCGCGTCCAAAAGCGTGGGCCGAGAGGATGTTCCTCAGTTTGATATGACAGCCGTATTCGAGGCCATCGTCAACGCGGTCGCGCATCGTGACTACGCTATGCAGGACGCCAAGATCCGGTTGCGCGTATTCGCAGACCGCATGGAACTGTACTCCCCCGGAGCCATCCCTAACACCATGACGGTGGATAGCCTACCGTACCGCCAGGCTGCACGGAATGAAACGATTACCAGTTTGCTGGCGAAATGTCGGGTGCCGGATGAAGGCGGGCTGGGAACAGGCCGATCCACCATGATGGATAAGCGGGGCGAAGGCGTGTCCATCATCCTTCAAAATAGTGAAATGCTGTCCGGTCGTGTCCCGGAATACAGCCTGGTTGATGATAGTGAGCTCCGCCTGGTGATTTACGCACCAGCGGAAACGGATGGAGGGGAAGACTGAGCATGCCGCCTCGTAGACGCAACAACCGGCCGCAGGTGCCGTTCGCCTACAAGCTGGTGCTGAACCAGTGGCTGTTCAGCCTGTTTGGGCTGGCGTCCACTGACGGCTTCTTTACCTGGAACGGAAAGCGCCTGCCGTTACTGGAAGCCTTCAAGCAGAAGTTTCAGTTGAGCGAAGACAGCGCCGGCGGGTTGGACGAGAACAACATCCACCGCTTCCACACGGCCCTGACCAACCAGACCGACCCGCTGCCCGAACTGCCGGCCGATCTATTGCTCGAGTATGACCAGAATATCGTCCGTCATACCCAGCGTTTGAACGAGCGCCGGCTGGCGCGCGGCGAAGAGGCTATCGCCTGGAAGTACTTCCAGTACCTGTCGCTGCTGTTCACCGAAATCTATCTGGACCGTTATTTCTCCGATGCGGATGCCTTGCTGGCCTCGATCAACGAACAGATTGAGCGCTACAACGCGGACAAGCCGGAACCGGACCAGGTCCCAAATCTGGATCCGGAAGGCGATGTCACCGGGCAGTTGAACAAGCTGGCCTTCTGGAGCGCCACCGGCTCCGGTAAGACGCTGATCATGCACGCCAATATCCTGCAATATCAGCACTACCTGACCAAGCACCGCCGCCGCCGCGAGCTCAACCGGATCATCCTGTTGACGCCCAACGAAGGGTTGAGCCAGCAACACCTGCGAGATTTCCAGGCTGCCGGGATCGAGGCGGAGTTGTTCGACAAGAACGGTCGCGGGCTGTTCGCCGGGCAGGCTGTCGAGATCATCGACATCAATAAACTGCGCGACGAGATGGGCGATAAGACGGTTGCCGTCGATGCCTTCGAGAACAACAACCTCGTGCTGATCGATGAAGGGCATCGGGGTGCCAGTTCCGGTGAGACCGGCACCTGGATGCGCTTTCGCAATGCATTGTGCGAGCAGGGTTTTTCCTTCGAATACTCCGCCACTTTCGGCCAGGCGGTAAAGCGCAGCTCCCAACTGGCGGCCCAGTACGAGCGTTGCGTGCTTTTCGACTATTCCTACAAGTATTTCTATGGCGACGGCTATGGCAAGGACTACCAGATCCTGAACCTGGACCCGCAGACCCAGGAAAACACTATGGAGGTTTACCTGGTGGCCTGCTTGCTGTCTTTCTTCCAGCAGCTGCGCTTGTATCGCGAACAGGCTGTGGCTTGCCGGCCGTTCAATATTGAGAAGCCGTTGTGGATCTTCGTCGGCGGCCGGGTCACCGCGTCTCTTTCGACCAAGGATGCCTCCGACATTGTTGAGATTCTGCGCTTTTTGGCGCGCTTTCTCGGTGATCGTGCCGGGAGTACGGCGCGCATCCGGCGGGTGCTGGAGGAAGGCTTGATTGCTGCCGATGGGCGCAATCTATTTGCCCGGCGTTTTGCCTACCTGAACGGATTGGGGCTTTCGGCCGAGCAACTGTTCGAGGAAGTACAGGCCAGCCTCTTCAATGCCGCAGGGGGCGGCGCGCTGCACGTGGAGAACCTGAAGGGTGTCCCGGGGGAAATCGCTTTGCGCGTTGGCGACAATGAGCCGTTCGGCGTGATCAATGTCGGCAATGACAGCAGACTGTGCTCGCTCTGTGAGAACGAAGACGGGCTGCTGGTCGGTGATCGGGATTTCAAGGGCTCCCTGTTCCAGTCCATCAATGCTCCCGATTCGTCTGTCAATGTACTGATCGGCTCCAAGAAGTTCACCGAAGGCTGGAACAGTTGGCGCGTCAGTACCATGGGGCTGATGAATGTGGGCAGCACGGAGGGTTCGCAGATCATCCAGCTTTTTGGCCGCGGGGTGCGCCTGAAGGGTTATGACGGCAGCCTGAAGCGCAGTGCCAGGGTGAACCTCCCGGAGGATGTCGCGCGGCCAGGACACCTGCCGACACTCGAAACCCTGAATATCTTCGGCATCAAGGCCGACTACATGGCCCAGTTCCGCGAGTTTCTCGAAGAAGAGGGGCTGCCGTCTAACGAGGAGCGTATCGAGTTCCTGCTGCCCGTGATTCGCAACCTGGGTCAGAAGCAGCTCAAGACCATTCGCTTGAAGAAGACCATCAACGGGGTAAGTACCCAGTTCGGTGACGCCTTCAAAAAGCTCGGGCCAGTGCCGACACTGGCCCGGCCCGATCCCGCGCAGGAGGCGGCCACCCGGTATCTGCAAACCAATCCGGTTGTGCTGAATTGGTATCCCAAGATCCAGGCGATGCGCTCCAGTGGCGTCGGTGCCGTGGAGGAGGATCGTCAGCCGGATCAGGGTGCCCTGAGCAAGAGACACATCGCCTTTCTCGACCTGGACGCGCTGTATTTCGAGCTACAACGCTTCAAGGCTGAGCGGGCCTGGCACAACCTGAACCTGCCACGGGATGTGTTGCCCGAACTGCTGGCCGACCAGAGCTGGTATCGGTTGCTAATCCCGGAGTCCGAGCTGGCCTTCGATTCCTTCGAGAAGATTCACCTGTGGCAGGAACTCGCCGAGGCGCTGCTCAAGAAGTACTGTGAGCGCTACTACTCGTTCCGCAAAAAGGAATGGGAGCTGCCACACCTGGAGTATCGCTATCTGGATGCCAACGATCCGAACTTTCCTCAGGTCAATGAGGATTTCCCGGAGGGATACCACCGCATCCTGGTGGAAGAGTCTCAGACCGAGATTGTCGCCAAGCTCAAGGAGCTCAAAGCACAGATTGATGCGGGCACGCTGAAACCCTGGCAGTTTGGCGGCCTGCAAGCTATTCCATTTGGTCGCCACCTGTACGAGCCACTGTTGCATCTGGCGGGCTCAACCGTCGAGATCAGTCCCGCACCCCTGAACCAGGGCGAGAGGCGCTTCGTGGAAGACCTGAGGGACTACTGTGACTCGAAACCGGCATTACTGCAGGACAAGGAACTCTATCTGCTACGTAACCTGAGCAAGGGCCGCGGCGTAGGCTTCTTTGAGGCAGGTAACTTCCATCCCGATTTCATCGTTTGGTTGATCGCTGATGGTCAGGAGTACATCTCGTTCGTCGATCCCAAAGGGATTCGAAACCTCGGTGCCCAGGACCCGAAAATCCAGTTCCACCAGACCATCAAGGAAATCGAAGATCGGCTTGGCGATTCAACTGTGACGCTGAACAGTTTCGTGATTTCCAATACGCCAGCGCATGAGATGCGATTGCTTTGGGGGGTGGACAAGGCGCAGATGGAAGCCTGGCATGTTCTTTTCCAGCAGGAGGACAAGGCCAGTTATATCGATTCGCTACTCGCCAAATCACTTGAGCCTGTCAAGTCTCCCGCGAAGGGATCCGTTTCCAAGTAACGTAAGAACGGCGTACTTATGGGGATCGAGTAGGAGGGGGTGTTACCACCCCCGTCCTCTCACACCACCGGGCATACGGTTCCGTACCACGGCGGTTCACGTAAGACGCTTGAGCCCATGGTAGTGGTCCATCAGCGATACCAGTTGAAGCTGATCAAAGTGCTTCTTGGGCAGCGCCTGGTTCAGGTGCGACGCCCCGGCATTCCACCACGGGCCACGCCCGTTGGTGGCACTGCGCCAGGCCCGCTCCTCGCCCAGTCCCCCGAAGTTCGACACCTCAAGCGGGCCTGTTTACGCCAATTGTACAAGGTCGCCGCGGAAATCCCCTCGGCCTCGGCCACATCAGGGACAGTGCGGTTCATCGGTGGTGCCAGCTTGCGCAGGACAGCTTCCTTACGCTCCGCGGAGTAGTGCTTCATGGTTGTCACCTGCTGGTTGCATAGAGGCGACAACTACGTTGACCGATAGGGCACTGCGCTCCCACGCATAATGCTCTGTGTGTGAGCATACTAATACTGTACGCTTATAATAAATATTTATTTGAGAGAAAGACGCTGAACACTCACTTCCTCGGTACGCGGCCAGTGAGAACGCATGACATGAGCCTCATCTTTCCAACTCAACGCTTGAAATCTATCTGAGCATATCCCTCAACCTGCTTCTCCTGCTATCTGATTCATCCAAAACATCATCTAAATTATCCTTCAGCACCTCATTTTCTGACTCGAGCTCTTTATTTTTTCGGATTAGATTGTCCTGTATTGAAATGAGACTTTTAATGACCTGCTCCGGATCATCAAAGTCGATTTCTTCTGGTCGGACATCCCCACCGGAGAGCCCCGCTCTCTCTGCTTGGGAGAGCGCACGCTCCACTTCTGACTTAACTGCCCGGTCAAGCACGTACCGAGCGGCATCCTCACTGCTACAGGCTACAACGGCGACTGCAACAACAACACCCAGGATCACAGAATTAATCTTAGCCATTACTTTCCTTCCGGGATTCCGGACCCCCCTTTAGCCAGGCAATTGATCGCTTCGCGAAATTCTCTGCGATATGACGCCTCGGCACGAGACAAAACAACCTATGGAAAACAGGAAAAACTCGATCCACCATCCCACGCTGTAGCAACACCATGGCAATGGAAAGTGGCATCATCTTCAGAAGGTTAAACAAAAAAACAAGCGCGTAAAACGCATAAAACCCGTCTAGCCGATCCTCGTCAGAAAAACCCCATATGTCAAGAAACTCATTCGCCGATGCGAGCTTGAACGCATCAAGAATAAGGTACATATTTATTAGCGGCCGGGATATTTCATTACCCCCCAAACTCGGCACCTGATTATTTTCTGCATACTCAATGAAGTCAATCTGCCCGAGATCTGAATTGTAATCGTAGCCTACATTAGAAACAAAAAAAGAATGAAGGTCTTTCGCACTCAGCACACCCGCAAGAACGACATTAATAACAACGATGGCCAGGATTAACCCCAAAACATTTCGACCAGCATCACCTCCTGCGCCCGCGCTTTCAGAACCGTCTCTTCCAGCCTTAATATCTCCATCTTTATTTTCTATAGGACTGCAACTTTTTGGAGAACCCTCATTCTCACCAGAAGCACTTGCTGCATCCTTCGAAATATTTCTATCTTGAATACCTTTGACTGCAGCGCTCCCCAAGAAATAAGAGACAAAGAAAGCACATATCAAAAGCAGAAAGAAGACAGGAACCACACCATGACTTATAACCGCTCCTTTCGCAACCAGAGAAAAGATAATGGACAATATAAAGGCAAAAGCCGCAGACCCTAATAGCTGCCAGGCGGACCCACTTTTCTCAAAGAACGCACGAAGCACGGAACCTTTCTCAAAGAATACTTTTACGGAGTTTCGCAGCACCATCTGAACATCATAGGCAGCACCCCATAAAACCAAAAAAACCACACCAAAAAGCAAAGAAAAACCAAGATCAGTTCTTCCAAATAGAAAAACCAAACCGAAAAAAGGGATCATTGACACCAAGACTAAACACCACCTTTTGGAACGACCCATTACTCCCCCCACGCAGGATGTTCCCGAATTTTATTGCCATAGCGACAAGGGTTGTCCAGTTGTAACAACCGCTCCATAGCGGCATTTTATGGTGATCGTATCACGCCATATGACCCATACAACATCGAGAGCCTCCACCTCGTGGCGGCCAGGTAGCTGACCGAACCCATCCGTGAAATACACCAGCACCCTCGGCGGATCCGACTTCAAGGCCTCGAACACCGGCCTGAAGTCCGTCCCCCCACCCCCCTTCAGAATCATCTCAGGCCTCAGATCCGCAGCAGTCACGTACTCATCGCTCTGGATATCGGCATCCGCTTGGATCAACCGAATCCGCGTATCCGGCCACTGACCCGCAATGCCCCGCAACTCTGCCAGGAACGCGGGCAGGTAGTCCTGCGTGCTGCCGCTGGTGTCGATGGCCACCGCCAGGTCCACCCGCTCCCGCGCCGGCCCGGGCAGGTAAAGCTCACGACTGAGGTACCTGCGGTTCGGTGTGGTCCATTGACGCCTGCCCGGGTCCAGGCGGGGAACAAGGTAGCGTCTCAGGACAGTCTGCCAGGGCACTTGCGGACGGGTCAGGCTGCGCACCAGGCTGCCCATGACGCCGGGCAGACGCCCGATGCCCCGACCACCGTGGCCCCGGGCCTGCACTTGCTGCCAGGCCCCCACCACCCGTTGCTGCCAACCTTTCCAGATACGCTCGTCGGGTCGCGGGCAGAGGTCGGGATCGCTACGGCCAAGGGACGGGGCGCGCCAGGTGTGCCTGTCCCGGAATCGGCCCCGGCCCTCATCCGTCAGGTCCTCCGGCAGAACCTCGTAGATGGACTCTGCGCTCCATCCGCGCCAGTGCCGTCTGTACAGCGCGCCTTTGGGCACGGTCATGCCGGTCTCCGCGAGCAGGCCATTCACCTCGTAGTCCACCGCGTGATTCCACCGGACCGTGTCCCGACCCTGGCGGCGCAGGTGATGCAGGGCCGCGCAGTGCCATACCTCGTGCGCCAGCACGAAGAGCCGGTCCTCGTCGCTGAGCCGGCAGAGAAAGTTCGCATTGCCGAAAACCGTGCGGCCATCGGTGGCAGCGGTGGGCAGGGCCCCGTCCACCACCGGTTGCAGTTCCAGTTGCATGGCCAGCATGCCGATGAACGGCTGCTCGAAGACCAGCCGCGCCCGGTCGTTCTCCCACAGCGCGAGCGCCTTTTCCTTGACCTCGGCCCGCTTCATGCCGACACGCCGTCCCAGCGCTGCGCGAAGGCCTGGCCGTGCCGCTCGCTCCATGCGTTGAAGGCCGGGTGCATCAGCAGTCGCTCGGAGCGGCGCTCGGTTTCTGCCTCGTCCGGCGCGTTCAGTGCATCCACCAGGGCCAGGGTGGCAAAGTCCGACGGCAGTGCCAGGGTGAGCCGGAAGAAGCCTTCCACGAGTGCATCCGAGCCCCCTTGCGGCCCCTGCCAGAGGTAGTAAACCGCTGCGGCACACAGGGCATAGCGGTGGTCGGCCCGCTCGGGGATAGTGATTTCCGCCTCTCCGCGCAGCATCGCCGGGACGTCGGGCAGAGTACGGTGCCAGGCACGAAAGGCCATCAGCTCCACTCCGGCACCGGGGCCGACCAGGCCCTGGACCAGCAGGCTCACGTCCTCCTGCGGCAGCCCGGTCCGCTCCGCCCGGTGCAACGTGTCGCTGACCCGCTCCCAGGTCCGTGGCGAGGGCCAGCCCCGCTCCAGGTTGCCGTCCATGGAGAAAAAGGCGTGGGGCTGGAAGCGCAGGAAGCCGATCACGTCCGGGTGGATGCCTCGGCTCCGGGCCCAGGGCAGCCAGGATTCCAGGTCCGGGGTGATCTCCAGGTGACAGAGCCGGTTGGCCAGCGCGCTGGAGAACGTGGTGGCCACGGCCCGGTCCTCGCTGCGATTGCCGGCCGCGCAGACCATCCATCCGGGGGGCAGTTCGTAGAGACTGCCGAGACGACGGTCGAGGATGATCTCGTAGACAGCGACCTGCAGGCTGCGATCCGCGGCGGTGAGTTCGTCGAACAGGATGATGCCGCGGCTGTCCCGGTCCCGTGGCCAGTCGGAGGAGAGCAGCCAGTCCACGGCTTCGTCCTTCGGCACGGGCAGACCACGGATATCCACCGGATCGCGCTGGGCGAGACGGATGTCGATGAAGTCGATCCCCTCCTCTTCGCACAGCTCGCGGATCACGGTGCTCTTGCCCACGCCGGGCGGCCCCCAGAGCATCATCGGCGGCACGGCGTGCGGGGCCTCGGGATGGTCCCACAGGGCGTGCAACTGATGACGCAGCAGACGACGGACGCGCGCCACGTCCGTGCCGGGTGTGGATGGGACATCCGGGGCGAGATCGGGCATGTCGGTTCTGGACCGGGATCGGACGGGACGGTTCATATGGACGCCTCCTGGGGGGTCTCGGTATCGATGCTGAAGGCGTGGGTGCGGACGCGAGCGATGGCCGCCGCGGCGGCCTGCTGGCGCAGGTCCTCCTGCAGCCAGTTCAACTTCCGGCTCACGACCATCAACCGGGGTCGGGCCGGGGCATAGCCATGCTGCGCGAGGGTGATGAACAGCGGGGCGCCGTGCTCCGGCGTGAGCCGGTCCCGCGCGAACGCGAAGATCAGATCGGCCAGCGCCCGGTCACGTAGCCGGACGGCGAGTTGCAACACCGCCTGCACCGCGTCGTGGATCGCCCGGTTCATGTACCCCCGGCGGGTGATGCGGCGCAGTCCCTTGTCGATGGCCTGCGTCCAGTCGTCCGGCCAGTCGTCGCCACGGCCATGCCAGCGGCGCAGCGTCCAGGCCAGCCCGTGCAGGGTGTGCGGATCCCCCGGGCAGTGCAGCAACCGCCCGAAGCCCTCGCCCACCGGCTGATCCGCAACCGCCCGGTAGAGGGCCAGGTCAGAGGCCCGCCCCTCCAGCCAGAGATCGCTGTTGAAATCCCAGTGCCAGCGGTTGCCCGCCACCCGAAGGGCCTCGTCCATGTCGGGGGGCCGTTTCGGCTGGCTTCTGACCCGCAGGTGGAGCAGGCACCGCAGGCGCCAGAGCAGTTCCGGGTCATGCTCATCCAGTGCCTCCTCCAGCGCGCGCAGCGCGGAGAGGCGCTGGGCGCGGGTGCGCTCCAGCCACGTCCAGCCGTACAGGGTGGATAGCGCGTCGTCTCGATCTCGGTGGGTGCCGAGCAACTGCCGGACGCCGTTGGCCTCACTGCCATACCAGCCCAGGGCGCCGTTCAGGACCGGGAAATGGCCGTGGGTGGTGATGGCGTGCACGCCGCCCGGGACGTGCAGGTGGTTCACGCGGGGGCTGCGCTGGATGACCACCTCGACGGTCTCGGCGTGGACATCGAAGAAGCTACAGCGCTGGAACGTGAGGCGACGCCAGCCCCCCTTGGCATGCAGGATCGCACCGCGGTGGCCGCAGTCGGTCATGTGCAGCACGCCGTCCTCGTTGTATGCCTCGCTCAGGCCCGGGCAGGTGCGGAGCTGCACCCGCACGCCGGTCCTGGCGAGTCGGAGTCGGGCCAGCGCCTCGGCGTCGGTGGCGACCAGGTGGTCGAGCCGCCCCGACGCCTCCACGTGCACGTCGACCAGGCCCTGCGGCCGGTGCAGCCAGACCTGGCGCAGGGCCGGCGGCACGGTCCAGGAGCGGGGCAGCGATGGTGAGAGGGCCACCCAGCCCTCCACCGGGCAATCCGGTGGCGAGGGTTGAATGGCGACACCGTTGAGAGGCCGGGCATGCCGTGGCGCCTGCACCTCAAAGGTACCCCCGGACCAGCAGCAATCCAGCCGCTCGACGGCCCCAAGGACGAGTAATTCGGGTCGGCCATCCCCGGCGTCCAGGTGCACGGTCGCCCCGGTGTCGCCCGCCGGCAAGCGGATCCATTCAAGACGGGCGCAATCCTGCAGGGTCAGGTGCAACCCGGGCGGACAATGCGCCAGATCCAGGCCGACAAGGTCGGGACTGCGGGCCACGTCCAGTGCCCGCAGATGGCCATGCGCTACCCGCACGCGGCCCGCCAAGTCGGTAAGGGTTGCACCGCCGCAGTGGTCCGGAATGACGTCGGGGTCTGATAGTGAATCAGTCATTCGGTTGCCCTCCTCTGCCGGGTTTGCCGCCAGTGTCGACCGGCCGTGCGACTTATCGTGTCGCATCAGAATCAGCCTCCGCCTTTTTGCGACCTCAGACGTCGCATACACCCAGGACGATAGGACTCACCGGCGCTCAACGCAGCGCAGGCACATCTGGAGCATCCATAAAGAGGAGGGAAAAAGATGCGAATCGCAGTGCTGATTATCAGTCTATCCTTGGTCATGATCATCGGAGTACAGTCCTGCGCCGTCGGTGTCGGCGCTGAACTCATGGCCGATGAGGACACCGCTGCCGGGGGGGCCGCCGGCGTCATGGTGGCCTTCCTGTTCGTCCTGGGCGCGGCGTTCGCGCTGGGCAAACCCACGGTTTCCGCGGTGATGTTCGGGATCGCCGCAGCGACGGGTTTCTCGGTCGGAACCAGCACCGCCTTTGAGGACATGGCCATCTGGGGCTTCGTGGCCTTGGTGTTGTGCATCATGTCCCTACTGGGACGGCGAGAGCTGCGGGAAAAGCCGTCTGCTGAGCAGGACAGCTAGGAGAGTGAATGTACCCGCATGGCCCCACCCAGCCTTTCCGTCATCATCCCGGCCTGGAACGAGGCCCGCGAGTTACCGGCCACCCTGCGCGCGCTGGAGGAGGCCATCAATGGGTCAGGCCTCAGTGCGGAGGTCATCGTGGTGGACAACGACTCCGAGGACGAGACGGCAGCGATCGCCCGCCAGGCAGGCGCCCGGGTGGTGCACGAGCCGGAACGGCGCATTGCCCGGGTACGGAACCGGGGCGCCGAAATCGCGACGGCTCCCTGGCTTCTATTCCTGGATGCGGACACCCGGGTGACCCCTGTTCACCTCCTTGCCGTGTGGGACGCGCTGTCGGGCGAATGGGCCGGCGGAGGTGTGCCCGTCGCCATGGATCGTCCCCTGCCCCGCTTTCCGGCGCTGGGGCTGTCCCTCTGGAACGCCCTGTCGCGCCGGTTCTCTCTGGCGGCGGGCTGTTTCTTTTTTGTACGGGCAGAGCTGCACCGGTCGGTGGGCGGGTTTCCGGAGCATGTGTATGCCGGCGAGGAGGTGGGGCACTCCCGGCGACTGCAACGCATCGCTCGGCAGCGCCGACTTCGCTTCGGCATCCTGGACGCCGAACCGGTGGCCACCTCCGGGCGAAAGCTGGACTGGTACGCCACTTGGCAGCACGCGCTGGTGGCACTGGTCTTCGTGGTCTTTCCCTGGGCGGGACGGTTCCGGCAGTTGAGCTGGTTCTGGTATCGCCGACCGGACTAATGTGGATCGCTGCGCTGGCGGCCGGGTCCCCGGTTGCCGCGCTGCTGTGGCACACTCCTGTCTGCACTCGGGTAAGGGAACGTCGCGATTATGGATTCATCGGCATTACCGGCAGTACGGATTGGCCTGGTGTCCGTCAGTGACCGGGCCTCCAGCGGTGCCTACGAGGACAAGGGGATCCCTGCACTGCGGCATTGGCTGGAGCAGGCGCTGTGCAATCCGGTCGAATGGGAGACCCGGCTCATTCCGGACGACCAGCAGACCATCAGCGACACGCTGACGGAGCTCGTCGACCAATTGGGCTGCAATCTGGTGCTGACCAGCGGTGGGACCGGACCGGCGCCCCGGGACGTCACGCCGGAGGCGACCCTGGCGGTCTCGGACCGCGAGATGCCGGGCTTCGGCGAGCAAATGCGCCAGATCAGTCTCACCTTCGTGCCCACTGCCATCCTGTCACGGCAGGTGGCCGTCATTCGGGGCCAGGCCCTGATTATCAACCTGCCAGGGCAGCCCAAGGCCATCGCGGAAACCTTGAGCGGCCTGCCCGACCATGCCCCACCGGTGCACGGCATATTCGCCGCGGTGCCCTATTGTGTCGAGCTGATCGGGGGCCCCTACATCGAGACGGATCCCGCGGTCTGCAAGGCCTTTCGACCCAAGTCCGCGCGCCGGGACAAACCGGCCGAGGGTCGCTGAATGGTGCCTCGGGCTTGGAACCCAAACTGGCTATATCTAGTCCAATAAAAACAGCCACCAGGACCTGTTTACAGAACCGGCGCTCTCTAGAGACTAGTGACCGCGAGGTGATAAGGGAACTGCTTTATGGGACACCGAACCATGCGTATTGAAATCCCCGGCGACCTCACGTTCTCGGATCTGCACCTGACCAGGGAGTCGGACGGGTCGGTGAGTTTCGACTGGGCCGTGATCGAGCAGATCTGCGAGGCCAACGACATCGCCCCGGAGGAGTTCATGGACCCACCGGAGGAGAACCTGGCCAACCTGCTCATGGGGTGGTACTACCGGCATCGTGCGCTTGGCGGTGAAAGCGATCCGGTTGCCGAGAGCCTGGCGACGGAGGTGGCCATGGAGGAGCTGTCCGGACGCACCATCAGCCATCCGCCGGGTCACGCATGAGCATGCGGGCCCATGGGGGCGCCAAAGATCTGGCCGTGGGCCAGCAGTAGCGAGCCGCCGTTTGAAGATCCTGAGCCGGGGTCGCATCCGGCAACGAAAAAAGCCGCCTAGGTTTTCCGCAGGCGGCTGTTCTCGTTCGGTTTTATGGTGGGCGGTGCTGGGATTGAACCAGCGACCCCTGCCGTGTGAAGGCAGTGCTCTCCCGCTGAGCTAACCGCCCCGAAAGCGTGGGCAAATGATAGGGACAGGCCCTTTGGGTGTCAACCCCTCAGCCGCTGTCCGCGTCGCGGCTGAGCGCCTCGCCGCAGCGGCGGCAGTGGTAGCGCATTCGGCCCTGGCGGATACGGTTGTGGCGGGTGGTGGTGATGCGATGGGTGCTGCAGCCGCAGCGGTATTGCCACCGGCGCTGGGTGCCTGGTATGCCGCTGACGTCCAGGGCGTGGGTGCGCGTGGGGGGCGCGCCCAGTACCGCCATGACCTGCTGCCAGCCCGCCCCATGCCCCCGATCGCGGAACAGCGTCCAGGCGGCCAGGTGCGCCAGCTCGTGGGCGACGGTGTCGCGGGCCTCCCGCCAGCCGTCGGGCCGCCGGATCAGCGGGGCATTGAGCCCGATGCGATGCGGGCGCAGCCACGCCCGCCCCAGGGCGCTGCCCCGGCGGTAGAGCACCACCTCGGGCGCCGGGAGGCCCTGCAGGGCCGGCCACTGCCGGCAGAGCGCGCGCCAGTCCGCCCTGGCCCAGGCCTTCAGCCGCTCCAGGCACTCGGCCTCGGTGGCCGGCGGGGGGCCCGACCGGCACCCTGCCGGCGCGGCCGCCCCGGGGCGGCGCTGCGGGTCGGGCACGCCGGTCACGCGCCGCCGCTCCAGCGATCGGTGACCGCACCCTGCGCCGCCGAGCCGACCATCTGCGCGTACTTGCCCAATACGCCCCGGGTCGCTCTCGGTTCCGGCGGCTGCCAGGCCGCACGCCGGCGGGCGAGCTCCGCCTCGTCCACCTCCAGGGTGAGCCGGTTGGCGTCCGCATCGATGGTGACGGTGTCGCCTTCCCGGACCAGGGCGATGGTGCCACCCGCTGCGGCCTCCGGCGCCACGTGGCCCACCACCAGCCCCCGGGTGCCACCGGAGAAGCGCCCATCGGTGATCAGGCCGACGCTCTCCCCCAGCCCGGCCCCCATCAACGCCGCGGTGGGCGAGAGCATCTCGCGCATGCCGGGCCCGCCCTTCGGCCCCTCGTGGCGGATGACCACCACGTCGCCGGGCTTAATCTGGCCGGCCAGGATCGCCTCCAGGCAGTCCTCCTCACCCTCGAATACCCGCGCCGGTCCGACGATGCGGCGCTGCTTAAGGCCGGACACCTTGGCCACGGCCCCCTCCTCTGCCAGGTTTCCACGCAGGATGGCCAGATGGCCCACCGGGTAGAGGGGGTTGTCCAGGGTCCGGATGATGTCCTGATCCTTCGCGGGGGTCGGGGGCACGTCGGCCAGGGTCTCGGCAAGCGTCTGCCCGGTAATAGTGAGGCAGTCGCCGTGGAGCAGGCCCGCGTCCAGCAGCAGGCGCAGCACTTGCGGCGTGCCGCCCACCTCGTGAAATTCAGTGGTCACGTAGCGGCCCGAGGGCCGCAGATCGCAGAGCACGGGCACCTGCTGCCGGATACGCTCCACGTCGTCCAGCGACAACGGCACATCGGCCGCATCGGCGATGGCCAGCAAGTGCAGCACCGCGTTGGTGGACCCGCCCACGGCCATCACCAGGGCGAAGCCGTTCTCGAAGGCCTCGCGGGTGAGGATGTCGCGGGGCTTGCGATCCGCCCGCACCGCCTCCATCAGCACCCGCGCGGCGGCCGCCACGTCGTCGCCCTTCTCCTCCGCCTCGGCGGCCACGGTGGAGCTGGCGGGCAGGCTCATGCCCATGGCCTCGAAGGCGCTGGACATGGTGTTGGCGGTGTACATCCCGCCACAGGAGCCGGCGCCGGGGCAGGCGTTGCGCTCCACCCCAAGCAGGTCCTCGTCACTCATCCTGCCCGCGGAGGCCTGGCCCACCGCCTCGAACGCCGAGACGATGTCCAGCCGCTCGCCCTTGTAGTAGCCGGGGCGGATGGTGCCGCCGTAGACAAACAGGGCCGGTATGTTCATGCGCGCGATGGCGATCATAGCCCCGGGCATGTTCTTGTCGCAGCCGCCGGTGGCCAGCACGCCGTCCAGGCTCTGGCCCTCGCACACCGTCTCGATGGCGTCGGCGATCACCTCGCGCGAGACCAGCGAGTAGCGCATCCCCGGCGTGCCCATGGCGATGCCGTCCGAGACGGTGGGCACGCCAAATTCCGGTGCCATGGCACCGGCCGCCTGCAACGCCTCCACCGCCCGCCGGGTGAGCGCGGCGATATGCATGTTGCAGGGGGTGATGGTGCTGTGGGCGTTGGCGACGCCGATGATGGGCTTGTCGAAGTCCTCGTCCCGGAAGCCGGTGGCGCGCAGCATGGCCCGGTTGGGGGTGCGGCGCAGGCCTGCGGTCACGACCCGACTGCGGCGGTTCTCACTCATCGACTGCACTCCTGCCGGCAGGGCTGATCAGCCCCGGAAAGGAAAGGCCGGGTCGCCCGCGCGCCGGCACGGGCGGATGTCTGAAAGCGTAGCAGGACGGATGGTGCTCACTCCCCCCGGGGGGTCCGACCGGCAGCGATCAGGGTCTCCCGGGTCCAGCCGGTGCGACGAATCCGGTGGATTACCGCCGCGCACTGCTCCACCGGACGCAGATCGCCGCCGACCCGGCCGGCCATGATCAGCAACCCGGCCAGCGCGAGCAACCCCACGCTAAGGGGCGAGAAGAGCAGCAGGGGCGGGATCATCAGTGACCAATAAAACAGAAACTTACGGTTGACACCTCGACTGAACAACAGGATCAGCGCCATCAGGAACGCGGAGAACAGCAGCCCCGTGCCCGCGAGGGTGAGGCCATCGGTCATGCGCAGCCCGGAGAAGACCAGCTCCCCCTGGCGGATGGCCATGTAGACCGACCAGGCAAAGGCCCCCTGGGAGAGGGCGGAAAACAGGGGCATGAGCCAGTCGCGGAGCAAGCCGGCGATGACCAGGGTCGTCACCCCCAGGGCGATCCCCGCGGCGGTCAGATTACCGAGCGCCAGTACCCCGATCACCAGCCCGGCCAGCGCCGAAACGGCCAGCAGGCAGAGCAGCATCGGCGCCAGCCCGCAGGCCAGCACCCGGCCGGTGTCCTTCTCGCGGGCTGGTTCGTTTTTCTCTTCGTCCATGGCGGCTTCCCCTCGCAAGTGGCATTGCAGTCCAGTTTATCCGACACACCCCGGTGTTGCCGGTGAAGATTCCGTGGCCGCCGGAGCGGGACCGGCGCACAGGGCCGAAACCTTTATCACAGGCATGAACGGCCTGTCATCGGTCTGGGTGCGGCCCCGTCCTTCGTGGCGCGGGCCCCTGGACGCAAAAATCCGCCGGCAGGCTCAAGGCCTACCGGAGGATAACCGTCGTAAAACCAGTGTACTGGCGCGGACTTTAGAAGTTGTACTGCATTCTGGCGAGGAAGATGTTGGGGCTGTCCTCGTCCGTTGCACCACCGGTGAAACCTTCCACCGCGGCGCTGTCCTCCACGTCGACCATGATGTAGTTGGCCATGAAGCGCAGGTTGTCGGTGGCGTAGTAGTTCAGCGCCAGGGTGACATTCTTCTGCTCACCGCCGCGGACGTTCCGGTCGTTCAGGTCCACCGAGCTGTAGCGGGCCGCGATCTCCCAGGCCCCTGCCGGGCTGGCCAGGCTGACGGTGCGGAAGCCGGTGGGCCGGTAGCCGCGGGTCTCGCCGGTCAGCACGTAACCGGCCTGGACGTGCCAGCCGTCGAAGGTCAGATCACGCTGATCGCCATCACCGTTGATATCGGCCTGCAGGTACTCCGCGCTCATGTGGAAGGGGCCACTGAGAAAGCCGAACTCCAGGCCGCCCTTGGTGGTGGACTTGGCATCGAGGCCGCCGGTGTCGATCAGGCGGGTGCCCTCGGTGGGCCGGGACTCCGGGCGATCACGGAAACGCACCACGCCCTCCCGGCCGTCGCTGTCGAAGCGTTCGTGGGAGAGGGAAGCGCCCAGGTGGAGGGTCTGCGCCCCCCGGATGGGGTTGAAGGTGACCCGCCCGGCGGCGCCCAACGGCATGTCCGCATCGGGGTCGTCCTCGATGGCGTGACTGTAGCCCATGACCGCGAAGTGATAGTTGTCACCGGACTGGTCGTAGCCCAGGCCGATGCGGCGCGAGTCCGTGAACACCTGCGAGGAGGCCCGCTCGATGAAGCTGATGCGGTTGGAGCTGGTCAGTTCCTCCATCCCCTGCGGCACCTTGAACTGGCCCAACTGCAGTGTGCCCGGGCCCAGGTCGTAGGTCACCTTCAGGTCGTTGTAGCTGACATCGCCACCGGCGAAGTCGAACTCGATCTGGTAGCCCCAGGCCCCTCCCAGGGTACCGCTGGCGCCGAGCCGGGCGCGCCCCGGTCCGCGGCGGCGGTGCGGCGCTTTGCCCGCGCGCGCTGACAGGTTATGCTGCTGCCAGAAATCGGGGGCGGGCAGATCGCATCCCGGTCAACAGATTACGTCTTGATCCATACGATGTAGGAGGAGACCTGATGGGTACATTAGTTTTCTGGGTGGCGGGCATTTTCTTCACCATCGGCTTCGTGATCATGGGTGAAGGGGGGGACAACCCCAAGCTCAAGGTCTTTGGCGGCGAGCGCTTTTTCATGGTGCTGTTCGCCTTTGTCATCTGGCCGTTGATGCTCGGTGTGCACCTGCGCGAGGCGCTCGCCAAGGCCTGACCCTTCGCGGGATACACCGGCGCACCCGGTGTATCCCCACCCGACCCGCTTGTCCGAAGCGGGCGCCGCTTCCCTGAATAAGCCGCCCTTATCAGCCCCCTGCCGCGCATCAGGAAACACTCTGCTCCACCCCTTCCCGGCCGGGACGGCGTGGCTTACACTTGACGTTCGGTCTGGCAGCGACACGTCAAGGGCGTTCTGCCCGTGGTCCATTCCAGCATTAGCGGTTTTCACTCCGAGCGGCCCATCGGGAACCCGCGACGCTCGGTTTGGTCTTTTCCTTTGGATGGCGATTGCTGCAACGCAGCATCCACCCAGGCAGGGTTTCAGCGGCAGGTTTTCCGGGAGCACGGTCATGAAGGAAGGGCGCGGCATCGACACCATGGCACCTATTCGCGATACGCGCAGCGGGCGGATCACCATCCCCTACCGGCTGAACGCGCGGGCGCGCTACTGGGGTATGGTTCAGCGGACCGGGTGGCTGGCCGCCCTGCTCGCCAGCCTGGCGACGCTGATCTGGGCCGCGCGACTGGAGCTGAACGACGCCACCACCGCCAGCACCCTCGGCCTGGCCGCGGTGGCGGCCCTCGCGCTGTCGCTGTGGATGTTCGCCATGGCGGTGCTGCGCCTGCCCCCCAGCGAGGGTCGGATCACCCTTTCCGAGGACGATTGCCGGGGCATCACCTGGCGGCAGGAACGGCGCGGCAGTTGGACGGTCAAGGCGGGCGGCGTGCGGTTGCGCGGCCTGGAGAGCATCGAGCCCTTCCGGATGGCCCGCGAGGCGGCTCACGAGCGTTCTGAAGCGGTGCTGCAGCAGCTCCGCAACCCGGACGGCGACGATCAGGCGGTGGTCAATCGCCGGGCGGCGTGACGACCGCGGCGATGGCCGGACCGACCGCGCCGGAACAGGACCGGACCCCCGGGCCGGGCCACACCGGCCCGGGGACTGATACGCAGCGGACCCGCGTCAGGTATCGGAGACGCTGATATGGGGGAAGGCACCGCCGGAGTGCGTCTTCTGCAGCGACAGCTTCCCGGCCACCCGGCGGGCGATCTGGCGGTAGCTCTCCGCGACCTTTCCGTCCGGCTCGGAGATGACTGAGGGCCGCCCCGAGTCCGCCTGCTCGCGGATGGAAATGTCCAGCGGCAGCGAGCCCAGCAGGTCCACGCCGTACTGATCGGCCATGCGCTGGCCGCCACCCTCGCCGAAGATGTGCTCCGCGTGCCCGCATTGGCTGCAGATGTGGATGGACATATTCTCCACCACCCCCAGCACCGGCACATTGACCTTCTCGAACATCTTCAGGCCCTTGCGGGCGTCCAGCAGGGCGATGTCCTGGGGAGTGGTGATGATCACCGCCCCACTGACCGGCACCCGCTGGGCCAGGGTCAGTTGCACATCGCCGGTCCCGGGCGGCATATCCACGATCAGGTAATCCAGACCCTCCCAGCGGGTGTCGCGGATCAGCTGATCCAGTGCCTGGGTGACCATGGGGCCGCGCCAGACCATCGGGGTCTCCTCATCGATGAGAAAGCCCGAGGACATGGCCTGAATGCCGTAGTTGACCACCGGGTCGAGCTTCTTGCCGTCGCGGGATTCCGGGCGGGCGGAGATACCCAGCATCCGCGGTTGGCTGGGCCCGTAGATGTCCGCGTCCAGCATGCCCACCCGGGCCCCCTCCGCGGCCAGGGCCAGGGCGAGGTTGACGGCGGTGGTGGATTTGCCCACGCCGCCCTTGCCGGAGGCGACCGCAATGATGTTCTTGACCTCGTCCAGCAGCTTGACGCCGGGCTGCACCGTGTGGGGCTCGACGACGCTTTGCAGGGTCACCTCGGCCGCGGCCACGCCCGGAACGCCCTCCGCTGCCGTTCGCAACTGCTCCGCCAGCTCCTTGCGCACCGTGTCCGCCGGATAACCCAACTGCACGTCGATGCGCACACGGTCGCCGTCCACGGCGATCTCCTTGACGCACTCGGCGCTGACCAGGTCCATCTCCAGGGCCGGGTCCACCACCTCCTGCAGCGCCGCTTCCACCTGCGCACGCAGATCACTCATCGCTCAACCTCCAGCATCGTTCGCTTGGCCGGCCATCCGGCCGGCAACCCGCGAACATCATAACGCAGCAAGCGACTCAGGAGGGATCGGGCTGTGCTGCGGCGCAGCGAATGATATTGCGGGAATAGTCCTCCAGGCGCTGGACCCGGCAGTTATCGGTCACCCGCACATCCGGGTCGCGCCCCCGGGCTTCCAACCGCAGCCGTTCCCAGTATTCGTCGAAGTAGCGGTTGAACATCTCGCCGCCCAGGGTGCCCACGGCGTAGAGGCCGTCGGTCGCCGGGTCGTGCTCAAGCAGGACCGCGGCCAACGGCTGGTCGGCGGGGCCGGAGAGCACCGAGGCACCGGAGCAGGGGTCGTAGACACTGTGCTCGGCGCAGCAGGAGATCACCCCGGCGCCGCTCCCCAGGTCGGTGACTTCCGGGCGGTAGCTGATGTAACTGACGCTCGGCGTCGGGTGCGCCATCCGGTGGGCGCAGATGGCCGAGTAGGCCACCAGGGTGCGATCCGGTCCCACGCCCCCCTGCCAGCGGTAGGGGCGCCCCTCCTTGTCGGTGAGCTGCTGCGGCTCCAACGGCCGATCCAGCCGGAGTAGGAAGCAGGGGGTGGCGATATAGGGGTAATGGAAGACGTAGTTGGTCTTGGGCGCCAGATCCGACGCGGCCAGCGGCACGCCCTCTTCGTCCCGAAGCCGCACCCTTGCGTAGTGGCGCAGGCTCACCGGGCCGCTCACGCCGGCCACGGTACCCGCAGCCAGGCAGCCGGCACCCAGGGCACAGGCCTGCATGAAGGTTCTTCTGCGCATTGCTTACCGCCCTCACCGTCAGCCAGGGTTGACCGTGGCAAGTATAGGCGCCAATGCGCGGCCACGCGCCCACGCCAGGTTAGGGGCTGTGGGCCCGGTCATTGCCCTTCCAGCGGGACCCCATCCTGGTAGCGGGAACTGCCGTCCGCGTAGACCTCGTTCTTCCAGACCGGCGCCCGCTGTTTGAGCGTGTCGATGGCGAACCGGGCCGCGTCGAAGGCGTCGCCACGGTGCGCCGAGCGGACCACCACCAGTACGCTGTCCTCACCCACGGCCAGCTCACCGATTCGGTGCACAATCCGACAGGACTGGATCGGAAAGCGTGACACCGCCTCCTGTTCGATCTCCGCCAACACCCGTTCCGCCAACGGCTTGTAGACGGTGTAGCTGATGGCCTTCACCGACCGGCCCTCGTGGTGGTTTCGCACGGTACCGGAGAAGACCACCAGCGCCCCGCTCTCCGGATTGGCGGTCTCCTCCAGCAGGGTATCCAGGTCGAGTGGTTTGTCGCTGATTCGTTCCATGGCGGCCTCGTTGAAAAGTCGGTCCAGCGAAGGATTATGGCATAGTCCGGGCGCCCGGCGCCCCCGCCTCCGCGGGGGCCGGATCAGGGCCGCTTTCGTCGCCGGCCAGCCGGGCTGCGAACCGCTCCAGCGACAACGGCCGACTGAAGAAGTAGCCCTGGGCGTAATCACACCGCTGGCGCTTGAGATGCTCAAGCTGGTCCTCGCGCTCCACCCCCTCGGCCACCACGTTCAGCCCCAGCGAATGGGCCATGCGGATGGTGGCGTTGATAATGGCAGCGTCGTCCCCGTCCTCGTTCACGTGCCGGACGAACGACTGATCGATCTTCAGGGTGTCGATGGGGAAGCGCTTCAGGTGCGCCAGGCTGGAGTAGCCGGTACCGAAATCGTCCAGGGCAAGCCGAAGCCCCATCGCCTTCAACTCCCGCAGGATCTGCACCGCCACCTCCGGATTGCGCGCCATCAGACTCTCGGTCAGCTCCAGCTCCAACAGCGACGGGGCGACACCGTGGCCCTCCAGGATCTGGCGGACATCCTCCACCAGCTCCGCATGGAGGAACTGGCGGGCCGAAATATTCAGCGCCACCGGCACCACCGGCAGGCCCTGCTGCTGCCAGTGCGCCAGTTGGGTGGCCACCGTCTCCAGTACCCAGCGCCCCATGGGGATGATCAGCCCCACCTCCTCCGCCAGGGGGATGAACTGCATGGGCGAGACCAGGCCGTGGCGGGGGTGCTCCCAGCGCAGCAGCGCCTCGGCGCCGCTCATCGCGCCGGTGTCCAGGTCCACCTGAGGCTGGAGGTGGAGCCGCAGCTCGCCGCGCTCAATGGCCCGCTGCAGGTCCGATTCCAGAGTCAGGCGGTTGATCTGGCGCGGCTCGGACCGCTCGGAGTAGCGGATGATCACCCCGCCACCCTGGCGCTTGGCCTCGTGCATCGCCACACTGGCGCGACGAATGAGGTCTTCCGGGCCATCGCCATCATCGGGGAAAACCGTGTAGCCCACGGACACCGACAGGAAGACGTCCTGTCCGGTCACCGAGATGGACGGTGCCAGCGCCTCCTGCAGCTCGCCGGCCAGCAGTTCCGCGTCCCGCGTATTGCGCAGCTCCGTGAGCACGATGTTGAACTCATCACCGCCCATGCGCGCCACGGTGTCGAAACCCCGAAGGGCGGCGGTCAGCCGATCGGCCACGGTGCGCAGCAGCTGATCCCCGGCCGCGTGCCCCAGGCTCTCATTGATAATCTGGAAGCGGTCCAGGTCGACGTTCAACAGGGCCACGTGGCGCCCGGAACGGCGGGCGTACAGCAGGGCCTGGTGCAGGCGATCCACCAGCAGGTTGCGGTTGGGCAGGCCGGTGAGGGCATCGTAGTGGGTGCGCTGCTCCAGCTCGGCCTGGTAGCGTTTGCGCTCGGTGACGTCGTTGATCACGCTCACCATGTAGTGCACTGCGCCATCATCCTCGCGCACCGGCGCCACGAACAGCTCATTCCAGAAGAGCGTGCCGTCTTTGCGGTAATTGCGGATCACCGCGTGGGCCTCCCGGCGCGAGCGCAGGGCACTGCGGATCTCCTCAAGCCCCGGCTGGTCCTTGTCGTCCCGGACCAGGAAACGGCCGTTACGCCCGACCACCTCGTCCCGGGGGTAACCGGTGATGCGCTCGAAGGCGGGATTGACGTAGACGATCGGGTTGTCCCGCAGGCGCAGATCGGAGATGAGGATGCCGTTGGCGGTGGACTCCAGCGCCCGCTCGCGCAGCCGGATCGCCGACTCGGCCCGCTTGCTCTCGGTGATGTCCTCGCGCACGGCCACGAAGTGGGTGATAGTGCCGTCGGCGGCCCTGAGCGGCGAGATGACCTGGCGCTCCCAGATCAACTGCCCGTCCTTGCGCCGGTTCTGCACCGTGCCCTGCCAGGTGCGACCCGCCCGGACCGTCTCCCAGAGCTCGCGGTAGACCTCTGGCGGCGTGTGGCCGGAGCCCAGCATGCGCGGGTCACGCCCAATCACCTCTTCCGGGGCGTAACCGGTCAGGCGGGTGAACGAGGGGTTGACGTACTCGATGCGGGCCTCGGCGTCGGTGATGAGCACCGAGACCGGGCTGTTCTCGGTGGCCCGCGCGTGCTTGCGCAGCTCTGATCGCATGCGCCGCTGACGTCCCCGCAACCGCTGCGCCCAAACGCCGTGGGAGAGGTTGGCCGCCAGGTTGTCCAGCACCCGCACGGCGGCCGCATCCAGCGCACTCGGGTCCCGGCTGTGGATGACCAGTACCCCGAAGACAGGCCCCTCGCCGCCGCGACCGGCCACCAGCGGCAGGGCGCAGATAGCCGAAAACCCGCACCGCACCGCCTCGATCCGCCAGGGACGGGGCGAGCGCCGTTGCGCCAGCTCGCGCAGCACCGTGGTCTGTCCGCTGCGCAGGGCGGCGCCCGCCGGCCCGTGACTACGGACGTTGAACCCCTGGTCGCCGGTCAGGCAGTCCAGGTAGCCCTGTTCTTCGCCTGCCGCCGCCAACCGTTCCACCGGTCCGCCCGCTCGTCCCGCACCCAGGACGCAGACCAGTTCATAGCCGGCGTCGCGGGCAAGCAGGTGGGTGGCCTCCTGCAGCAGCGTCTGCTCCGAGCGGGCACGGATCACCGCCTGGTTGCAGCGTGCCAACACCCGAAGCAAAGTGTTCTCCCGGGTCAGGGCCAGCGCATGCCGTCGCCAGCGGTGCTGCTCCCGCCCGCGGGCCACCGCCGTTGCCAATGCCGCCGCCAGGGCATCCTCCTCCAGCGCGCCCGCGAGCACGGCCGCTGCCCCCTCGGGCGGATAATCCCGATCCGGGGGCCGGGCGTCCGGCTCTGGCACCCAGACCACCACCGGCACGTGGGGTGCACAGGGCAGAGGCCCCCGGTGCTCGTCACCCTCGGCGGGCCAGGTGTCGCGGGCCAGCACCACGTCCGGCGCAGACCGTTCCACCTCGGCGATCAGTTCCAGCGGGTGGCTGGCCCGGCCCACCACCGTATGCCCCGGGCCTTGCAGGGCCCGGGTGATGCGCTCCTGTATCGCGGGGTCCGGCTCGGCGATGACAACCCGCAGTGACTCCGGCATATCCTCTCCTCCGCCGCCGGCTTTATCTCTCTTATACTCAGATAACAGGCAGGGTGTTAGGCGCCCTCAGGCGCCCTCTCGGCCCTTGGCATACGACAGGACAAGGCGCACAAAAACCCCACAGCCGCAGTGTACAACAAGCCCCATCCGCCGTCTTGATTGAGGGCCGGTCGCCCGGCAGCCAGACTATGCTTCAGCTTTAGGGTACCGGCGTCAGCGTGGCAGAGCCCCCGATGCAAAGCTTCGAGCACAAACTGCAGCAATTCGATCCCGGGGTCATCTGGCTCGACGACGACAACCAGGTGACGGCCATGAACGCGGTAGCCAGCCGCATCCTGGGCGTGCGCCCGGGCGAGGTGCTGGGTCAGGAGGTATTGCAACTGCACCCGGAGAAAAGCCGCGGCAAGATCGCTTGGCTGTTGGAATCGACCCACGCGGCCGATGGCTGTCCGGTCAAATCACCGCCGCCCATGACCATGATGATCAACATCCCCGACCGGGTCCTGTTGATCAAGCTGTCACGGATGTACGGCCCGGAGGGCCGGGCGGCGGGCGCTTGCCTGGTCTTTTACGACCTCACCGAGGTGACCTCCCGCGAGGCGCCCCGGGACCCCGTGGCACCACGTCCCCGGCAATTGCTGAAGCTACCCGTCTACAAGAACCAACGGGTGGTGCTGCTGAACCTGGAGCAGGTGGTGCGCATGCGCGCCGAGGGCCACTACACCGAGGTCTTCCAGGACGGCGAGCACTTCCTCTGCAACCTGTCCCTCGCCGATCTGGAGGGGCGCCTGGACCCGACGCGCTTCATGCGCGTGCACCGCTCCCACATGGTCAACCTGCATTTCGCCGTCGCCCTCGAAAAAGAGGGCGAGCAGTATCAGCTCGTGCTGCAGGACCGCAATGAGACCCGCATCCCGGTTAGCCGCGGCAACGCCCCCCGGGTCCGCGCCCTGTTCGGCCTGGCCTGAGCCGCGCCGCCATTCCCGCAGCGTGACCGCCGTTCATGCACCGCATTCCACCATTGGTGAATTGGCGGTTGTTGCCGCCCGTGGGCTGACCTCTACTTGAAGGGTAAGAGAGGCGGATTGTCGCATCCGACAACCCCTCCCAGGAGGAGAACGGGACCCGGCCCGACCGGGCCCGGACAACAACACCCGCAGAGGTGAACACCATGATACCCGGCAACTTCGAGTACCACGCCGCCCGCGGCGTGGATGAGGCGCTGCAACTGCTCTCCCGGTACGGCGAGGACGGCAAGCTGCTGGCCGGCGGCCACAGCCTGCTGCCGATGATGAAGCTGCGCTTCGCGGAACCGGCCCACCTGATCGACCTCAACCCCATTGAGGAGCTGCGCGGGGTGCGCGAGGACGGCGATCATCTGCTCATCGGCACCATGACGACGGAGTCGGCCCTGCAGCAATCGGACCTGGTCGCCCGCCACTGCCCGGTCCTGCCGGAGGTGGTGGCGCTGATCGCCGACCCCCAGGTGCGAAACCGGGGCACCATCGGCGGCGACGCCCTGCTCGGCGACCCGGGCAACGACCACCCGGCCGTACTGATGGCGTTGGAGGCGGAGTTCGTCATCCGCGGGCCCAAGGGCGAGCGGCGGGAACCGGCCAACGGCTTCTACCTGGGCCCCTACCTGACCCGGCTGGCCGACGACGAGCTGGCCACCGCAATCCGCATCCCCAAGTGCCCGCCCGGCCAGGGCTACGCCTATTGCAAGCTCAAACGCAAGACCGGCGACTACGCCACCGCGGCCGCCTGCTGCCTGCTCAGCCTCGCCGGCGGGACGGTGGAGAAGGCGCGCCTGAGCCTCACCAACGTGGGCCCCACCGCCCTGCGCGCGGAGGACGCCGAGGACCTGCTCCAGGGCCAGACCCTGGACGACGGGCGGATCGAACAGGCCGCCCAGGCGGCCATGAGCATCTGCGAGCCCGCGGAGGACCTGCGCGGCAGTCCCGAATACAAGACCCACATCGCCGGCGAGATGACCCGCCGCGCCCTCCGCCTGGCGCTGCAACGCGCCCGCGGCCAGTAAGGGAGACCGATCATGGCGAAACACGCGATCACCCTGCACATCAACGGCCAGGCCCACGACGTGGCCGTGGACGCCCGGGAGCTGCTGATCCACACCCTGCGCGAGCGGCTGCGCCTGACCGGCGCCCACATCGGCTGCGAGACCTCGCACTGCGGCGCCTGCACCGTGGACATGGACGGCGTCTCGCTGAAGGCCTGCACCCTACTCTCGGTCCAGTGCGACGGTGCCGAGATCACCACCGTGGAGGGCCTCGCCGGCGCCGACGGCCTGCACGCCGTGCAGGAGGGGTTCATGCAGGAGCACGGCCTGCAGTGCGGTTTCTGCACCCCGGGGATGCTGATGCGGGCCTACCGCTTCCTGCAGGAGAACCCCGATCCGACGGAGGAGGAGATCCGCTACGGCATGGCCGGCAACCTCTGCCGCTGCACCGGGTACAACAACATCGTCAAGGCCGTTCAGTACGCCGCCCGCAAGCTGCAGGAACAGGCCGACCCCAAGCAGCCGGCCTGAGCCCGGCCAGGGCCGACCGCAACGAACGGCGCACCGTTTTCAGGATCAGGAGTTGAGATCATGGCGACCCCCGCAGAGGAACTGGACCGCAACGAAAAGCTGGGCGGCATCGGCTGTTCCCGCAAGCGCAAGGAGGACCCGCGCTTCATCCAGGGTAAGGGCCATTACGTGGACGACATTCAACTGCCGGGCATGGTGTTCGGCGACTTCGTCCGCAGCCCCCACGCCCACGCCCGCATCAAGGCCATCCACAAGGACAAGGCCCTGGCCCACCCCGGTGTCCACGCCGTGCTCACCGCCGAGGACCTGGCCCCGCTGAACCTGCATTGGATGCCGACCCTGGCCGGCGACAAACAGATGGTGCTGGCCGACGGCAAGGTCTGCTTCCAGAACCAGGAAGTGGCCATGGTCATCGCCGACGACCGCTACATCGCCGCCGATGCCCTGGAGCTGGTGGAGGTGGAATACGAGCCGCTGGAGCCGCTGGTGGACCCGCACCGGGCCATGGACGATGAGGCCCCGGTGATCCGCGAGGACCTGGCGGGCCAGAGCGAGGGTGCGCACAGCAAGCGCGTGCACCACAACCACATCTTCACCTGGGACGTGGGCGACAAGGCCGCCACCGACAAGCTCTTCGACGAGGCCGAGGTCACCGTCAGCGAGAAGATGCTCTACCAGCGGGTGCACCCCTGCCCACTGGAGACCTGCGGCTGTGTCGCCGATTTCGACAAGGTGAAGGGCGAGCTGACCGTCAACCTCACCTCCCAGGCGCCCCACGTGGTGCGCACCGTCTTTTCCATGCTCTCCGGCATTCCCGAGAGCAAGGTGCACATCAACGCCCCGGACATCGGCGGCGGTTTCGGCAACAAGGTGGGCGTCTACCCCGGCTACGTGGTGGCGACCGTGGCCTCCATCGTGCTCGGCCGGCCGGTGAAGTGGATCGAGGACCGCATCGAGAACCTCTCCACCACCGCCTTCGCCCGCGACTACCACATGACCGGCGAACTGGCCGCCACCCGGGACGGCAAGATCCTGGGCCTGCGCGCCCACGTGCTCGCCGATCACGGCGCCTTCGACGCCTGCGCCGACCCCAGCAAGTGGCCCGCCGGCTTTTTCAACATCTGCACCGGCAGCTATGACATCAAGACCGCTTACGCCCGGGTGGACGGGGTTTACACCAACAAGGCCCCGGGCGGGGTGGCCTACCGCTGCTCCTTCCGGGTCACCGAGGCCTGTTACCTGATCGAGCGCATGATCGACGTGCTGGCCCAGAAGCTCGACATGGACAAGGCGGAGATCCGGTTCAAAAACTTCATCCAGCCCGAGCAGTTCCCCTACCCCTCGGCGCTCGGCTGGGAGTACGACAGCGGTGACTACCCGCGCGCCCTGCAGCAGGTGCTGGACGCCTGCGACTATCCGGCCCTGCGGCGTGAGCAGAAGGAGCGGCGCGAGCGCGGCGAGATCATGGGCATCGGCCTGTGCACCTTTACCGAGATCGTCGGCGCCGGCCCGGGCCGCAAGTGCGATATCCTCGGCGTGGGCATGTTCGACAGCGCCGAGATCCGGGTCCACCCCACCGGCAGCGTGATCGCCCGCATGGGCACCAAGACCCAGGGTCAGGGCCACGAGACCACCTACGCCCAGATTATCGCCACCGAGCTGGGCCTGAACTCCGAGGACATCCAGATCGAGGAGGGCAACACCGACACCGCCCCCTACGGCCTGGGCACCTACGGTTCGCGCAGCACGCCGGTGGGCGGCGCCGCTACCGCCCGCGCCGCGCGCAAGATCCGCGACAAGGCGAGAAAGATCGCCGCCCACCTGATGGAGGTCAGCGACGAGGACCTGGAGTGGACCGGCGAGGGCTTCCGCGTCAAGGGCGTGCCCGACCAGACCAAAGGCATACAGGAGATCGCCTGGGCCGCCTACAACAACACCCCGGAGGGGATGGAGCCGGGGCTGGAGGCGGTGGAGTACTACGATCCGCCCAACATGACCTATCCCTTCGGCGCCTACCTCTGCGTGGTGGACATCGACCGCTACACCGGCGAGACCCGGGTCCGGCGCTTCTACGCCCTGGACGACTGTGGCACCCGCATCAACCCGATGGTGATCGAGGGCCAGGTCCACGGCGGACTCACCGAGGCCTACGGCGTCGCCCTGGGCCAGGAACTGCCCTACGACGGCGCCGGCAACATCCAGGGGGCCTCGCTGATGGATTACTTCCTGCCCACCATGGTGGAGAGCCCGCACTGGGAGACCGACCATACCGTCACCCCCTCGCCCCACCACCCCATCGGGGCCAAGGGCGTGGGCGAGTCCTCCCACGTGGGGGGCATCCCCTGCATCTCCAACGCCGTCAATGACGCTCTGTCCCCGTTCGGCGTCACCCACGTGGACATGCCCCACAACGCCTACCGCGTCTGGCAGACACTGCACGCGTTGAAGCTGGACCGCCACCCGGAGGCCGACACCGTCGCACCCTTCCAGCCGAAGGCCCGCCGGCCCAAGGCCGCGGCGACGGAACGGCCGGCGGAGGCGCCCGCCG
Source organism: Alkalilimnicola ehrlichii MLHE-1 (assembly GCF_000014785.1). Classification (NCBI taxonomy): domain Bacteria; kingdom Pseudomonadati; phylum Pseudomonadota; class Gammaproteobacteria; order Chromatiales; family Ectothiorhodospiraceae; genus Alkalilimnicola; species Alkalilimnicola ehrlichii. The sequence continues at coordinate 1,790,763 of NC_008340.1, forward strand.
GGAAAGCGGCCGGCGCCAAGGGCATGGAGGTTCGGCTGGAGCGGGACTACGGCCTGGATGTCCCCGCCGACCCGGCCTGGACGCTGATGCAGGACATCCGCGAGGTGGCCGCCTGCATGCCCGGTGCCTCCATCGTCGAGCAGACCGGCGAGCGCACCTATCTGGGCGAGATGCGCCTCAAGGTGGGCCCGATCACCTCGGCCTTCAAGGGCGATATCGAGGTGCTGGACCTGGACCCGACACGCCAGACCCTGCGCCTGCGCGGTGAGGGCGGCGACACCAAGGGCAGCTCCAGTGCCCGCATGACGCTGCAGGCGCGCATCGTCCCGGAGACGGAGGCACAGTGCCGGCTGGAGGGGGTCTGCACCATCGAGCTGACCGGAAAGCTGGCCAGTTTCGGTGGGCGGATGCTGGAGAACATCTCCGACCGGTTGCTCTCCCAGTTCGTCGCCAACTTCGAGAACCGGGTGGCCGCCGGCGGCGAGGGCAGCAAGGCGGAGGCCGCCCGCGAGCGGGTGGCCAGCGGGCCCAAGGAGCTGAGCGCCCTGGCCCTGCTCTGGCAGATGATCAAGAGCTGGTTCGGGGGCCGGCGCTGACCATGCTCTCCGCGCAGCGCTACCGGGACGCCCTGGCCGGTGCCGGCTACATCGCCGACTCCGGCCTCGCCGCCACCCTCAGCCTGGCCGACCGCCTGGGCCGGCCGCTGCTGCTCGAGGGCGAGGCCGGGGTGGGCAAGACCGAGGTGGCCAAGGCCCTGGCCCAGGTGCACCGCTGCCGGCTCATCCGCCTGCAGTGCTACGAGGGCCTGGATGCCCAATCGGCCGTCTACGAGTGGGACTACCAGCGCCAGCTCCTGGCCATCCGGCTGCTGGAGGCGGAGGGCCGCGCCGGCGAGGAGGCGGAACAGGCCATCTTCTCCGAGCGCTACCTGTTGCGCCGCCCGCTGCTGGAGGCCATCAGCCAACCCGAGCCACCGGTATTGCTGGTGGACGAGATCGACCGCGCCGACGAGGAGTTCGAGGCCTATCTGCTGGAGGTGCTCGCCGAGTTCCAGGTCACGGTGCCGGAACTGGGCACCCTGAGCGCCAATACCCGGCCCCGGGTGGTGCTCACCTCCAACGCCACCCGCGAGCTCTCCGACGCCTTGCGCCGGCGCTGCCTTTATCACTATCTCGACTTCCCGGACGCGGCCCGCGAGATCGCCATCGTCCATGCCCGGGTGCCGGACCTGCCCGAGGCGCTGGCCCGGCAGGCGGTGGCCTTCGTCCACCGGCTGCGCCGTGAGGGCCTGCGCAAATCCCCCGGGGTGGCCGAGACCCTGGACTGGGCCGCCGCCCTGGCCGGCCTGGGGGTGGAGCAGTTGGACCGGGAGCCGGAGGCGGTGCTGGAAACCCTGGCCTGCCTGATCAAGACCCGGCAGGACCGGGACGCCCTGACCCCGGAGCGGCTTCAGGCGCTGGCCGCCGGAGGCGCCGGATGACCCTGCCCGCCGCCGAGCAGCTCCTCGCCTTCACCCGCGCCCTGCGCGCCCGCGGTTGGCCCATCGGCCTGCAGGAACAGCAGGATGTGCTGCGGGTTGCCGAGCAGACCGGGCTGGAGGACCCGCGGCGACTGGCGCGGGCCCTGCGCCCGCTGTGCTGCGGAACCCGGGAGCAGTGGCACGGCTTCGAGGCCCTGTTCGAGCAGTGGTGGCGGCCCCGGCGCGGGGTGCGGAGCCGCGCCCTGGGCCCGGGTGGCGGGCTGCACCCTGCGCCGGGCCGGGCCGGCGTAGAGGAGGCCGCCCCGCAGCCGGACCGCCCCGCCGCGGGTGACGCCGGGGATGCCGATCCCGCCGGCGCCCGTGCCGGGGCCAGCCCGCAGGCGGGGCTGGGCCGCACCGACTTCCGGCACCTTTGCGACCCGGAGGAGTCCCGCGCCCTGGACGCCCTGATGGACCGCATGGCGCGGCGCTGGCAGCGCCGCGTCCGGCGCCGCTGGCGGGCCCTGCAGAAGGGCCGGCGGCTGGCGCCGCGGGCCACCCTGCGCCGCAGCCTGGCGCGGGGCGGAGTGCCCTTTGATCCGGTCTGGCGGCGACCGCGTCGGCAACCCCCGCGGCTGATCCTGCTGGTGGACGCCAGCCGCTCCATGAACCTGTACAGCTACCGGTTCCTGCGCTTCGCCGGCAGTGCCCTGCAGGCCTTCCCGCGCAGCGAGGCCTTTATCTTTCACACCGAACTGGTCCGCATCACCGACGCCCTGCAGGAGGCCCGTCCGGAGCGGCTGCGGGAGAAGCTGGCCCTGCTCTCCACCGGCTGGTCCGGCGGCACCCGCATCGGCGCCTGCCTGGCGCGCTTCAACCGCCAGTACGGTGAGGGGGTACGCCGGCGCAGCGTGGTGCTGATCTTCAGCGACGGTCTGGACACCGGCGACCCGGAGACCCTCACCCGGGCCCTGGCCGAACTGCGCGGCCGCGCCGGACGCCTGCTCTGGCTCAACCCACTGATGGGGCGCAGTGGCTATGCCCCGGAGGCGCGGGGGATGCGCAGCGCCCTGCCCTACCTGGACCGGCTGGCACCGGCCCACACCCTGGACAGCCTGCTGGCCCTGGAACAGGAACTGATCCGCCTCTAGCGCGGGGGAGCCCGTCCGATGGAACACAACAGCGCCGTACTCCGGAAACTGCAGCAACTGACCGCGGCCGGCACCCCCTGCGCGCTGGTCACTGTGGTGCGCGCCGTCTCGCCCACCTCGGCCAAGCCGGGGGAGAAGGCGGTGGTCACCGCGGAGGGCGCCATCCACGGCTGGATCGGTGGCGGTTGCGCCCAACCGGCGGTGTTGGGCACCGTCCGCGAGGCCCTGGCGGACGGTGCCGCGCGGTTAATCCGGATCTCACCCGGGAAGGGCGATCAACCGCAAGTGGCGGGCATCACCGATTTCAATATGGCCTGCCACAGTGGCGGCACCCTGGATATCTTCATCGACCCCCTGCTGCCCAGCCCCGTGGTCAATCTCTACGGCAGTGCCCCGGTGGCGCGTCACCTGGCCGCCCTGGCCGCCCGCATGGACCTGCGGGTGCAGGTACTGGCCCCCGGGACCACGCTCGCCGACTTCCCCGAGGCCGCCGCCCACCACAACGCCTTCCCCACCCCGGAGGACTGGCCCGCGCCACAATGGGCGGTGGTGGCCACCCAGGGCCGCGGCGACCGCCCCGCGCTGGAGGCCGCCCTGCAGACAGCGGCCGACCCGGTGGCCTTTATCGCCAGCCCCCGTAAGCGGGACAAGCTCCGGGACGAATTGCGCGGGCGCGGCGTCTGTCCCAGCCGGCTGCAATGCATCCGGACCCCGGCCGGCGTCCCCATCGGGGCCCGTACCCCGGCCGAGATCGCCCTGTCGGTGGTGGCACAACTGGTGCAGTGGCGGCGCGGCGCGGACAGCACCCCGGCCGCGAAGGCCGGGGCCGAGGACAGCGGGGTGGCAACGGAGCCGGAAGCGGCCCCGGCCGCCCGTCCGGAGACCCCAAGCTGCTGTGGAGGTGGTGTATGAGCCCGTACATGGCCGCGGTCTTGCTGGCCGCCGGCGAGTCCCGCCGGATGGGCCCGGTCAACAAGCTCCTGCTGGAGGTGGACGGTGAGCCGCTGGTGCGGCGGACCGCCCGGGTCCTGCTGGAGGGGGGCGTGGGGGACCTGCTGGTGGTGCTGGGCCATGAGGCGCCGCGGCTGCAGCCCCTGCTCAGCGACCTGCCCCTGCGGACCGGACTCAACCCCCGCTACCCCGAGGGGCAGATGAGCTCCGTCCATTGCGGTCTGAGCGCCTTGGGCGGCCGGCCGGAGGGCATCCTGATCGCGCTGGCCGACCAGCCCACCCTGCAGCCCCGGGATGTGGCCCGGCTTATTCGCTGTTACCGGGAACGGGGGCACCACACCATCGTCGTGCCCACCCACCGGGGCCAGCGGGGCAACCCCATTGCCCTGGACCCCGGGCAGCGGGAGGCGATCCTGCGGGGCGGGCGCAACCTGGGCTGTCGCCGGCTCATCGAACGCTGCCCCGAGCGGGTGAAGGCGGTGGAGATGGCCAGCCCCAACTACGTGATCGACCTGGACACCCCGGAGGACCGGGACTTCTTGCAGGAGGCGGTGTCATGAGTGGGCGCGAGGTGCTCGATGTACTGGTGGAGCTGCGCGACCAGGGGGCGCCCCATGCGCTCGCCACGGTGGTGGAGGTGGAGGGCTCGGTCTCAGCGGAGACGGGTGCCAAGGCCGTCTTCGACGGGGAGGGCCGCCTGCTCGCCGGTTGGGTGGGTGGCGGTTGCGCCGACGCGGCCACCGCCCAGGCAGCGCGTCGAAGTCTGGAGGGCGGGCGGGGCGAGCTGATCCTGGTGGATATGGATGACGAGATCCTGGGCACCGGCGTGCCCTGCGGCGGACGCATGCGGGTTTGGGTGGAACCGGTGCTGCCCCGCCCCACGCTCTGGCTGCTGGGCGCGGGCCGGCTCACCGAGACCCTTTCCCGGATGGCCGCTGCCACCGGTCTGCGCGTCGTGGTCAATGACCCGCGGGCCAGCCGCGAACGCTTCCCGGAGGCGAGCGCCATCCACGCGGACGACCTGGACTACGCCGCCCTATGCCCCGACCCCGGTGACTTCGTGGTGGTGGCCACCCAGCACAAGGGCGATCACCACGCCATTGCCCGCGCCCTGGCCTGCGGCGCCGGCTATATCGCCCTGGTGGCCAGCCGCAAGCGCGCCGCCCTGGTCCTGCAGGGACTGCGCGAGGACGACCACGATCAGCAGCGGTTGAGCGCGGTGGTGGCGCCGGCCGGGCTGGATCTGGGCGGGCGGGAGCCGGAGGAGATCGCGCTCGCCATCCTGGCCGAGATCGTCATGCTGCGGCGCAACGGCAGCGGCCGACGCCTGCGCGACATCAAACCCCTGCCGACGCCGACCCCCGAGGTGTAAGCCCGTGGACGACCTCTATCGCGATATCATCCTGGACCATTACCGCCATCCGCGGCGGTTCGGCCCGGTGGAGCACTTTCCCCTGCGCGGCGAGGCGCGCAACGCCCTCTGCGGTGACGAGCTGCAACTGGGACTGGCGCTGTCGGGCGACCGGGTGTCGGCGATGGGCTTTCACGGTCGCGGCTGCGCCGTGTGCATGGCGGCCGCCTCGCTCTGCTGCGAGCGGCTGCCGGGAACCAGCGCGGCCCGGTTGGCCCTCTGGCCGGCACAGTTGGATGCGGCCCTGAAACGAAACGACGACGGCCTGCTGCCCGCGCCGCTGGAGCCCCTCACCTTGCTACGCGCCTATCCCGCCCGACACCGCTGCGTGCTGCTGATGGCAGAGGCGCTGGCCGAGGCGCTGGCCGGCCGGGTACACCCCGACGCCCTGGCTCAGTAACCCGCGTCCACCACCTTCTTGACATCGTCCAGGTCCTCCAGCCGGACCCGGAAGGCCTCTTCCAGGGTGGTGACCCCGGTACGCGCCAGGTGCAGGCCGTGCCGGGTCAGACTGCGCATACCCCCCTCCACGGCCAGTTCCCTCAGCGCCTCGGTGGTGATGCCCTGAGCGATACGGGTGGCCATGTTGCGATCGGCCACCAGCAGTTCATAGGCCATGGCACGCCCGTGAAACCCGGTATAGTCGCAGCGATCACAGCCGGTCCCGGTCCAGAATGGCTCGTCGCCGACGCCCATCACCTGGCGCACCAGCGCCTCTGGCTCATGCGCCACCCGGCAATGGGTACAGATAACACGGACCAGCCGTTGGGCCAGCACGCCCATCACGGTGGAACTCACCAGGTAGGGCTCCACCCCCATGTCCACCAGGCGGGTCACGGCGCTGGGTGCATCGTTGGTGTGCAGGGTGGAAAGGACCATGTGGCCGGTGAGCGCCGCCTTGGTGGCGATCTCGGCCGTCTCCAGATCGCGGATCTCCCCGACCATGATCACATCGGGATCGTGGCGGAGGATATTGCGCAGCGCCCGGGCAAAGGTGTAGCCGATGCCGGCATTCACCTGGATCTGTTCCACCCCCTCCATGTCGTACTCCACCGGCTCCTCCACGGTAAGGATGTGGGGCTCGGCACGACGCACCTCCTGGAGCAGGGAGTAGAGGGTGGTGGACTTGCCCGAGCCGGTGGGTCCGGTGACCAGGATCATCCCCTGGGGGCGCTGGATCAGGGTGCGGACGATCCGGTCGTCGCGCTCAGAGAACCCGATTTCCTCCAGCCGCTTGAGTCCGTGGGCCTTGTTGAGGATGCGGACGACCACGCTCTCGCCGGTGTAGGTGGGCATCACCGAAATGCGCAGGTCCACCGCCTTGCCGCTCACCCGCACCCGCGCATGGCCGTCTTGGGGCAGGCGCTTTTCGGCAATATTCATGCGACCCAGGATCTTGATGCGGGCGACAACCGCCGCCAGCTGCGCCTTGTCCACCAGTCGCACCCGCTGGATGGCGCCGTCGATACGGAACATCACCGCCAGGTCGTTCTCGCGTGGCATGAAGTGGATGTCGGACGCCCCGCGGCTGATCGCCTGCAGGATGACGGTATTGACCAGCCGCACCACCGGGCGGCTGCTGGCCTGGCTCTCTATCTCCTGGTCGCGGCGCAGGTCCCGGTCCTCATCGGTGGTCAGCAGGGTGTCCATGCCCTCCTCACCGCCGATGGCCAGGGATTTATAGGAGCGATTAATCGCGCTGCTGATCTGATGGGGAGGCGCCAGGACCGGCTCCACGTTGAGTCCGGTATGGAAACGGAGGTTGGCCAGCAACTCCTCGTCCGTCGGGGTGGCGGTGGCAGCCATCAGCACCGATCGGTGGCGCGCCAGGGGCAGGACGTTGAGTCGCAGGCACATCTCGTAGGGGATCAGCCCGGCGACCTCCGGCTTGGCCACAAACCCCGCCAGATCCACCCGAGGGATCCCGAGCTGCTCGCACAGGGCGTCCTCGAGCTGCTCCCGGGTGATGTGGCGATGCTCCACCAGCCAGCGGCCAAGCTGCAGGTGCGGCTGCGCCCGGTGGGTGTCCAAGGCCGCACGCAGCGTGGTCTCGTCGATAAGGCCCCGTTCCAGGAGGATGCCGCCGAGGCGCCGAACCTGCTTGCCCCGCGCCTTGATCAGCGCCTGTTCCAGATCGTGCTCGTCGGCGACCTTCAACACCCGTCTCCACGGTCGTCGTCTTCCCCCTCACCGAGCGAGGAATCCTCCTCCGCGAGGCGCACTGGCTCGGACTGCTGGCGCGCCCGGCTCAGCAGTGCGGCCAGCATCTCCCCCTGCCCCGGGAAGATGGCGGTCCCCACGTGCGCCCAGCCCGGGCCCACCGGCTGCTCCCGCCCCGAGCGACGCAGGCTCTCCTCGACCCGGGCGCGCATGCGCTGGGCCACCGAAACGGCCTCGTCGCGCACCAGGTCCGGCAGCAGCATCACGAACTGCCCGGGCTCGATGCAGGCCAGGGTCTGCGATGGCCGCAGCAGGGCCTCCAGGCGCTGGATGATCAGGCTGTACCGCGCCGCCACCAGGGCCTCAAGCGCCGCATCACCGGACGGCTCCGCCACCTCCACCTGCACCAGGACGATGACAATGCCCAGGTCCTTGATGCTGGCGCGGGTCTGGGCGCGCTCGAAGTGCACCGCGAGCACCCGTTCATTGGGCAGCCCACTGACCGGTTCAGCGCCGGCCATCTGGGTGAGTCGCCCCTGAACCTGCTTCTGCTCGGTGACATCCCGCGCCGCCCCGCGATAACCGGTGAGCTCCCCGGTGGCGCTGAACAGCGGCATGCCACTCACCCGCCACCAGCGCAGCTCACCGTTGCGCAGCACCCGATGTTCGATCTCCGAGAAGCCCCGTCCGCTGTCCCGCAGGCCGCTGAACCAGTTCCAGACCCGGGTGCGCTCCTCCGGCGGCATCAGGTCGAAGGGGCTCAGGGTCTCCAGGATCACCGGCGGGATACCCGCGATGGTCTCCGCCTGGGCGGATACCCACATGTAGCGGCCGTGCTCATCCACCTCCCAGAAGAACTCCAGCGCCGGACCGACGGGGCCGGTTGCCCGCTGCTCGCTCTCCACCAATGCACTCATCAGCGCCCGCTGCTCGGTGATATCCCGGGAGGTGCACTGCAGGGCGATCAGCTGGCCCTCGCCGTCCAGGTAGGCGGTGGCCCGGCTCTCCAGCCAGGCGTAGCTGCCGTCCCGGCGGCGGATGCGGTACTGCACGTCGCGCTCGGTCTCGCCCTGGACGGCGAGCTTGCGGAACAGGTCGCGCACCCGCTCCACGTCGCCCGGGTGGACGTAGTCGAGGGGGCTGACCCCGGTGAGCTGATCCGGTGTGTGGCCCAGCAGGTGGCGGACCGACTGGGAGACGTACATGAACTCGCCGTCGGGGGCGTGGAGGGTGACTAGGTCGCGGGTACTCTCGGCGAGGAAGCGGAACTTCTCCTGCGCCCGAAGCAGGGCCTGCTCCAGGTAGTAGCGCTCGGAGACGTCCAGCACACAGCCCACCCACTCCACCCCGCCGTCCCGCCGCGACTCCGGACGGGCGGAGAGCTCCAGGTGCACACGGGCCCGCCGGCCCGCCTTGACCATGTACTCACAGCGCCAGGGAGTGAGCCGCTTGGCCGAGTGATAGAGGCTCTCCAGCAATCGCTTGCGGTCGGGCTCCGGCACAAAGCGGAAGAGCTGGTGTTCCGCCCAGGGGCCACTGCCCTCACCCACGCGGTGGAGCCGTGCCAGCCCGGGGCCACGCGCGGTAAAGCGGATTGCCCCATCCATCCCGAGCCGGCAGAACAGGACCTCCCCGGGGAAGCTGTCCGCCAGCAGATCAAATTGCGTCTGCGCCATCGAGGTCAATAGGTTTGAACCCGCGTCAGGGTTGCTCGTCATCGAATGTAGAATTCCCCAGAAATTTTGAGGGCCATATACTCCAGCGTAGAACACGACAATACAACTGTTGACGCAAACGCCCGGATCCGACCAGCCGCTCCCGGCCTCCGGTGCCGGCGGTTCACGGGGCCGGGCGGATCCGCACCCGGCGCCCGTCGCTGAGGTCCCGATCGGGGTGCACCACCACGGCCTCGCCCGGCTCCAGCCCCGAGAGGATTTCCACATCGCCACCACCGCGCAGGCCCCGCTCCACCCGCCGCAGCCGCACCCGGCCATCGCTGACCACGAACACCGCCCAGTGATCGCCATCGCGGAACAGGGCACTGATTGGTGCCCGCAACACGTCCTCGCGGCTGTCCAGCAGAAAGAGGGCGTTCACCCGATAGGCATCACCCAGGGCGGCCCAGTCCGCCGGGTCGGAGATGAAATCCACAATAACCCGGACCCGCTGCTCCTCCACCCCCAGGGCCGAAAACTTGGTGAAACCGCTGGGCTCCACCCTTCGCACCACCCCGTCCAGGTCATCCCTCCCGCCCCAGCGCTGCAACGCAACCGCCATGCCCGGGCGGATGCGTACGGCATCGGCGGAGAGCACCTCCACCTCCACCTCCAGCGCCTGCGGGTCCGCCAGCTCCAGGATCGGCTCGCCCGGCTGCACCACCCGCGCGCTCTCGAAATGGCGCGCCAGCACCCGACCGCTGGCCGGTGCCTGGAGTTCGATGACCTCGGGGGTCTCCTCGTCCCGCTGCCCGGCAAACGCGAGCGCCAGTCGGGCCGCCTCCAGCTCCGCCCGGGCGGCATTGACCCGGTGGCGCGCCGCGGCGACCGTGGCCTCGGCCTGCCGGGCCTGGGCCGCCGCCCGGTCCACGTCGTGCCGGGAGACCGCGCCCCGCTCCCCGAGCCGGGACAGCCGCTCCTGTTCGCGGGCGGCGAAATCGGCACCGGCCCGGGCGGCCTGGTGCTCTTCGCCGGCCGTGGCCAGAGCCGCCTCGGCAGCCTCAACACGGGCCTGCGCCTGCCGTTCGCTGCGCAGGTCGAGCGCCTGGGGCAACAACGGGTCGAGGCGTACCAGCACCTCCCCCGCCTGCACCGCATCGCCCACCTCCCACGCCACCCGGCGGGCGTGTGCCGGCACCGGGGCTGAGATGGCGTAGCGGTGCATGACCCGGGTCCGCCCCTCCTCCTCCACGGTCTGGTGCACGGCACCACGGCTCACCTCGGTGATATCCACCCAGACCGGCTGCGGCCGAAAGCCCAGGTAGAGCAGCAGGGCCGCCACCGCCAGGCCGCCGATCCACACGGTCAGTCGCTTCCAATTCATGGCCTCATTCCCTGGTCTTCAGGACCTCGACAAGGTCCAGCCGGTCCAGCCGGCGTCGGACCACCCAGGCCGAGAGGAGGCCGGCGAGCACCACGATGAGCGCGGCGAACGCCATGCCTGACGGCGTGAGCACCACCGGCACCCGGTAGAGATCGGACTCGACGGCGCGGGCGACCCAGCCGTAGAGCAGCCAGCCGAGCAGGAAACCGGGCAGCAGTCCGGCCAGGATCAGCACCGCCTGTTCCCCCAGCAGGATGCGGGCGACCTCGCCCCGGGTAAAACCCAGCACCCGAAGGCTGGCCAACTCCCGGGCCCGCTCGGAGAGGCTGATCCGGGCACCGTTGTAGATCACTCCGAAGGCGATGCTGCCGGCCAGCAGGGTGGTGATGAAGGTGAACATCAACACCGTCTCCGCCAGGGTATCGTAAAAGCTGTCGATGGCGGCCTCGCGCTCGGCGATGCCAGCGATACCGGGGCGTTCGCGCAGGGCCTCCACCACCGACGCCCGGTCGCCGGGGAGCAACTGCAGGCGCGCCCCGGAGACAGCGCTCCCCTCGCCCAGCAGGCGCTGGAGGGTCGCCAACGGCAGGTAGGCGTTCACCCCGATGAGCTCTGTGATCACGCCGCCCACCAGCAGTTCGTGTGACGTCCGGCGCCCCTCGAGAAAGGTTACCTGGAGCCGGTCCCCCGGCCGTACGTCCAGCTCCCGGGCCAGCCAGTCGGTCAGCAACAGGCCGTGCTCGGGCATCGGCTGCAGGCGCAAGTCCGTGTCCAGCAGGCGCCGCAGCTCCGCGCCGGGCTCCTGGCCCTGCAACGCCAGCCGCCAGGTGCGGTGGCCCGAGCGCAGCTCCACGCTGGCACTGCGCCAGGGCTCGACACGGACCACGCCCGGCAGGGCCTCCAGCTCGTGAACGGCCTTGCGGGCCGTGGGCTCGGTGAAGGTGACGGTGATATCGTCGCGCTCCACCAGCCCGAAGTGGATGCCGACCATCTGGTGGATGGCGGCGTCCTGGAAGCGTCCCACCATCAGGATGGCACAGGCGAAGGCGACCCCGGTGATCCCCATCAGCGCGCGCACCGGGCGGCGCTCCAGGCTGCGCAGGATCATCCGCACCGGCTGGCTGAACCAGCGCTGCAGGCCCAGCCGCTCCACCACCGTGGCCCGGAAGGCGGGGGGCGGTTCCGGCTGCATGGCCACTGCGGGCGGCAGCACCACCGCCCGGCGCACCGCCAGCGCCACCGCCAGCAGGGCGGACGCCACGGTGACCAGAGCGGCGATCACAAAGGCCCGCGGGCCAAGGTGGAAGCTCAGGTAGGGGAAGCGGAAGAACTCCGCATACATTGCCGCCATGCCACCCCCCAGCCAGAGCCCCACGCCCACCCCGATGACCAGCCCCAGGGCGACGATCATCAGCACCAGCCGGACATAGTGCAGACCGACCTCCAGGTTGCTGCGGCCAAAGGCCTTGAGGACCCCGATCTGCTCGCGCTGGGTACTGACCAGCCGCCCCACCACCACGTTGAGCAGGAAGGCCGCGACCCCGAGAAAGATGGCCGGAAACAGCGTCGCCAGGGTCTCCAGCCCGTTCAGTTCCTCCTCCAGGTAGCGATGGGAGAGCTGATCGGCACGGCCAATCGCACCCCGCCCGCCATAGCGCTCCAGCGCCGCATCCACGGCCTGGATGACGTCGCCCTCCCGCGCCCCCCGCTGCAGCCGCAGACTGACGTCATTGAACGCCCCCTCCATGTCGCGGGCGGCGGCCAGCGCGGTGCGGTTCATCCAGAGTACGCCGTAGCGCTCGTAGTCGGGCAGCATGGTACCGGGCTGGATCTGGTAGATGTGCTCCGGCGAGAGCGCGATCCCCACCACCGTCAGCCGCTGGCGGTGCCCGTGGATGATGGCGCTCAGGGTATCGCCCGGGCGCAGCCCGTGGGCCTCGGCAAAGGCCTCGCTGGCCACCACCTCGCGGTCCATGCCCGCCTCCGGCAGGCGACCGGTGCGCAGGAACAGGGCGTTGAGCTCGCTGTTACGCCCGTCCGGCAGCGACTGCAGCCGCCCGGCCACCGGGTCCGGGAAGCCCGCCGGCTCCAGGTGGGCGGCGGCCACCACCCGGCTCTCCACCAACTGGACCCCGGGGATCGCCCGCAGGCTCTCCACCAGCGACTCCGGCGCCCGCTCCAGGCTGGCGAAGACGTGGCCGAAGCGGTAGTCGCGATAGAAGTCGTCCCGGGTCTGCTGCAGGGTGTCGATGATGGCCAGCGACATGACCAGGGTGGCCACCCCGCCGCCGATCACCACCGCGATGGCCGCCGCCTGGCCACGCAGGTGCCAGAACTCGCGCAGCAGCATCCGGTAAAGGGCGGGCAGACGCATCAGTACGCCCCGGGATGACCGAAGGCCGCCTCCAGGGCAATGAACAGCCGCCGCTCGGTCCGGAAGTCATCCTCCCGGTCCCGCCGGAGCTGCGGACGGATCTCCAGACTGAGCCAGTCGCGATGGATCACCGAGCGCCAGCGCACCTGGGCGTAGTATTGGGTGAGCTGGTTATTCGGTTCGCTCTCGCCCCGGGCACCCACCTGCCAGATCAGCGCCCGGCGTTGGGAGAGCTGCTGGTAATAGGAGACCCGTTGGTCGTAGTAGAACTGCTCTTCCCGCTTAAACCAGGTGGCCCCCGCCTCCAGCCGCACGGCACTGCGCCCAGTGACCGGGTGGTCCAGGCGGATGTCGGTCGTGGTGCCCGCGCCCCGTCCGTCGTACCAGAACACCGCCTGGCGGGGACGGATCACCCACAGCCCCGGCTGAAAGGCGCGCCAGACCCGGGCCCGGGTGTAGAGGTCCACCGGGCTGCCGGAGCGCAGGCGGGCGTCCACCGACGTGGACCAGTTCTCGCTCGGGCGCAGGAAGAGCAACCCCGCGCTGGTGGTGCGGTCCTCGTCCAGGTCCCGCGGCACGCCCCGCTCGGCATCCACCTCGTCGTCATAGTCATCGCTGGTGATGATCAGGCTCAGGCGATCCTGGGCCCCGGGCAGGCGCAGACGGCCGGAGACCCCGGCCTCCAACCGGCTGTCACCCTCGGCGCTGAGGCGCTGCTCCAGGCGCAGCCGGGCCACCGAGTCGTACTCCTCGTCCGCGTAGAGTTCGTCATCGGTCCCCAGCATCCGGTCCAACTGCCGGGAGAGCAGAAAGACCCCGCGGGCCACGGCGGCCTGGCCCCGATCCACCGGTCCGATCAGGGCGCGCTCCTCATCCTCCTCCGGATACCACTCCGTGGCGGGGTCATCGCGAACGTGGCGTTCCTCCCGCCGCCTGCTCTCGGCGGCCGCTTCCGCTTCGGCGGCCGCCTCGGGGTCGGCGCCCTCGGCAACCGCCGCGGCCGGCAGGCCGACCGCCAGTGCCAACCCGACCAGCAGGCGCCCGGCATAACGCACGCTCACCATACCAACGCCTCCGGCGGCTCCGGTGCCGCGTTACGCTCCACGTTGCGGATCTCCCCATCGGCGAAGTGGACCACCCGGTGGGCCATACGGGCGATATCGGCGTTGTGGGTGATCACCGCCGTGGTGGTCCCGAAGGTCTGGTTGATGTCCATGAGCACGCGCAGGACGTTGATCCCGGTCTTCGAGTCCAGCGCCCCGGTGGGCTCGTCACAGAGCAGGACCCGGGGGCGCTTGGCGATGGCCCGGGCGATCGCCACCCGCTGCTGCTCGCCGCCTGAGAGCTGGGCGGGAAAGTGGTCCATGCGGGCCTCCAGGCCCACCCGGGCCAGCGCCTCCTCCGGCGTCATCGGGTCGCGCGCGATCTCGGTGACGATGGCCACGTTCTCACGCGCGGTGAGGCTGGGGATGAGGTTGTAGAACTGGAACACGAAGCCCACCACGTGGCGTCGGAACCGGGTCAGCTCCGCCTCACTGGCCCGCGCCAGGTCAAAACCCGCGCAACGCACGTGCCCGTCAGTGGGTCGGTCCAGCCCGCCCAGGATGTTCAGCAGCGTGGATTTGCCGCTGCCCGAGGGCCCCAGCAGCACCACGAACTCCCCCTCTTCCAGGGTCAGGTCCACCCCCCGCAGGGCATGGACCGATACCTCGCCCATACGGTAGACACGGGTCACTCCCTGGGCAAGGAACAACGGCTCTGCTGCCATCCGGCCTCCTTCTGCCGCCTGCCCCGTGCCGCCGGGTCAGCCGTCCTGCCCTTGAGTATCGTACGGGCCTTCCGCTTCGGCGAGCCCGTAGACGTGCAGCAGAAAGACGTACCGTCGCGCCACTTCCTGCAGGTACTCGAAACGCCCGCCCGGGCCGCCGTGACCGGCGCTCATATTGGTGTCGAGCAGCAGCAGCCGGTCCTGCGGCCAGACCTCACGCAACCGGGCCACCCACTTGGCCGGTTCCCAATAGGTCACCCGCGGGTCGCTGACCCCGGCGGTGACCAATAGGTGCGGGTAGCGCCGGGGGGCCACGTTGTCGTAGGGCGACCAGCTGAGGATGCGGTGGTAGGCGGCTTCGTCCTCCACCGGATTGCCCCACTCCGGCCATTCCGGCGGGGTGAGCGGCAGGGAGGGGTCGAGCATGGTGTTGAGCACGTCCACGAAGGGCACGGCGGCCACCGCCGCATGAAAGAGCTCCGGGCGCTGGTTGAGCACCGCCCCCACCAGCAACCCGCCGGCACTGCCACCGAACAGCGCCAAGCGGCCGGCGCCGGTATAGCCCTGGTCGATCAGGGCCTCGGCACAGGCGATGGTATCGCTGAAGGTGTTCTGCTTGTGCTCGCGCCGGCCCTGCCGGTACCAGCGCTGGCCGCGTTCCTTGCCGCCCCGTACGTGGGCGATGGCGAACACGAAGCCGCGATCCAGCAGCGACAGCCGGTGGGGGCTGAAAGCCGCCTCACTGGTCATGCCGTAGGCACCGTAGGCGTAGAGCAGCAGGGGCGTGCCGGGGTCGGGCTGCAGGTCCGCCCGGTGCACCAGGGAGATCGGGACCCGCTCGCCGTCCGGCGCGGTGGCGTAGGTGCGGTTGGCCGTATAAGCGGCCGGGTCGTGGCCGGAGGGGATCGGCTGGCGTTTGCGCAGCACGCGGCTGGCCTCACGCAGGTCGTGGTCGTGGACCTCGGTCGGGGTGGTGAGGCTGCTCCAGACGGTGCGTAGGGTGTCGGTGCGGTATTCGTAGCCGGCCACCAGACCCAGATCGCAGGGTTCGTCGCCGAAGTCCAGGCGCCGGGTCGCCCCGTCCGCCCAGGGCCGATAGTAAATGGCCGGCTGCGCATCGGCCATCTCGCTCCAGATCAGCCAGTCCTGCAACACGTGCAGGTCGCGGATGAGGCGGCCCGGACGGTGGGGCACCAGATCGGTCCAGCGCCCGGTATCCGCCGGGGCATCCAGCGGCGCGGCCACGATGCGGAAGTCCTCCGCTTCGCAATTGGTGAGCAGGATCCAGCGCTGGTCGTGATCCAGGGCGGCGTATTCCTGCTCCGGCGCGCGGGGGATCAGGCAGCGCGGGGGCTGGTCCGGGTCCCCGGCCGGTATCACCCACTGTTCGTTGCTGCCGTGACCGTGGCAGTCGATGAGCAGGAAGCGGCCGCTCTGGGTGCGGCCCAGGCTCAGGAAATAGCCGGGGTCCGCCTCCTCGTAGACCACCGGCCCCGGGCGGTCGCCGCCGACGTCCTCGCCCAACCGGTGCCGGCGCACCCGGCGGGGCCGGTGCTCCTCATCCCCCTCGATCCACAGGAGCGTCCGGCTGTCGGCGGCCCATTCGAAATCACCCCGGACATTCTCCAGGCAATCAGGGAGGAGTTCCCCCGTTTCGGTGTCGAGAAACCGGATCTGCAGCGTCTCGGACCCGGTAAGGTCCTCGCTGAAGGCCAGATAGCGGTGATCGGGGCTGTGGCCCCAGGCCGCCAGATCGTAGTAACTGCAACCGTCGGCCCGGGCGTCGGCGTCCAGCAGGACCTGCTCGCGCCGGTCATCGGCGTCCTCCCGCGGCCGGCGGCAGATGAGCGAGTGCTCGGCCCCCGGACGGAACCGCCAGTAGTACGCCCACGGCCCGTCGGGCAGGGGCACCCCGCGATCGTCCTCGGCCAGACGCCCCCGCAGCTCCGCCACCAGTCGCTCATGCAAGGGCTGCAGCGGCCCAAGGACGCGCTCGGTGTGGCGGTTCTCTGTCTCCAGCCAGGCCCGGATCTCCGGGTGGAGATGGGCCGGATCGGCCATGGCCTCGCGCCACTCCGGGTCGCGCAGCCAGGCCCAGGGGTCCTCGCGGCGGTGGCCGTGGCGCCGGTCCTTGACGGGGGCTTTATCCAATGGACTCCTTTCGTTCATTCAGTTACCTGCATCACTATTTTCATCCTGTTTCAGCATCTCCGCCACGCGGGCGCGATCGATCTTTCCGGCACCGGTCAGCGGCAGGGCGTCGACGAAGCGCCAGTGGCGGGGGCGCTTGAAACGGGCCAGCCGCAGGGCCGCGTGCGCCTCCAGATCGGCCACCCCGGGGGGCGAGCCGTTGGTGACCACCAGGGCCCCGGGCACCTGTCCCCAGTGGGGATGGGGCACGCCGGCCACGGCGGCGGCGCTCACCCCCGGGTGGGTATTGAGCACCGTCTCGATCTCCTCGGGCGCGATGTTCTCACCCCCGCTCACGAAGACGTTGTCGGCCCGACCCACCAGGGTGACCCGACCGCAGGCGTCGGCCCGCGCCATATCGCCAGTCCAGACCCAGCCGCCCTCCCGGAACACCCGATCCGTGCGGTCGGGGTCGTCGAGATAACCGTCGAAACAGTGCGGGCTGCGCAGTTCCAGCACCCCCGTCTCGCCCGGGGCCACTACCGTGCCCTCGTCCGGATGGGTGATGCGGTAGTCGGTGTGGAACATGCTCTGCCCGATACTGTGGCGCAGCTCCCAGATGCCATCGGCCTCCAGCCCGTCGGTGACCAGCATGAAGTTGGACGGCCCGCCCTCGGTCAGCCCGTAGGACTGGGCCACCGGGATGCCGCGCTCCACCCACGGGCGCATGGTGGCCTCACCGCAGGGCGCCCCGGCGGTGGTGATGCCTTCCAGGGTGGAGAGATCCGTATCGGCGAAGGCGGGGTGCTTGCTCATCAACTGGAGCATGGCCTCGACCCCGCCGAAGTGGGTGATGCCCTCCGCGGCGATCAGTTCCAGCGCCCGCCCCGGATCAAACTCGCGCATCAGGACGCTGTACCCGCCGGCGTAGTAGACCGGCGTCAGGGTGTTCCAACCGCCGATGTGGAAGAAGGGGAAGGTGACCAGCTCGCGCTGGGGCCCCAGCGCCCCGCCGGAGGTCGCCAGGATATCGATGGCGTTCCAGGTCATCTGCCGGTGGCTGATGGGGCAGATCTTCGGCTTGCCGGTGGTGCCGCCGGTGTGGATATAGAGATAGGGCGCCTGCATGGGCAGGGGGCGGTTGGCCGGTTGCTCGGGCGAAGTGAGCACCCGGCGCTGCCAGACCTCCCCCGCCTCGTCCAGGGCCAGCCGGCGGCGTACGCTGGGCGGCAGATCCAGCGACTCGGCCAGGGCCGCCAGCGCCTCCTCGTGCATAAAGGCGCTGGGCGCCATGCGGGCCAGCAGGTCGTTCAACTCGGGGGCGGCCAGGCGGAAACTCAGTGGTGTCAGCACCACCCCGGTCTTGCCACAGGCCAGGTAGAGGTCCACCAGCTCCAGCCGGTTGCGGCAAAGCACCGCGAAGCGCTCGCCCGGGGCCAGGCCCAGGGTGTCGGTCAGCCACCGCCCGGTGCGGTCGGCACGGGCATTCATCTGGGCGAAGGTCAGCGGCGGCCCCGCGTCCGGATCATGCACGGCGGGTTTGTCCGGGGTCAGTGCGGCGCGCCGCCCGGCCCAGTCTCCCACCCAGTTCATGGGCAGGCTGTCGTAGTCGTTGCGCTCGCTCATGCGCCCTCCAGGGATCTGGTCTACCGTTGCCGGCCGCACCCCGGGCCGGCGCCCGATGTCCGGGCCCCGCGACGGCCCTGCCGGAAGTCTCGCGGCAAACCGACGCGCAAGGCAAGCGCCCATCTGGCCAGCGGGCACCGGAAAAGGGATAATTGCCGCCCGTTTCCTGGCAGCAAGAGGGTCCCATGAGCGACGCGGCACTGGAACTGGTGGATATCGGCGCCAACCTCAGCCACTCCTCCTTCCGCAAGGACCTGGACGAGGTCCTGGAGGAGGCGGCCCGGGTCGGCGTGCAAACGCTGATTGTCACCGGCGCCAACGCCAAGAGCGCGGTGGACGGTCTGGCGCTGGCGCGCCGCCATCCCGAGCGCCTGCGGGCCACCGCCGGCTTTCACCCCCATCACGCCGCGGAGTGGCACGGCGAGTCCGAGGCGCTGCTGCGAGAGCTGGCCGCCGACCCGCTGCTGGTGTCCGTCGGCGAGACCGGGCTCGATTTCTACCGCGACATCTCGCCACGACCGGTGCAGGAGCGGGTCTTCGAGCGCCACCTGGAGCTCGCCTGCGAGCTGAAACTGCCCGTCTTCCTCCACCAGCGCGAGGCCCACGAACGGTTCCGCGACATGGTCCGCGCCTATCGCGACGATCTGGTGGACGGCATCGCCCACTGCTTCACCGGCGACCGCCGCATGCTCCATGAGTACCTGGACCTGGGCCTGCACATCGGCATAACCGGCTGGGTCTGTGACGAGCGCCGGGGCCAGGCCCTGCGCGAGTGCGTCGCGGACATCCCCCTGGACCGGTTGATGATCGAGACCGACTGCCCCTATCTGATGCCGCGCACCATCCGGCCTCGGCCCAAGACGCGCCGCAATGTGCCGGCCCACCTTCCCTACGTGCTGGACGAGGTGGCAACGCTGACCGGCCACAACCGGGCCACCATCGCCAGGGCCACCACCACCAACGCCCGGCGCTTCTTCCGCCTGTAGCCCGGCGGGCCCCGGCCCGGTCGCCGCTCAGGCGACGGCCGGGGCCTCCGGGACCAGCGCCAGCGCCTGCTCGATTACCTCGGGGCCGGCCCCGCTCCGGTGCGCCTGTTCGCTGATATGGCGCCGCCAGCGCCGGCCACCGGGGCAGCCGTTGAACAGCCCCAGGATATGGCGCGCGAGGTGCTGCAGTCGGGCCCCGCCCGCCAGCTCCGTCTCGACATAGGGCAGAAAGGCGCGCACGGCGGCGTGGCGGTCAGGCACCCCGGCCCCGGCGGCACCGAACAGGGCCCGGTCCCAGCCGGCCAGCGCCCAGGGGTTGGTGTAGGCCTCGCGCCCCACCATGGCCCCGTCCAAGCCCCGGTCCAGGGTCTCCAGCAGAGTTTCGGTCCGGGTGATGCCGCCGTTGAGGATCACCTCCAGGGCCGGGAAGTCGCGCTTGAGCCGATAGACCCGCCCGTAGTCCAGCGGCGGGACCTCCCGGTTCTCCTTCGGGCTCAACCCCTGCAGCCAGGCCTTGCGCGCATGCACATAGAAGGTGCGGCACCCGGCCGCCGCCACCTGATCGACGAAGCCGGTCAGGTGGTCGTAGCTGTCCAGATGGTCCACCCCGATCCGGTGCTTGACCGTGACCGGCAGCCGGGTGCTCTCCGCCATGGCCGCCACGCAGTCCGCCACCCGGCCCGGGTCGGCCATCAGGCAGGCGCCGAACGCGCCCGCCTGCACCCGGTCGCTGGGGCAGCCGACGTTGAGATTGACCTCGTCGTAGCTCCAGGCTTCCGCCAGCCGCGCACAGTGGGCCAGTTGCTCCGGATCCGACCCGCCGAACTGGACCGCCAGGGGCCGTTCGGCCGCGCTGTAGGCCAGGAACCGCTCCGGGTCGTTGTGCCACACCGCCAGTGCCGGGACCATCTCCGTGAACAGCAGCGTGCGCGGCGCCAGCAGGCGCAGGAAGTAACGCGCATGGCGGTCCGTCCACTCCATCATGGGGGCCACCGACAGCCGGCGGTCCGGCTCGGTCGCGCCCGGGGTAACGGTTGTCTGGGTTGCAGTGGGGGGCATGGTGAGGGTCGTTGCCGGTATGGGAAGCGCTATTCTCGCGTGCCGTGGGGCGGCCGGGCAAGCCGTCCCTTGCCGCCGCTCGGGCGATTGCCCGGCCCAGCGGCGCTCCGTATTATGGGCGGCCAACACGTTCAGCACCTGGGGATGACCTTGCTTTACCTCTACATGACCGACGGCTGCCACTTGTGTGACGAGGCCGAAGCGTTCCTGCGGACCGTTACCGCCTACCGCCCGGTCCGCTGGCAGCCCCGTGATGTCATGGACGATCCCGAGTGGCTCGCCGCCTACGGCGAGCGTCTGCCGGTCCTGGCCGATGGGCAGGGCCGCAGTCTCGATTGGCCATTCGACGCCAGCGATCTCCTCCAGTTCTTGGAACAATCGGCATGAAGCGCCTGGCAGGATTACTGACCGGCCTGTTGCTCCTCGCCCTGACCCTGTCGGCCGGGGCCGAACCCCGCTATAACGGGGAGATCTGGCTTGAGGTGGATGCCGAGACGGCGCGACTGACCGTCTACCAGGGCCACCGGCCGGTCCAGGTCTTTGAGCGCATCTCTGTGGGTCGGGCCGGTACCGCGCCCTTCCGCTATCGCGGCAGCAACCGGACCCCCAGCGGCGAGTTCCGTATCAATCGCATCAGCCACGACAGCCGATTCCACATCTTTCTCGGGCTCGACTACCCCACGCCCCGGCATGCGCGCGAGGCCCTGGAATCAGGCCTGTTCGACGAGGACGACTACCGGGCCTACCACGAGCACCTGCGGCGCCATCGGACCCCGCCCCAGGACACGGCGCTGGGCGGGCACATCGGGATCCACGGGATCGGCGACGGCGACCCGGAGATTCACGACCGATTTCACTGGACCCAGGGCTGCGTGGCCGTAACCAACGAGGAGATCGAGGCCCTGGTGGAGTGGGTAAACATTGGCACCCGGGTGCTGATCCGCTAGGATTCAGAGGTGAGTGGCCCTCTATTTTTGTAAACCCAGGTAGGGTTTTACGTCTGCAAGGAGAGTAAGATGCCGATGAAAATCAAGAATGCACTGAAATACTCCGCGATCGGCGCCTCGCTGGCCATCCTGGCCGGTTGTGCCACCGTCGCCGAGGAAGACGTGCGCAGCATGGTCAATGAGGCCAAGGCGGACGCCTCCGAGGCGCGCAGCATTGCCGAAGAGGCCCTGGCCACCGCCAACGAGGCCCACGACACCGCCCGTCAGGCCCAGGCCGACGCCGATGCCGCCCTGGAGGCCTCCCAGCGGAACAGCGAAGAGATCGATCGCATGTTCCAGAAGTCCATGTACAAGTAATCAGGGCCGTCCCACGCGTCCCTGGAACCCCGCCCCAGCGCGGGGTTCTTTTTTGCCCGGTCAGCGGCTGTGGAACGCCCCGGCCGGCAACGTGACATCGGCATCGCGGGAGATCGGCACCGGCAGCCCGGTGGGCGCCTCCACCAAGCGGCGCAGCCGATTGTAATCCACCCGGTGGGGCCGGTCGCCCATCGCCTCCGCCACGGCATCCGCGGCCATCGACAGGATCTCGCTGGTCGAGGTCGTCTCCCGCTGCTCTTCCAGCAGCGGATAGGCCTGCAGGTACAGGGTGTCTCCCTTCCAACCCGCCTTGAACGGGGCGTTGACCAGTCGAACCGGTGTGCCCACCGGCAACCGGGGGAACAGTTCTTCGATATCCTCCGGGTACATGCGGATGCAACCGGAGGTGACCCGCATGCCGATCCCCCAGGGCCGATTGGTCCCGTGGATCAGGTAGCCGGGGATACCCAGACGCAGCGCATGCCGCCCCAGGGGGTTGTCCGGCCCGGGTGGCACCACCCGGGGCAGCTCCTTGCCCTGCTCCCGCCGGGCATACTCCCGGATGGACTCCGGCGGGTACCAGGACGGGTCCTCCGCCTTGGCGGTGATCTCGGTACGGCCCACCGGTGTCTCCCAGTCCATGCGGCCGACGCTCACCGGGTAGGTCTCCACCCGCCGCCGCTCGCCGGCCGTGACCGGCCGGTAGTAATAGAGGCGCATCTCAGCGACATTCACCACCACGCCCTCGCGCGGCCCGGGTGGCAGGATGAAGCGGGTGGGGACCACCACCTCAGTCCCCTCACCCGGGACCCACAGGCTGATGTCGGGGTTGGCGAGACGCATCTC
Source organism: Alkalilimnicola ehrlichii MLHE-1 (assembly GCF_000014785.1). Classification (NCBI taxonomy): domain Bacteria; kingdom Pseudomonadati; phylum Pseudomonadota; class Gammaproteobacteria; order Chromatiales; family Ectothiorhodospiraceae; genus Alkalilimnicola; species Alkalilimnicola ehrlichii. Next base: position 1,813,027 of record NC_008340.1, read on the forward strand.
CTCGAAACCGACGCCATGACGTCGGCCGATGTCGAGGACAGTCTCGTCCTGGCTGGCCTGCACCACCTGGACCCGACCGATGATGTCCCCCTCCTCCGGCAGCAGGTAGTGGCCTGCGGGGAGCTCATCCTCACCGGCCGCGGCCAATAGGGGGAACAGCAACAGGACCGTGAGCAGCGCGCGCAACGGGAGCTGATAGGGCATAGATGATCTTTGGTAGGTGGTGGCAATGGATGGCCGGGGCAGCGTTGAGGCCCGCTCAGGCACTCTCCCGGGTGCCTTCCAGCACCCGGCAGAACTGCATGAGGATCCCCGCCGTAGCGCCCCAGATGAAGTGTTCGCCCCAGGTCAGGGCATGATACGTTAGACGCCGCCCCTGGCGTTCGGTTTCATAGAGGCCGTGATTGGCTGGATCGGTCAGGAAGGAGAGCGGCACGGTAAACACCTCGGCCACCTCCTGCGGGTCCGGCCGCCAGACCACCGGCGGCTCGATCCGCCCGACCACCGGGCGCACCCGGAAGCCGGTACCGGTGTGGTAGGGCCCGAGCCGGCCCAGGAGGGTGACCCGGTCCGGCTCCAATCCGATTTCCTCCCAGGCCTCCCGCAGCGCCGTGCGCTCGGCGGTCTCTCCGGGCTCCTTGCGCCCGCCGGGGAAGCTGACCTGGCCGGCATGCTCACGCAACTGCTCACTGCGCCGCGTGAACACCACACGGTAGCCTCCCGGCCCGGGGAGCAGAGGCACCAGCACGGCCGCCGGCGTCGCCCGGCCCTTGAACTCCAGGAAACCGGACTCCGGCAGATCCGCCTGCTCCAGGCAACGCGCCAGGCATTCGCTCAGGTCCACCCCCGCTCCGCACATCAGACGGCCCTCAGGAGGCGGACTCCAGGCCCACGTTGTTTTTCTCCAGCACCTTGTCGGCCCGGTAGCTGGAGCGGACCATCGGCCCGGCCACCACCTCCAGGAACCCCATCTCCAGACCCATACGGCGGTAATCCGCGAACTCGGCGGGGGAGACGTAGCGCTCTACTGGCAGGTGGTTGCGCGTCGGCTGCAGGTATTGGCCGAAGGTGACGATGTCCACCCCGACCGCCCGCAGATCCTCGAGGGTCTCCCGAATTTCCTCGTCGCGCTCGCCCAGGCCGAGCATGAGGCTGGTCTTGGTGAGCATGTCCGGCCGCCGTGCCTTGGCCAGGCGCAGCACCTCCAGGGTCTGCTCATAGCCGGCACGGGGATCGCGCACCGGGTGGGTGAGGCGGCGTACCGTCTCCACGTTCTGGGCAAAGACCTCGGGTCGGGCGTCCACCACCCTGTGCACATGCTCCGGTACGCCATTGAAATCGGGGGTGAGCACTTCCACCGCCGTTTCCGGGTTGACCTCCCGGATGGCGTTCACGCAGGCGGCATAGTGGCCGGCGCCACCGTCCTCCAGGTCATCCCGATCCACTGAGGTGAGCACCACGTAGCTCAGGCCCATCAGGCGCACCGAGTCGGCGGCGTGGGCCGGTTCGTCGTGGTCCAGCCGGCCCTTCGGGTTGCCGGTATCCACGGCGCAGAAGCGACAGGCACGGGTACAGACCGCGCCCATCAGCATGATGGTGGCCGTTCCGGCGTTCCAGCACTCACCGATGTTCGGGCAGTGCGACTCCTCGCAGACGGTACTGAGCCGATGGGTGCGGACAATGTCCCGCACCGCCTGGTACCCCTCGCCACTGGGTACCCGAGCGCGCAGCCAGGACGGCTTGCGGCCGCGCGGCGCCGCCTCGGCCCGCGGGTTGTGCTTAACTCCATCCTTGATGGCGCGCACCCCGTCGCGCTCGACCTTCATGCCACTGGTGACCACCGGAATGCCTTTCAGCGTGGGCATCTCTCCCCCTGCCTGAGTTGGTTGGTTCGCTGTCCCCGCGGGACCTTACCGCTATTGTACACTGCCCCCCATCGCCCGCAGTGATCCGGTGCCCACCGATGCCTGAAGCCCGACACCCTGCAACCGCCCGCGGACCGCTCCTCCTGCCCCTGCTGGCGCTGCTGCCGCTGTTGCTGGCGGCCTGCGCCCATAGCGGGTTGCCGGAACCGGCTGGGGACACGCTTGAATGTCCGCCGACCGGGCGCTGGATCGACGCCACGGGCGAGGTGCACACCACCGCCGGGTTGGCCGCTGAGGCGGCCAGGTACGAGGTCATCCTGCTCGGGGAGGAGCACGGTAACCGGGCCCAGCACCGCTGGCAGCTACTGACGCTCGCCGCCATCCACAGCCACACACCGGTGCAGGCCGTGGGCCTGGAGATGCTCCCAGGCGACGCCGACGAAAGCCTGGCCGCCTGGGGGCAGAGCACCATCGGCGAGGAGGACTGGCTGCGGGAGAGCGGTTGGTACGAGCACTGGGGCCATCCGGCGGACGGGTACCTGCCTATCCTGCACTATGCCCGCCTGGAGCAGATCCGGCTTCAGGGCATCAACCTGGACCGGGCCACCCACCGCCGTCTTGCCGGCATCGATTGGGAGGAGGCGCCCGAGGCCCTGGACGAGATGATCACACCACCGGCGGCGCCCCATCCAGACTACCGGAAACGGCTATTGGATGCGCTCGCCGAGCACCCCCATGGCGAGATGATGGACGAGGCGCGTTTTATCCGCGCGCAGGTGCTCTGGGACCGGGTCATGGCCGAGGGCCTGAAGGCGCTGCGGGCCTCCGGACCGGGGCCGGTGGTCGGGCTGATGGGGCGGGGGCACATGAGCCATGGCCACGGTGTGCCGGCCCAACTGGCCGACCTGGGGGTCGAGCGCGTCCTGACCCTGTTGCCCTACCCCGTGGCCCCGGATTGCGAACCCCCAGCCAGCGGCCTGGCCGACGCTCTTTATGGCCTTGCACCGGAACCCGGCACGCCGCAGCGCCGGCTGCGGCTGGGCATCCAGGTGGAGCCCGGCCAACACGGCCTGCGGGTGGTCGCTGTCAACGGAGGGTCGGTGGCGGAAGAGGCGGGGCTGCGGGAGGGCGATGAGCTGCTGGAAGCGGCCGGGCGGCCGGTGGAAAGCCATGGCGAATTGTTAATGATTCTCGATAAGGCACGAGAAGGATTCTCATTGCCAATCAAAATAAACCGCAATGGCGATCGAAAAACGCTATTGGCCTCATTCGCCGCCTCGTCGTGAACTTTTTACGAAGCGCCTAGTCTCAGTCAGTTAACGGTGTGGCCAACGCTCCGAATCGCGCCGAAACAAAGCGTATAGTTGCAGTCGCCCGCCGGCTTATTTACCCTTTGTTGCAACTGATCCCCAATTGGATTGGTTCGCTTCCAATAGCCCAAAGCTCCATCATAAAGGAGAGGCACATGTCCCACGACATCGATACCAAGCGCCGCAACTTCCTCAAGACCACCGCCCTCGGTGTGGCCGCGGTCCCCTTCGCGGGGGTCATGCTGCAGCAGCAGGTGGCCAAGGCCGACCTGCCGCAACTGAGTGAGGACGACGATATCGCCCAGAGCCTGGACTACGTGCACGATGCGGCCGACGCGGCCGATCACAGCGCCTACCAGGAAGGCTCCACCTGCGGCAACTGCAGCCTGTGGACCGGCGGTGACGCGCAGTGGGGTGGTTGCCAGATCATTCCCGGTCACCACGTCAACCGTGACGGCTGGTGCAACGCCTGGGTGCCGGCGGCCTGAACCGCCCTCGCTCAGCCAGAAACGTGAAGGCCCGCCTGTCATGGCGGGCCTTCGCGTTTCGGGTGCGGCAATTTGTTCCTTGCAACGATTCTAAAAACCTTATAGTGTCAGTCTGCGAAGCCGGCAGGCAGGACGCCGTTCCCACCCTTGAGACGCATCCAGCCCGCTTGTTGCTTCCATCTCACATGGTTCAACAAGGGAGTCTCCAACATGGCCGACACAATCAATCAGGGCCGTCGCCGTTTCCTCAAGACCTCCGCACTGGGTGTGGCCGCAGTGCCCTTCACTGGGCTGATGCTCCAGCAGCAGGTGGCCAGGGCCGACCTGCCCCGGCTAAGCGAGGACGATGACATTGCCCGCAGCCTCGACTACCGCCACGACGCCACTGAGGTAACCCACAGCCGTTACCAGGACGGCCAGATCTGCGGCAACTGCGCCCTCTGGGCCGGTGGCGACGCCGAATGGGGTGTCTGCCGGATCATCCCGGGCAAGGCGGTGGCCCGGGCAGGCTGGTGCAACGCCTGGGTGGCCGGCTGACCCAGGCCGCGTGAGGGGCCCTAGAGCCCCTGACCAGCTCGCAAAGGCAAAGGGCCCGCTCACGCGGGCCCTTTGCGTTCCGGCCCGACGAGGTTTAGCCGTCGGTGGTCGTGGCGTGGTACAACGTAGGGCATTCCGCAGCCAAAGGGAACGGCCCGATGTCTGACCAGGGCTTCCAGGTACTGGCCCACGCCCTCGCCGACGCACAGCCCCGCTCCGTGCTGGCCGTTGGCCCGCTCGCCGGGGAAGTGGCTACGCGCCTTTTCGACCGCGAGACAACAAAGCAGATCGCCCTGGATACCGGGGAGGCCAGCGACGCGCTGGCCCGCCAAGGGGTGGTCGACATCGCGATACTGACCGACACCCTGGAGCGCCTCGACCGGCGTGAGGCGAGTGGGCTGCTCGCCCGGCTGCGCGACGTTTACGCCCGGCGGGTGGTCCTCCTGGTGGCGCACGACCGCTGCCAGTGGTCCGGCACGGACCTCACCGCCCTGGGCTTCTCGCGGCTGCACGACGCCCCCGGGGCCGGCACCCTCTACGGGTTTGATATCGCCACCTATAAGACGACCCCGGACTGGCTCAACCCCGACTACTGGGCCAACCCTGAGCTGTGGGAGCGGCATCGCTGGTAGCGGGGCACGGGACCTGCTCGCGCAGCCAGCGCTCAATCCGCGCGGCGACGCGCTGCCATCCGGCGTCGAGCATCATCCCGTGCCCCATGTCCGGAAGGATCTCGGCCTTTACCCCGTGCGTCGCAGCGGTGGCGCGCACCATCCAGGCCGGGAACAGCGCATCGTCGGCGGCGCCGAGGACCAACATCGGCACATCGTGACGCCGCCGCGGCGGCGGTGCCGGGAGGCTCATATCCAGCAGTGCCAGTTGGGACTCCTGCTGCAGCCCCCCGGCATAGGCGAGCAACTGGCGATCCGCCACCGGCCGTGAGAACAGCAGCCGTTGGGCCACGTGCAGATTCACCTGTGTCGGCCCCAGGCCCTGCAGCAACCAGAGCTGCCAGAGCAATCCCGGATCCTGGCAAAGCAGTTGCCAGGCCGAGGCGGACAGCCCCATCGGCGGGACCGAGGCCATCAGCACCACGCCGGCCGGATCCATATGCCGCAGGCAACGCTGGACCACCAGACCGCCCATGGAGTGGCCGACCAGCACTGGGGGCCGGTGGAAGCGCCCGGCCACACTGAGCACGTCCTCCACGTAGTCCTCCAGACTGGCACCGTGGAGGTGCGCCCGATCCGCGCTCTCACCATGACCGCGCAGGCTCACCGCGCACGCCTGCCGCCCACGACGGGCAAACCAGGCCAGAAAGTGGGCATCCCAACACCAGGCGCCGGCATAGGCACCATGCACGAAGAGCAACGGCGGCGCGTCGGAACGACTGCCGCGACAGATGGTTTCCAACTCAAGCCCGGCACGCGATGCGGGCCAGAAGCCGACGGCGGGGTATAGGATCGGGGACATGGCGCCTCGCTTATAAGTTTTGTATAACACTGTAACAGCCCGCCGGGCCGGTCGCACGGAGTAAAGTGTGCCTGAGCTAGAGTGTTAGGATATGGCTTTGCGCGGCATGCCACGGGGGACCTCATGACGGATCACAAGCAGCGTGCGGCGGTGAAGCTCAGCGACTACACCCCGCCCGCGTTCCGGGTGGAGCATATCGACCTGTACTTCTCCCTCGGCGAGGAGTACACCCGGGTGCGCTCGCGGATGCGGCTGTGCCGTGCCGAGGGCACCGACCCGCACACCCCACTGCACCTGGATGGCGAGGCCCTGGAGTTGGAGGCGCTTTACCTGGACGGCCAGGCGCTGGCGATCGACGACTACCTGCTTACCCGGCAGGGGCTGACCATTGAGCGCGTGCCCGACCGGTTCGAGCTGGAGGTGCACACCCTCCTCCGGCCCCAGGACAACACCGCGCTGTCCGGCCTGTATCGCTCCGGTGGCATGTTCTGCACCCAATGCGAGGCGGAGGGCTTCCGGCGAATCACCTACTACCCCGACCGTCCGGACGTGCTCAGCCGCTTTACCACCACCATCGAGGCCGACCGCGAGCGCTACCCGGTGCTTCTATCCAATGGCAACGCCGTGGACCGCGGCGAGAGCGAGGGGGGCCGCCACTGGGTCCGCTGGGACGACCCCTGGCCCAAGCCCAGCTACCTCTTCGCGCTGGTGGCGGGGGACCTGCACTGCCACCGCGACCGCTACCGCACCGCCTCCGGTCGCGACGTGCAACTGGCCTTCTACGTGGAGCACGCAAACGCCGGACGCACCGGCCACGCCATGGAGAGCCTCAAGCGCGCCATGCGCTGGGACGAGGAGACCTACGGCCTGGAGTACGACCTGGACATCTACATGGTCGTGGCCGTGGGCGACTTCAACATGGGCGCCATGGAGAACAAAGGGCTCAACATCTTCAACACCCAGTACGTCCTGGCCAGCCCGGAGACCGCCACCGACGCCGATTTCGAGGCGGTGGAGGCGGTGATCGGCCACGAGTATTTTCACAACTACACCGGCAACCGGGTGACCTGCCGCGACTGGTTCCAGCTCAGTCTCAAGGAAGGTCTGACGGTCTTCCGCGAGCAGCAGTTCAGCGAGGCGATGGGCTCACCGGCGGTGCAGCGCATCCAGCAGGTGCGCCTGCTGCGCTCGGCCCAATTCCCGGAAGACGCCAGCCCCATGGCCCATCCGGTCCGGCCCGACGCCTACGTCGAGATCAACAACTTCTACACCGCCACGGTCTACATCAAAGGCGCGGAAGTGATCCGCATGTACCACACCCTGCTGGGCGACGGCGCCTTCCGCAACGGTGTGCGCCGTTACCTGGAGCGCTTTGACGGCCAAGCAGTGACCATCGAGGACTTCCTCCAGACCATGGCCGAGACCGGTGGCCGGGACCTCACCCAGTTCGGGCGCTGGTACACCCAGGCCGGCACACCCCGCCTGCGAGTGCGCGATGCCTTCGACGCGGACGCCGGGCGTTACACCCTGCGCGTAGTGCAGGAGTGCCCGCCCACCCCTGGTCAGCCGGCAAAGCAGCCGTTCCACATCCCGCTGGCGATGGGCCTGGTGGGACGGGACGGGCAGGCGCTCCCCCTGCGGCTGGCCGGCGAGCCCGAGGGCCAGGCCACGACCCGGGTGCTGGAGTTGACCCGCTCGGAGCAGGCTTTCGTCTTCGAGGGCCTGGCCGAGCGGCCGGTGCCCTCCCTGCTGCGGGGCTTTTCCGCGCCAGTCATCCTCGACTACGACTACAGCGACGACGACCTGGCCTTCCTGCTCACCCACGACAGCGATGCCTTTGCCCGCTGGGAGGCCGGTCAGCAGCTCGCCGTGCGGGTGATCCTGCGCCGGGTGCACGGCGAGCGTCGGGAGGAGGACCTGGACAAGCTCCGGCGCGCCTTTGCGGGGGTGTTGGAGCATCCCGGGCTCGACGCCTCATTGGCGGCCGAGGCCCTCGCCCTGCCTCAGGAGACCTACCTGGCGCAGCAGCTCGAGCAGGCCGATCCCGTGGCCATCCGGGCAGCGCGCGAGGGCGTGCGCGCGGAACTGGCGGGCGCCCTGGCCGCCACCTGGCGGACCGTCTATAGCCGCTACCGGCCCCAGGGCCCATGGCGGCTCGAACCGGCGGCTATTGCCGGACGGCGCTTGGCCAATCTCGCCCTCGGCTACCTGGCGGCCACCGGCGCGGCCGAGGACGATGAGCGGGTCGAGCGTCAATACCACCAAGCCGACAACATGACCGACAGCCTAGCCGCCCTCAGCCTGTTGGCCGACCGCGACGACGCCGCAGCGCAGGCCGCCCTGGACGACTTCCATCAGCGCTGGCGTCACGTGCCGCTGGTGCTGGACAAGTGGTTCCGGGTGCAGGCCATGTCGCGTCATCCCGGCGCACTGGCACGGGTCCAGTCCCTGCTCCGGCATCCCGATTTCGACCTGCACAACCCGAACCGGGTCCGCTCGGTCATCGGGGCCTTCGCCCAGGGCAACCCCGCGGCCTTTCACGACTCCAGCGGCGAGGGGTACCGCCTGCTGGCCGACCACATCCTGAGACTGGATACTCTCAATCCCCAAGTCGCCGCGCGGATGGCGCTGCCCTTGAGCAAGTGGCAACGTTACGATCTGCCGAGGCAGCAGATAATGAAAACCGAACTCCAACGGATCGCTGAGGCCCCTTCGCTGTCGAACGACGTGTACGAGGTGGTCTCCCGCAGTCTGGAGAACATCGCCTGACCCCATGGCACAACCCCGGCGGACGGCGCCAAGCCGCCCTGGGCATGCATTGGACTGAATCTATGAAACGGCAAGTCATACGCCCCGCCCTGGTCATCGCCGGCATACTGCTGGCCCTGGTCCTGGTCATCAGCGGTAACGATGGCCCCGGGCGCCCGGCACCGGCGGTCGCCCACTCGGAGCTGGCCCCTGATTCGGAGCAACGGGAGAAGGCCAGCGTCATCGCCGACCTGCTCACCCGCTACCACTATCGCGGCCAGCCGTTGGATGCCGGGCTCTCGGAGCGGGTTTTCGACGCCTGGCTGGACCAGCTCGACCGAGAGCGCTTTTACCTGCTCCAAGAGGACATTGACGCCTTCGATGAGCACCGGATCGGGCTCCACGAGCAGCTCCGCCACGGCGATCTCAGCGTGCCCTTCGCTCTCTATGAGCGTTACCGCGAGCGTGTGGCCGAGCGCACCGAATATGCCATCGGGCTGCTGGAGGCCGGTCTGGACTTCGACACCGACCTGCGCTTTGAGCAGGACCGCAGGGACGCCGACTGGGCCGAATCCCGGGAGGCCCTCGACCGGCTCTGGCGCAAGCGCGTCACCCATGATGCCCTCACCCAGAAGCTGGCGGGCCGTGACGAGGAGCAGGTCATCCAGACCCTCACTCAGCGCTACGAACGCATCCGCCGCACCACCGAGCAGGAGAGCGGCGAGGATGTGTTCCAGCGCTACATGGACGCCTGGGCACACGCCTTCGATCCGCATAGCAGCTACCTCTCGCCGCGTCGCTCCGAGGACTTCGACATCAATATGAGTCTCTCGCTGGAGGGCATCGGTGCGATGCTGCAGAGCGAGCACGACTTCGTCACCATCGTCGAGCTGGTGCCGGGCGGCCCGGCCGCCCAGAGTGAGGCGCTCTCACCCGGCGACCGCATTATCGGTGTCGCCGAGGGCGAGGACGGTGAGATGAAGGACGTGGTCGGCTGGCGCCTGTCCGACGTGGTCGATCTCATCCGCGGTCCGCGCGGCTCGGTCGTGTGCCTGCTGGTCCTGCCCGAGGCGGGCAGTGGTAACGCCACGCCCCGCGAGGTGGTCCTGGAGCGCAACGAGATCAAGCTCGAGGACCAGGCGGCCAGCGCCGAGGTCATCGAGGTACCGGGTGAGGGGAGTGGCAAGGATCGCATCGGGGTAATCACAATCCCTGCCTTCTACATGGATTTCGAGGCGGCCGAGGCAGGCGATCCGGACTACCGCAGCACCACCCGCGATGTCCGTCGGTTGCTCAACGAGCTCAAGGAAGGGGGCATTGACGGCCTGGTGCTCGATCTGCGCGGCAACTCCGGGGGCTCGCTGCGGGAGGCCGCGTCACTGTCCGGCCTGTTTATGGGCGGCGGCCCCATTGTCCAGGTTCGCCGCAGCAGCGGCGAGCTGGAGGTGCTCCGCGGCGGTGACCGCGCTAATTCCGCACCGCTCTACGATGGCCCGCTGGGGGTGATGGTGGACGGGTTCAGCGCCTCCGCCTCGGAGATTTTGGCCGGGGCCATCCAGGACTACGGCCGGGGCGTGATCATGGGCAAGGACACCTTTGGCAAGGGCACCGTGCAGACCATGATCAACCTGGACCGCTTTGGCCTGGGCAACGGCGAGGACGGCGCCGGGCGGCTCAAACTGACGGTGGCCAAGTTCTACCGTGTCACCGGCGACAGCACCCAGAAGAAAGGGGTGCAGCCCGATATCATCCTGCCCTCGCCCATTGATGCGTCGGAGTTCGGCGAACGCGGCATCGACAATGCCCTGCCCTGGAACCAGATCTCTGCGGTCGACTACCGGCGCGACGACACGCTGGAGGAGCTCATCCCCGCCCTGCGCAGCCGGTACCAGACCCGGGCGGAGGACGATCCGCAGTTCCAGGCCCTGCTGCGTGACTTCGAGTACCAGCTCCAGCGGCGTGAGCGGACCGATGTCTCCCTCAACGAGACAACCCGGAAGCAGGAGCGGGACGCCGAGGAGCAGGAGCGGCTGGCACTGCACAATGCCCGTCGGGAGGCCGCCGGGTTGGAGCCGCTGGAGGACGCCGAATCCAGGGATGACGATGAGCTGCCCGATGTACTCCTGGAGGCGGCCGCCTCGGTCATCGCCGACTTGAGACGGTTGCAGGCCGCCTATATGGCGCAGCGCTGATCCACTCCCCTCGGTCCGCCCGGTGGGCGCCGGGCGGGCCCCTTTCCGGCCCCCATATCAGAACAACAAGAGGATAGAGCATGGCCGAGCAACAGGCCGCCTTCCAAGCGCAGGTGTTACCGGCCCGCGATGACGGGCCTGGCATCGGGGTGGCCACCCTCACCGCCCCGCGTAAGCTCAACGCCCTGGACCTGGGCATGATTCAAGCCCTGAGCCGGCAATTGGAGGCCTGGGCCCGCGATCCGGCGGTGGCCTGTGTGGTCCTGGAGGGCGAGGGGGAACGGGCCTTCTGCGCGGGCGGTGACGTACGCGCCGTGGCCGAGGCCCTGCGCGGCAACCGCCCGGCGGGACTGGCCTTCGCCGAGCAGTATTTCAGCGCAGAGTACCGCCTGGATCACCAACTGCACGTCTACCCCAAGCCATTGCTGGTGCGGGGACAGGGTGTGGTCATGGGCGGCGGACTGGGCCTGTTCCAGGGCGGCGACGTGCGCGTGCTCACCCCCACGTCCACCCTGGCCATGCCCGAGATCACCATCGGTCTCTTCCCCGACGTCGGGGCCGCGTGGTTCCTGCAGCGCACCCCACCCGGGACCGGCGAATACGCCGCCTTGACCGGCGCCCGGCTCAACGCCGCAGACGCCCTCTTCATGGGCCTGGGCGACCTGGTCCTGCCCGAGGATCACCGGGGGGCGCTGCTGGAGGCACTCCAGGCCGTACGCTGGCACAACGAGCCCCGCCGTGACCGGAGCCTGCTCCACCAAGCCGCGCGCGGGCTGGCGATCCCCCGACCGGAGCTATCCGACTCGCCCGTTCAGGCCCGGGCCGAGCGCATCCGTCAGGTCATGGCCTGGCCCGGCCTGGGCCAACGGGTGGCCGCCATCCGCGACTCGGCCCGCCACGACCCCTGGCTGGAGGAGAACGCCGAACGCTTCGAGAGCGGCTCGCCGACATCCATTGCCCTGATCCACGAGCAATTCCAGCGCACGCGGCACCTAGCCCTGCGCGAGTGCTTCCAGCTCGACCTGGTCCTGGCCATCCAGTGCTCCCGGCGGGATGACTTCCCCGAAGGGGTGCGCGCCCTGCTGCTGGACAAGGACCAGAACCCCCAGTGGCAGTCCGCCACCCTGAGGGAGATCACCCCGGACTGGATCGACGCCCACTTCGTCTCCCCCTGGCCCGACCAGCCCAACCCGCTGCTGGACCTCTGAGCCCACCCCAACTGCGAGGGCCGACAGCGACGGCCCTCGCCACCCCGGCGGCCGCCATGCCGCACCGCGGCATTATGCCTCGCTCTCTCATATGGAATTGGTCTGACCCGGCCCAAACATGATGGTATAATCATGTTGCAACGCAATAACACGAAGTAGCCCTCGCCGGGCAACACGCAGCGGCCCCGCCGCAGCCATACCAACCCAGACCCCAGGCGACGGTGCAACAACTGGCAGGAGGAGCTGACACACGATCCGCTGGTTCACGGCAGGCCTTAATGGCCCGGGAGTAACAACATGTACACGGCGCTGATCAGCCCGCGATACGCCGACCGCATCGAGACCGCCGCCCGCGAGGCCGGGGGCTTCGTCGCGCGGGGCCTTATGGCCCGGCATCCGGCCCAGCCGGACACCGCCAACTGGTTCTATGCGCTATTGCCCGACCAGGCACCGGAGGATCCCGAGGTGGTCCCCTACCCTGCAGATGCCGTCATCCACGCCCTGGAAGCGGAGCGGGAGCGCTACCGGGCGATGGCCCGGCAGCATCCGGATACCCTGTGGCAGGAGGCCATCCGCGCCCTGGACGACCTGCTCGGGCGCCTCCACCAACAGGCCCCGGAATGCCCCCGCCACCCCATGGCCCAGACGGCCTGATGCGATCAGGTTGACCCCGGGGCGGCTGTCTCCTGCCCGCCCCGCTCCTCGACCACTGAGGCCGGCCGGTTGGCCTCCACGCCCAGGAAGACATCCCGGTACGAGACGTACATCAATGCCCCGGCCGCCGGTGCCACCAGCACCCCCGCCCAGCCCAGGCTGAAGGGCACCAGGGCCACCGCCACCAGCAACACCCCTGCCAGGCCCATCATCGGCACCGGATTGATGGTATAGGCCTGGCTGCTGACCACGGCGGCCGGGTAAACCGGGGCGTTATGCAGCACCAGCATCGGCAGGAGAAACCACTGACCCAACGCCAGCAGCATCACCAGCAGCACCCCACCGGCCAGGCCCAGCAATGCGCCGAAGATGTACATGGGCCCCATGAAGGCATGGCTTAAGGGCGGGGCAGCCGGCTCGCCGGTGTCCAGTCTCGGCGACCAATACCCGGCCTGCTCCACCAGCTGCTCGAACCCGACCACCGCAGGCTGCAACGCCAACAGGGCGGTGCCGTGCAGGGCGGAGAGAATGGCGGCCATCGCCAGGGCGATCAGGCAGTCCCGGTTGCCCGGCAGTACCAGGCCCCCACGGGCCGGCTTACTGAAATCGGCCACCAGCGCCAGGCGGATGAACAGCAGCAGGCTCAACGGCGCCAGGGCCAGGGTTCCCAGGGTGCGCAGCACGCCCCACGTCGCCTGCTGGCTGACGAAGTGCAGCAGCACCACCGCCGCGGTCCACGCCAACCAGGCCAGCGGACGACGACGGATCAACTCGGCGGCCTGGCCCACCCACCCCTGCCAGGCATCCGGCTCGACTTGACGAGGTCCCAGTGCTCCCATGGGGCGCCATTGCGGCCTATCCACGCTGCCTTGTCAAGCGCCCGCCCTTGACCGACAATAGTCCGCCCCGGAGGGGTGGCTGAGTGGTCGAAAGCGGCGGTCTTGAAAACCGTTGGCCCGCAAGGGCCCGGGGGTTCGAATCCCTCCCCCTCCGCCAGATTTGATTCGGCGTTTCCCTAGCGTTGCGCAAACAGCGGGACCTGCGCATAACGGGAGTAGCGCGCATTCACCCAAAGCGACAGGGCGATGACCACCCCCCCGACGGTCAGCCGGAGCAGATCCGCGTCGCGATTCCAGATCAACAGATTGACCACCAGGCCGGCGGGCACCAGGGCGTTATTCATCACCGCCAGGGTCCCCGCGTCCACCAAACAGGCGCCCCGGTTCCAGAGGTAGAGCCCCAGACCGGACGCCGCGACCCCCAGCCAACCGAGGACCGCCCATTGCACCGGCGTGACGGGCATCATCGCGCGGTCGCCGAAGACCAGCCAGGCCGGCAGGGTGACCAACAGGGCCCCGACGAAGAAGAGGAAGAAGGACTGGTAGGCGGGCTGCCCGGTGGGATACCGGCGCAACAGATGCTTGTAGCCCACCTGCCCCGCGGCGAAGGCCAGGTTAGCGAGCTGCAGCAGCAGGAAACCGAACCAGAACCCCTGGCTCAGGCCCTCGTAACGAATGATCCCCGCCCCCACCACGGCCAACCCGGCGGCCACCAGTGCCACCGGGGCGAACCGCCGGTGGAGGGCGTCGTCCAGGAGGGTGACGTACAGGGGCGTGGTGATGGTGAACAGTAACACCTCGGGCACGGTGAGGTAGGCGAAGGCGCGATAGAGGCAGAGGTAGGTCACACCGAACTGCAACGCCCCCACAGCCAGCATCCCGACCACCAGACCGGGACGGAGTGCGGCCAGACGCATCAGCGGCAGGAAGACCAGCCCACCTAGAAGCACCCGGGTCAGCACAGCAAAATCGCTGTCCACCTGACCGCTGAGATACTCACCGATCAGACTGAAAGAGAACGCCCAGAGGGCCGTGACAAAGAGCAGATACCCCATCGGCTCCCCTACCCGCGATGATATAGGAATCCGGTTCTGGTGACTGGCGTCAACCCCGGTCAAGTGCGGTATGCTGGTTCTTTCATCCGTACCGCCAGAGGAGGCCCCGGTCATGCTGACCAAGGAACAGCTGCTCGCCAGCCCACCGGAAGACTACATGAACGACGAGCAGTTGGCCTACTTCCGCCAACTGCTGGAGAAGGAGCGCAAGGAGATCCTTGAGGGGCTGGAGAGCACCACCCGCCACCTGCGCGACGACAACAGCCGCGAGCCGGACGAGCATGACCGCGCGACGCTGGAGGAGGAGTACCAGCTCGAGCTGCGCATCCGGGAGCGGGAAACCCGCCTGCTGCGCAAGATCGACCAGGCCCTGCGTCGGATCGAGACCGGCGAGTACGGCTACTGTGAGGTGACCGGCGAGCCCATCGGGATTCCGCGGCTCCTGGCACGCCCCACCGCCACGCTCAGCATCGAGGCCAAGGAGCGCGCCGAGGTGGAGGAGCGCACCCGCCGCTCCTGAGCGCCGGGTACCGCGGGCCCGGCGTTATCATCCCCGGGCGCCGTTGGCGCCCCCCCCGCGCGCCCCCTAGCGCCACAGCGCCCCGCTGAGCAGGCGGCGGCCGCCCCGGGCCGCCTGCCGCACCACTTCAGCCACCCGGCCGCTGGCCGGCTGGCGCTCCAGGCGCACCCGCCGGCCCTGCGCCATGACCGGCAGCAGCGCCTCCAGTTCCGCCAGCACCTGTTCCCGGTTATAGGGCGCCACCGCGTCGAGCCGGGCCGGGATGATCTGTCCCGGAGCGAGTTCCAGTTCCCGGGCCATGGCCTCTCGGGCGGCCGCGATGTTCTGCGCCTTGGGCCGCTCCTCGGGCGGGTCCCACCGGTAGGGCGGTGCCCACTCCCGCTTCGGCGACAGCCGGTCGATATGACTGGCGATCAGCCGGATCGGCGGTGAACGGCGCTCGGGATGGGCCTGGAAGTGGTCGCGCAGGGCCTGCAGTGCCGCCCGGTCCGGCCCCCGGTCCGCCCGGTGGGCCGGGCTCACCCAAAGCACCATATCGACGCCGTCGGCGGTCTGGATCAGCTGATCCACATCCCACTTCCGACCCAACCCCGGAGTGTCGATCAGCAGCACCTCGTCACCCCCGGGCAAGCCACAGATATAGCCTACCCGATCCCCGGTCAATGGCAGGGCATCGCTGCCCGCCTGCTGTTCGCCGAGCAGCACGTTGATCAGGGCCGACTTCCCGGCCTGCGGCTGCCCGACCACCAGCACCCGGGGCCGGCCCGGCAGCGCCGCCTCCCGCTCGGCCCCCTCGGCCTCGGCCAGCGCCGCCAGCGCCTCGGCATCCCGCTGCAGCCGGCCGGAGTAGAGCTCGATGGCCGCCCGTCCCACCTCCTCGACCCAGATCCGCCCCAGGCGCCGCAGCAGGTAGTCGCGCGCGGTGGTGGAGAGCTCCTGCATGAACAGCCCACGCAGTTCCGCAGCAAGGGCGTGGAGGGGGTTGGCCAGCCGCGCCAGACGGTAGGCCCGCCAGGCCCGCTGGCCATAGGAGAGCCCGGCAGTCACCGCCGGCTTGTAGCCCCACAGGCGCAGGACCTGCCCCACCCGGATGCGGTGGGAGAACGGCACCTCATCCAGCAGCAGCCGGCGCAGGCGGGCGCTGATCCGTTCGCTGAGCAGCAGCGCCTCCGGCAGGGTGAAGGCCCATACCGGGTCGTCGTGCTCCGGGTGGTAATGGCCGGCCACCGCCCGCAGGGTCTGCTCGGCGGTCTGTAACAGGCGGTCCCGGTCGGTCACCAGCGTCGGCTCCACCGCCTCGCTGAGCCGGGCCACCTCTGCCCAGGCGGCCTGCTCCAACGGGGCCCAATCCGGGTCCGCCGGGCGCACGGGTTGTTCGGCCCGATCACGCAGCTCGACCTGCCACCGCCGGCGGAGCCAGAGCAGCGCCGACCAGACCAGGCCGGTGGCGAACGCGGCCGCCCCCGCCCAGATCAGCAACCAGCCCTGCTGGTGAAGCCAGAGCAGGCCGAACCCGAACAGCGCGACGAAGGGGGCCGCCACCACCAGCGCCGCCAGCCCGAACCCCATCGCCCGAAGGCCTCTCCGCCACCGGCCGCTCACGGCCCCTCCCCGGTGCCGGGGGCGGAGGCGACGGCCCGCCGGCGCACCAGGCCGAAGGCATCGCGCAGCGCCTCGCGGTAGGCCTGCTCGACGCCGGCGGTGGGATCACGGCCCGCCTCGGCCCGGGCCAGGTAATGGCACGCCGCGTGGCCCAGCGCATAGGTGACAGCGAAGCTGGTTGCGGCCGCCGCTGCGGCACCCACCGTCTGCCCGTAGCCCGGTACCAGCTTGCCGAGCTGCCGGGCGCCGTGGCCCAGGCCCAGCCCGGCCAGCGTCCCGGAGCCCAGGGCCGCGAGAAAGGCGCCGAGACTGCGCCGGTCCCAGGGAACCCCGTAGATCCGCCCAAGGCTGTGCAGCAGTTTGCCCTGCAGGACCGGGACCGACACCAACCCCAACAGCGGCACGGCATCGCCGGCCGCGGCGGCGCTGGCGTAGCTGAGGATATGGGGCCGGGCCCGG
The DNA here is from genome assembly GCF_000014785.1 of Alkalilimnicola ehrlichii MLHE-1. Lineage (NCBI taxonomy): Bacteria > Pseudomonadati > Pseudomonadota > Gammaproteobacteria > Chromatiales > Ectothiorhodospiraceae > Alkalilimnicola > Alkalilimnicola ehrlichii. The sequence goes on from NC_008340.1 coordinate 1,829,977, forward strand.
TGCACCCGCGGGTCGTCGTCGGGGCGGCGCAGGTCCGCAAGGATCGCCGCCAGCCCCTCCGGCGCGAGCGCCTCCAGGGCATCGAGTAGCGCCTCCAGGCCGTAGAGCGGCGGGTCGAAACCCTCCTCGGCCGGGGTGAAGTCCACGGCCACCACCGCCACCGGCCCCCGGCCGGGCAGGGCCTGAAAGGCGCGGGCCTGCTCGTACCGGCACCGCTGTAGGTCCTCCAGACCGGGCGTCCGATCCAGCGCCGGGTAGGGTGGGTGATCGCGGCCGGCGGGATAGCCCTCATGGAGGCAGGTCTGGACCAGTAGCACCGGCCAGTCGGGGTGGGCACGGCGCACCTGACGCAGAGGCTCGAGCACCGCTTCCTGCTGCAGGTCCATGGCGCGCGCAACGGCCAGAACCACGTGGGCCTGGCCGCTGAGGGCGGCGAGGTCCTCGGCCGGATCATAGTCGGCCTCGCCCAGGCCCCGGCTATCGAGAAACCGCAGCAGCGGGGCATCGGGGGGGAAGTCGTAAACCCGGGCCGAGCGGGTACAGCTTTGGAAGCCGGTGCCCACCGTGGCCGCCGGATCGCCGGTGAGGGCGCGCACCAGAGAGGTCTTTCCCGATTGCACCTTCCCCACCAGCCAGAGCACGGGCGCCGCCTCCCGCGCCTTCCGGGCCAGCTCCGCCTGGTCCACCCCGACCCGCTCCGGGCGCAGCGCGGCATCGATCAGGCGCTGCCAGGCGCGGGCAAGGCGGGGGCCGGTCACGACCGCGGGGATCCCGGCTCCAGCGCCGCCACTTCGTCGTGGATCAGCCGGGCAATGGCGTGCTCGTCATCGCCCAGGGCCTTCAGGCGCTCGGCGCTGATCGGTTCGCCCACCACCACCGTGGCACGGCCGAATCGGGGCAGCCGGCGCCCCTTGGGCATGAGCTCACGGGTGCCCTCGACCCAGACCGGCACCACGGGGACCGGCCAGGCGCGCAAGAGCAGGCCGACACCGGGCTGGAAGGGCTGCAGGCGGCCATCTGGTGAGCGCGCGCCCTCGGGGAACCAGACCAGGCTGTCCTGCCGCTGCAGGGTCATGGCCGCCAGGGCCAGGCTGCGCCGTGGCGCGGAGGCCGGATCCACCGGCAGGACACCCGCCGCGCGGCTGAACCAGCGACTGACCGGCCCTTGGAACAGCAGCCCGGTCCAGCCGGCCCAGCGTAGGTGCAGCATGCGGCGCAGCCCAACGGCGTGGGACAGCACCACCGGGTCGAGCACGCTCAGGTGACGCGGGGCGATCAGCACCGGGCCATCGTCCGGCAGCCGCCCGCGCACCTCCACCCGCACCCACACACGGGTGAAGAGCGAGGCCAGCGCCCAGAGCAGTCGGGCCGAGACGGCGCTCAGGGCACTGCGCGGCTCGAGCCAGCGCTGCAGATCCTCGGGTACATTCGACTCGGGGCGGCGCAATTCCGCCACCAGGTCGCCGGCCCCCTCGGCCGTGCCCTCGCTCTGCCCCGCCCCGGCGGCCTCGCGGAGCAGATCGCGGACGGTCTCGATGCGCCCGATGGCGTCGTCATCGAACTCGACACCAACCCGGTCGCGCAGGGTCAGGCTGAGGTTGACCCAGGCCAGTGAGTCCAGCCCCAGGTCCAGGGACAGGCTGGTGTCCGGTGTCAGGCGAAAGTCCGGGTATTTTTCGACCAGGTACTCCCAGGTGGCCTCCGCCGACGGGTCGGTGAGCAGTTGCTGGTCCTCCGGCGCCATGGACTCCCGGGGGATGGGCTCGGCCTTGGCGGCACTGACCCCGCCCTGTTCCGCCAGGCGGTCGTACAGGTGCTGCAGTTCGTGGCGGCGAAGCTTGCCCAGCCGGGTCCGCGGCAGCGGGTCCACCGCCACCTGCAGCCGGCCCGGGCGGTGGTGGCTGGGCAGTGCACGGCCGGCCGCCTGCACCGCACTGATCAGCCGCTCGCGCAGGGCCTCGCCCTGGTGGGCCCGCAGCAGGGCCGGCTCCGGGACCGCCACGCCGACCAGTCGCCCGCCGGACTCCAGCACGCCAACCTCACGCACCCCCTCAGCCTGGCTCAGTACGCCCTCCACCCGTTCCGGATCGATATTCTCGCCGCCGGGCAGGACGATCATGGCGGAACGCCGGCCCTGGAGGTAAAGGTAGCCGTCGCCGTCCAGCTCTCCCAGATCGCCGGTGCGGAACCAGCCGTCCTCCTGCAGCACCTCGCGGGTCTTGTCGGGACGGCGCCAGTAGCCGTGGAAGACGTTATCGCCCCGGGCCAGTACCTCACCGATCTCCCCCGGCGGGTCGATGGCCAACTCCACCCCCGGCAGGGCCATTCCAGCGCTCTCCACGCGCAGCCGCTCAGGCGGGTTGTAGGTCAGGATCGGCGCCGTCTCGCTGAGACCGTAGCCGGTGGCCACCTCCCAGCCCAGGGCGCGGAGCTTTTCCGTCAGGGTGGGGTCCAGGGCGGCCCCACCGGAGACCACCATCCGCAGCGAGGGCGCCAGCCGCTGATGGAGGCTGCGAAACAGCCGTCGGCCCAGCCGCAAGCCCCACCGTTTTCGGGCCTGCATGGACAGCGCCAACATGCCGTGAAACAGCTTCTCGGCCACCGCGCCACGTCCGGCCACCCGGTCCTCCAACGCCGTCCACACCGCGTCGTAGAGCCGTGGCACCCCCAGCATGATGGTCGGCTGACCAAGCTGCAGGGCGCGGACGATCTGCGGCCCGACCAGCGAGAAGGGCAGGATCAGCGGCGCCCCCAGGCGCAGGGGGACCAGGATGCCGACCGTGAAGGGGTAGACATGGTGGAACGGCAGGGGCACCAGCACCCGGTCGTCGCTGCCGGCGACATTCTCCTGCACCAGGGACGAGACGTTGCTGGCCAGGTTCTTGTGGGTGAGCGGCACGCCTTTCGGCGCGCCGGTGGTGCCGGAGGTGTAGAACATGGTGGCCAGATCCTCCGGCGCCACATCGGGCACGATGGGCTCGTCGGCCCAGAGGCTCCGCCAGTGTTCGGGGGCACGCTCGTCACCGTCCAGGCGGTAGAGGGTGGGCTCCGGGTCCACCTCCGCCCCGATAACCCGGTCCACCAGCGCCCCGGTGGTGAACACCCAACGGGGCTGGGCATCACGCAGGACGAAATGGAACTCCTTGAGCGGCATCTGGGTATCCAGGGGCACCACCACGCCGCCGGCCTGCATCACACCCAGGGCGGCGGCCACCCAGTCCACGCTGTTGTGCGCCACCAGGGCGATCCGGTCACCCTTGTCCAGGCCCGCCGACACCAGGCCGGCGGCAAGCCGGCCAGCCCGTTCCAGCAGCTCGCCCCGGCTGCACTCCTCCGCCCCGTCGCGAGTTATGGCCACCGCCGCCACCCCGTCGGGCGGGCGGGCGCTGAGCAACTCGGGGACTGTGGCTGCGGTCATCGCTACCTCCGTGGGGCGCGGATGAGGGCGGCATCTCTGTCAGTCGTCATCCCGCCAGCCAAAGAACAGGGTCTTGATGGCATAACCCAGCATCACCAGCAGCAGGATCACCAGCGGCGCCAGGATGAATATCACGCCGTCACCGAGCACTTCAAAGAGGGGCATAGTCGCTCCCGATTCCAGACATGGACGTCCATAATATCATTCGAGGAGGCGCACCATGCTGGTATTGCTCGAGTACCTGATCATTACTTTCGTCGCGGTCTTCGTGATCGTCAACCCGTTGACGACCTCGTTCGTCTTCATGGCGTTACTGCCCACCGCCTCGGCGCGACGGCGCCGGACCATCGCCCGGCGCGCCACCGTCATCGCCACCGCCCTGTTTTTTCTCTTCGCCACCCTGGGTGGGCTGATCTTCCAGATCTTCGGCATCACCCTGGCCGCCTTCCGCATCGCCGGCGGGCTCATCCTGTTCGGGGTGGCCATGGCGATGATCCGCCAGACCCTGCCCTCGGAGGCCGAAACGGCGGAACAGGCACGCAACGACGAAGGGCGGATCACCGATGACATCTCGGTTATCCCGCTGGCCATCCCCTTTATCAGCGGGCCTGGGGCCATCGCCACGGTCATGATCCTGACCAGTGAGGCCCCCACGCTCTACCACTTGGCGCTGGTCTACCTGGCGGTATTAAGCTGCACGGTCACCTGCTACTTCGCGATGATTTACTCGCGCCATATCGTCCGCTTTCTCGGCGATACCGGGAAGGAGATCCTGACCAAGATCTTCGGACTGATCCTGGCGGTCCTGGCCATCCAGTTCGTGATTAATGGCGTGAGCGACGCCGTCACCGGCTACATGCTCGATTACAATCTGCTGGACGGCAGCCAGGTCGAGGACCCGCGGGCGATCGAGCGCCGGGATCTGCGCGATGAACGCGGCCCGGGCCCCGGGGAGGGCCGCGAATAGCCGGCCTCAGGCAGGCTGTAGCAACAACTCGAACTGCCGCGTGCAGGCGTCCCAGCCGAAGCTCAGAGCCGCCCGCCGGACCTCCCCGCGATCCAGCCGCAATGCGCACAGCGCCGCCGCGCGCAGATCGCAGTCCAGCACCCCGGTCACCCCTGGGGCGACGACATCCACCGGGCCGGTCACCGGGAAGGTGGCCACGGGCAGACCAAACGTCAATGCCCGCACCCCGCCCCCTCGCCCGATTCGACAGCGTGGAGATCCTGCTCTGCCGGACGCTCAACCAGTCGACCCGCCACCAGACCATTCGACGGTTCTTTGCCGGGGTGAGCAGGCTGGGTGATGGCCCCGTCTGGTACACGCTCATGGGCGCGTTGGTGCTTAACCCGGGTTGGAAGGGAGCGGTGGCCTCGCTGCAGATGGGGCTCACCGCCCTGGTGGGGATCGCCCTGGCCTGGTTACCCGGCCTCAGCCCGCTCCTGCTTCCGCTCGTCCTGTTGATCGCCCTGTCACGGGTGGTCCTGGGGCTGCACTATCCGTCCGACGGGCTGGTCGGGGGGATCATCGGTTACGGGCTGGCCCGCCTCTCGCTCTGGCTCTATCCGGCCGCGACACCGCTACAGATGGCGTCTTAGAAAATCGGCCACGGCCTCCGGGTCGTTCAGCGGCAGGGTGATGTGGCCCGGCGCTACCGCGGCCGGCTCATCGGTGGCCACGGCGATGATGGCCGGGTCGTCCGGGTGCAGGGGCCGTTCACTGAACCGCGGTCGGTAGACCTCGATCTTGGGGAAGCGCTCGTGGCGAAAGCCCTCCACCACGATCAGGTCGAGCCGGCTCTGGTCCAGCCGCGCCAGCTCCTCGCTCAGCAGCGGGTCGGATTGCGTCGCCGGCCGTTCCACCATCAGGGCGAAGCGCCGCCCGGAGGTCAGCAGGACCTGCCCGGCACCGGCCTCGCGCAGGCGGTAGCTGTCCTTACCCGGCTTGTCCACGTCGAAACGATGGTGGGCATGCTTGACCAGGCCCACCCGCAGCCCGGTCGCCGACAGCGAGCGGATCACGCCCTCCAGCAGGGTGGTCTTGCCGGCGCCGCTCCACCCGGCGACACCCACCACCGGAATCCGGGCGCCGTCGGGCCAAAGCGGGCCCCAGGGGTGGTCAGGGGATAATCTCATGCGTCAGTCATCCTCGAATGGCGGGGTCAACAGTGCTCGCCAGGCCGGTTCCAGGCGCGGCGCCAGCCAGCCGGAGACATCCGGTGCCGGCGGGGGGCCATCACGAAGCCAGCCATACAGGCGTTCCACCAGGGCCCGGTGGTCACCGCCCGGGTAACGGTGCGCGGGCGGATACTGCTCCGGGTAGCAGAGCGCGTCAGGGGCCAACGGGCAGGCCCCGGCGCTTACCGCCTCCAACATGGCCAGCCCCTGAAACTCATGCTCCGCGGTACTGACCACCACCCCGGCCCGGGCCAGCAGGTGACGGTATTCTGCCCGATCCACCCGACCATCGGCCACGATACGTTCAGGCAATGCCTGGCGCAGCCGGCGCAGGGGTTCCGGTGCCGGCTCCGGCCGCGCGCCCAGCAGGGCCAGGCGGAAGTCGGCACCGCGGCGATGCAACGCCAGCATGGCATCCGCGAACAGATCCGGTCGCTTGTCGTATTCCCACCGGTGGTTCCAAAGGATCAGGCGCGGGTCCCGCTGCCCGGGGGGCAGCGGCTCCACCGGCACCGGCAGGACCGCGGCCCGGGCTGCCAGGGCCTCCACGATGCCGCCGGGTACGGCATCCGGCATCTTACGCAACAGGGTCCGCACCCCCGACAGGAAGCTGTCCCGGTTGAACGCGGAGTTAAACAGCAGCCGCTGCGCGGCGAGGGCGCCGTAGAGTTGCACCATCTGCGGCTCAACGCTCTTCACCTGGCGGGGACTGACCGGGTAAGCGAACTGGTTCTCATGAAAATAGTAATAGGCCGGGACCCGCGCCAGGCGGGGGTTGAGCCCCCGCAGGGTGGCCAAATCCACCATCGACGTGGCCAGGATGAGGTCCGGTCGGTCTTCCGGCAGGCCGCCCAGCCAGGAGAGCGGATTGCCGCGGATCCGCCAGCGAAAGAAGCGCCCGGGCAGCTCCCGCCGTGCCCAGTCCACCCCACTCTGGCTGCGCACCAGCCCGTCGGCCCAGGCTCGATGGCTGTCGGCGCGATAGGCCGAGAGCAGCCAGACCCGTGGCCTCTCTGGCGCCTCCCCCGCCGTCACGCCGAGGCGGCGGGGTTGGCCTGCCGGCGCTCCCCGCACAGCGCCCACGCCGCAGCCAGCGCCCCGAACCGGGGCAATAACCGGCTGGCAGCCGGGGTGGCCCGGACCTCATGGAGCAGGCGGTCAGGGTCCTGATCCTCCATCTGCAACTGAGGGGTGACGAATTCGATGTAGCGCCGCATCACCTCGGGCGAGAACTCCGGATGGAACTGCACCCCCCAGGCCCGTGCCCCGATGCGAAAGGCGTGATGCGGTTCCACACCGCTGCGGGCGAGCACGACCGCACCACGGGGCAGATGCCGGACAAACTGGCGATGGACCACCTGTGCTGGAAAGGCCTGCGGCAGCGTTCGGAACAACGGATCGGCCCGCGCCGGTTCGGTGCGGTGCACCGTCGCCGTCCCGATCTCAATGCCACGCTCCCGGTAGTCGACGGCGCCGCCCATCGCCCGGGCCAGGAGTTGGTGGCCGTAGCAGATCCCCAATACCGGGACCTCCCCCGCCACCAGCGCGCGCAACCACTGCTCGGCAGTGGGCAACCAGGGCTCACCCTCGGTCACCATGCCGTGGGACCCGGTGATGATCACCCCCGCCAGTCGGGTGGGCTCCGGCAGGCCGGCCTGCGCCCTCGGGTCCACCACCCGCACCGGCAGCTCCAACTCACCGAGACCGTGGCGGATCCAGTCCTCGAAATTCCCCTCGTCCTCCGCCAATGCCGGAAAGGTGGAGCCGGCTTTGAGAATAATCAACGGCTTGTCGAGGTTATCGTCCATGCACCACCACCCGAAGGTTCACGTTGTCCCAGGCTGATCATAGAACAGCCAAAACCCGTATGCTGCGCACCGCTTATACCACGGCCCTTGACTGATAAGCTAGTGATCCACTGGGTTGATATCGGCGGATCATGGCGAAGATTAAGATCGACCTGCACGACTGCTTCAACGACGGGCGCCGCATCGACCGGGCCCTGCACGACGCCATTGACCAGGCCTGCCGCAAAGGGATCAGGCAGGTGGAGATCATCCATGGCCGGGGCAGCGGGCAATTAAAGAAACGGGTGCTCAAATTCCTGGAGCAACCGGAGATCAAGGCCCGCTACCACCGCGTGGAGAAGGACACCAAGAACCCCGGTCGCCTCTTCGTCCATTTCCGGCACTGATTCAGTCATCGCCGGCCGGCCGGTTGCGCAATCGCTTGACCCGGCCGCGCCGCTTTTTGCCCTCCATCCGCCGCTGTCGCGCCGCCCGGGTCGGCTGGGTGGGACGGCGCCGGCGGACCGGCCGGGCCGCCTCCCGGATCAGCGCCCGCAGGCGCTCCAGGGCATCCTGCCGGTTCTGCTCCAGGGTCCGGTATTGTTGGGCCTTGATGACCACCATCCCCTCTTTGCTGATGCGGTGATCGGAGACCGCCAGCAGCCGCTGCTTATAGTAGGCCGGCAGGGTGGAGCGCCGGATATCAAAACGCAGGTGCACGGCAGTGGCCACCTTGTTGACGTTCTGCCCGCCGGCGCCTTGGGCACGGATCGGCTGGATCTGGATCTCCCAGTCGGCGAGGGTGACACTGTTGGATATCCGGAGCATGGCGGGTGATCGCTCAGAGCCAGAATCGGCCACCGGCGCCCACGGCGACCGTGACCAGGCCGAGCGCTAGGTTGAAGGCCACCGTGCTGCGGATGGTGGCCAGGTCCTTGGCCCCCGCGCTCCAGTCCTCCTGGGCCACCGCCCGCCGGAACCGCTGCCAGGGACGGAAAAACAGGTAGGCGAACACGCCGGTCATCACCAGGCCAAGCACGTGCATCAGGTGGATGTGCATGCCCGATCCGGCGAAGCCGCCGAACACCCCGAAGAGCAGGTAATAACCGGTCGCGAGCAGCACCAGGATCGAGGCCCAGACCAGCGGGAAGAAACGGGCGAAGACACCACGCCAGAGCGTCTGCCGGGCCGGCCCCTCCAACGTCTCGGCCGCCACCGGGCGCAGAATGCCCCAGGCGAAGGCCATGCCGCCCACCCAGAGGACGGCGGCGAGGGCGTGCAGGGCCAGGGCGGTGCTGACGTAGGGCATGGCGGTCTCCGGCGGTCGGGTGCGGTCACGGGGTGCCCTTCCAGCCTAGCAGGCTGCCCTGGGTCCTGGCACGCCGGCCGGTCAGTCTCGGCGCGCGCTGATACACCAGGAGCTGGAGGGCATTACCACCTTGCCTTGATCCAGGTAGGGGCGCAGCGCCTCAGCCAGCGCCTGCTCGATCTCGTCACGTCGCTGCGCCGCGACCTCCCCCGCCTCGCGGAAGACCTCACCCGCCGGCCCGATGGCCAGCTGAAAGGCGATGGCGTCGTCCAACGAGTCACCCACGGTCACCGGGCCATCAATGCGCTCGAAACCGATATCGCCAAAGCCGGCGATCTCCAGCTGCCGGGTCACCACCTCCGGATTGGCCATGGAGAACGGTCCCGGACCACAGGTCCGCGCGTCCTCTCCCGGGGGCGGCAGGTAGTCGAGGACCACCTCCTTCGGCAACCCCAGCCAGGGGTTATCCTCCACGTCGCGCCAGACGATGAACATCAGCTCGCCGCCGGGTCGCAGCGCCGAGCGCACGTTCCGCATGGCCGCCACGGGATTCTCAAAGAACATCATGCCGAAGCGAGAGAAGGCCATATCGAAGGCAGGCTGGAAGGGATAACGCTCCACGTCCGCCGCCACAAAGTCCACGTTATGCAACGCCCGCCGCCGGGCCTCCTCGCGAGCACGCTCCAGGAAGTCGTCGACACAGTCGATCCCCAGCACATAGCCCTGCGCTCCGGTCTTTTCCGCCAGGGCGAGGGCGGTGTCCCCCCAGCCGCAGCCCACGTCCACCACCCGCGCCCCGGGCGCCAAGGCCAGATTGCCCAGCGGCACGCGGCTGTGGTAGCTCAACCCGTCCATCAGGATATGGCGAAAGCGGTTGAACTTCACCGCCAGGGTGTCGTTCCAGAACTGGACGTACTCGGTGGGATCTGTCACCCCATGCGTGATCTCAGCCATGGCAGCCGCCCTCCTATACCAGCACAGCCTACTGCTCGACGGCGAATGCATCGCCGCCGCTGATGCGCTGCAGCAGTCGTGCCTGCCGCATAGCGTCAGGACAGGGGCCAGTCCGCAGGGCAAGGCAAGCCTGCCACCGCAAGAGTGTACGGGGAGTATAGGTTCGCAAGCCCACGACTTCTGCGCCGGAGGCCCTGCGGTTTTGCGTGGGCCATCGCCCGTGTGTCGATGGGGAAAGGCAGGTCATCTGCCGCCTGTTCCACACCTACTTCTTCGTGCGGCCACAGGGGCTTGCCGTCAGCGATTCGCCGTCAGGAACCGATCAAGCTCATTGGCGAAGGCCTGGCGGTCGCGCTGGCTCATGGCCGGGGCGCCGCCCGTGTCCACCCCGCTGGCCCGCAGGGTGTCCATGAAATCGCGCATGTTCAGACGCGCCTTGATATTACTGGTGGTGTAGCGCTCACCACGGGGATTGAGGGCATGGGCCCCTTTTGCAATCACCTCGGCGGCCAGGGGGATATCGGCGGTAATCACCAGATCCCCCGGCTCGACGCAGCGGACGATTTCGTTGTCCGCCACATCGAAACCGGGGGCCACCTGGACCCGGCGAACATACCGCGAGCGTGGCACCCGCACGGGCTGGTTGGCCACCAGGATCAGCGGCGTCCGGGTGCGCTCCGCCGCCCGGAACAGGAGCTCCTTGATGACACCCGGACAGGCATCGGCGTCCACCCAGATACTCATCCAGAGGCCTCCTCCAGCGCCAGTCCAGGCGCTGGGTAACGGCCTGCCCGGCGGCACTGCGGCATGATCAGCCCTGGCGGGCCGACTGGCCCGGACGGCCACCGCGGCGCCGGCCGCCTTGCGGGCGGTTGCCGGCCGGCGCGCCGTTGGGCCGCCGGCCGCCGCCGGCACCGCGTCCGGCCGGCTTCTTGAACAACGGTTGCGGCCGCTCGCTGGGATCCGGTTCGAAGCCTGGCACGATATGCTGATCGATGGGCCGCTTCAGCAGCTTGTGGATACCGTCCAGCAGCTTGTGCTCGTCCACGCAGACCAGCGACAACGCCTCGCCACCCCGTCCGGCCCGGCCGGTGCGGCCGATGCGGTGGACATAGTCCTCCGGCACGTTGGGCAACTCGTAGTTGACCACATGGGGCAGCTGGTCGATATCCAGCCCGCGGGCGGCGATGTCCGTGGCCACCAACACCCGGACCCGGCCCTGCTTAAACTGGGCCAGCGCCTTGGTACGGGCGCTCTGGCTCTTGTTGCCATGGATGGCCGCCGAGCTCAGACCGTCCTGGTCCAGTTGCCGGGCCAACCGATCGGCGCCGTGCTTGGTCCGGGTGAAGACCAGCACCTGCCGCCAGTCACCATCCTGAATCAGGTTGCTGAGCAGGGCGCGCTTCTCACCGCGGCTGACCGGGTGCACCCGCTGGTTCACGTTCTCGGCGGCGGTGTTGCGGGCGGCCACCTCGATCTGCGTGGGGTTACGCAGCATGCCCTCGGCCAGTTGGCGGATCTCCTTCGAGAAGGTGGCCGAGAACATCAGGGTCTGGCGCTGCTTCGGCACGGCGGCGATCACCCGGCGGATGTCGCGGATGAAGCCCATGTCCAGCATGCGGTCGGCCTCGTCCAGGACCAGCATCTCGACCCCGGAAAGGTCCACGGTGCCCTGGCCCATGTGGTCCAGCAGCCGGCCGGGGGTGGCCACCACGATGTCGACGCCGCGGCGCAGGGTCTGGATCTGCGGGTTCATGCCCACGCCGCCGAAGATCACTGCGGTCTTCAACGGCAGCTTGCCACCATAGGTCTTCACACTGTCCCGCACCTGGGCGGCCAGCTCGCGGGTGGGGGTCAGGATAAGGGCGCGCACCCGGCGACGCCCGCCCTCCGGGCGGTTCTGGCTGAGCCGCTCCAGCATGGGCAGGGTGAACCCGGCCGTCTTGCCGGTACCGGTCTGGGCGGCCGCCATCACGTCGCCCCCCTGCAGAATGGCCGGGATGGCCTGGGCCTGCACCGGGGTGGGTTTGCTGTAACCCTGTTCAGCGACAGCACGAAGCAGCACGGCCGACAGACCGAGAGAATCAAATGACATAGAAAGGATGACTCCTGGGGTGCCTACCCGCACGGCCTTGCGACACAACAGCGGGGCCCGGTCCAGGCAAAAAAAAGGGGTGAATTCGGGGAGGCCCTGTGAGGGGGTGACCGCGAACGCGTGACGCCGACCGGAGCGCGCCAACGCCGGGGACTATACCAGTTATCGCGCCTTTCCACACCCTTTCGCGTGAGATCAGTCGGCCATGGCACAGTCCGGCTGCGGCGGGATTATGGTAATAGTGAGCCTGAGGGCCCCAAAACGACCGTCGTCAGGTAAGAGCGAGGACCGATCCGGCATGAACGAAGACGCCTCAGCGGCATTGCAGCAGGCCCTGGAATCGAAGGGCGCCGACAACCTGGTGGCGGCCCTGCGCCCAATCATCAACTGGTTGCGCCCGGCCGACCCCGCCCAACCGCTGACGGCCGAGCAGCGGGTCTCCACCCTGGCCGAGACCCTGACCCGGCGGGAAGACTTGCGGACGCCACTTCAGGCGTTGCTGCGGGCATCGCTCTCCCAGGCCACCCACCTGCCGCTCCACACCGAGATCGGACTCTTCTCCCGGCGCGGTTTCATCGGCGAGTTCGGCCAGCGCTTCTACGAGCGCCTGAACCCGCGCCCACGCGACCCCGGTAACCTGCGCGACCTGCTTGACCAGCTCTTCGACCGCCCGGACGACCCCGAGTGGGTGACGGCCGTGCCGGACGCGGCCTGGCTGACCCTGTTCGATGCCCTGGGCCCGTCGGCCGGGGCGACGGACCCGGCCTGTGAGCGGGCCCGCGAGCAAGCCCTGTACGCGGTGGAGATGCTCTCGCTCTGGGTGGCCGCGGAGGAGCTGGAACCCGAGTTGCTACGCTTGGACCCCGGGCTGGCCGAGCGGGACTCCCCCTTCGTGGCCCAGGAACGCGAGGTGGCCGGCTATATCCGCGCTTACAACCAGTGGCTGGAGGAAGCCGATGCGCCCTGCCCCGACGACGGCCATGCGCGGGCGCTCCTGGAGCAATGCCGCGAACAGCTCGACCACTTCCACCGGCGCGCGGTTACCCTGGGGAGCACGATCGGCCTGACGCACCTGCTGGCGCGGTTGGAACAGACCCTGGAGCGCATCGTCACCCTGCTCGACATCCTCTCCCCGGCCAGCGGCGCACAGCGGCGCCAGGTAGCGGTCAGGCTGTTCAAGAGCCTGGTCCGCGAGAATGCGCGCCAAACCAGCCTGCGCGCGCTCTGGCAGGACAACACCCACCTGGTGGCGCGCAGCATCACCGAGCAGGCCAGCAAGACCGGCGAGCATTACATCACCGAGGACCGTCGCGACTACCTGGGCATGCTCCGGGCCGGGGCCGGCGCCGGACTGATCATCGGTTTCATGGCCTTGATCAAGATCCGGCTGGTGGAGATGGGCCTCTCCCCCGGTTGGGAGACCGTCTGGGTCAGTCTCAACTACGGCCTGGGCTTCGTCCTCATCCACATCCTGCACTTCACGGTGGCCACCAAACAGCCGGCCATGACCGCGGCACGGCTAGCGGCGGTGATCGAGACCGGCGACCAGGGGGCCGCCGACCGCCGGAAACTCGCCCAACTGCTGCTGCAGGTCGGGCGCTCCCAGTTCGCGGCCGTTGTGGGCAATGTCAGCGTCGCTCTGCCGATAGCGCTGCTGGTGGGGTGGCTAAGCATCAGCGCCTTCAACACCCCTGCGCTCAGCCCCGGACAGGCCGACTACCTGATGGAGGGGCTGCGTCCGCTGATGGGACTGGCCCTGCTGCACGCCGCCATCGCCGGGGTATGGCTGTTCGTGGCCGGGCTGATCGCGGGCTTTTTCGACAACCGGGCGGCCTACCTGGACCTGGCGCGCCGGCTGCGTGGCAACCCCCACCTGGCACGGGTCCTGCCCGACGGCCCGCGAGCGCGGATCGCCGACTACCTGGACCAGCATTATGGAGCGCTGGCCGGCAACTTCCTGTTCGGCGTCCTGCTCGGCACCACCGGCTACGCCGGCTACCTGATCGGCCTGCCGCTGGACATCCAGCACGTCGCCTTCGGCTCGGCCAACCTGGGCTATGCCGCCACCGTGCTGGACCCCGGTCCGGCGCTCTTTCTGCTCTACCTGGGCTTTGTGCTGTTGATCGGCGCGGTAAACCTCTGGGTGAGCTTCGGGCTGGCGCTGCATGTGGCCCTGCGCGCCCGCGGCGTGCGTCTGGGCAACCTGAGGGCGCTGGCACGGGCCTACGGCCAGGCGCTGCGCGAGGCGCCCCGGACATTCCTCTTTCCCCCGGGCGATGCACCAGACCATCCCCGGGACTAGGGGTCCTTTATCCGTCCGCCCGTGGCGGGCTACCCTGAGGCACCAACACTGCAATAGAAAACGCCGCCGGAGGAGTTATGCCATGACCGATGACCGCCACCATTTCGGCACCCGAGCGCTCTGGGCCGGCGAGTCCGAGGACCCGCACTGCCGGGACGTGGCCCTGCCGATTCACCACAGTGTCACCTTCGCCTACGAGGACGTCGACGAGTGGTTCGATGTGGCACTGGACCAGAAGCCCGGCTATATCTATTCGCGCAACAAGAATCCGACCGTCCGCCCCTTGGAACTGACCATGCGGGCGCTGGAGGGGGCCGAGGAGGCCATCAGCTTCTCCACCGGCATGGCCGCCATCAGCAACACCCTCTATACCCTGCTGGCCCCCGGCGACCGGGCAGTGGCGATCAAGGATACCTACGGCGGCACCAACAAGATTTTCATCGAGTTCCTGCCCCGGGCCGGGGTGGATGTGGCGATGTGCGACACCCTCGACTTCGACGGTATCGAGGCGGAGATCCGTAAGGGCTGCAAGCTGCTCTACCTGGAAACGCCCACCAACCCGACCCTGAAGGTGGTCGACATCGCCCGGCTCTCCCGGGTGGCCCACGAGCACGGCGCCAAGGTGATTGTGGATAACACCTTCGCCACGCCCATCAACCAGCGGCCGCTGGAACTAGGTGCAGACCTGGTGGTGTACAGTGCCACCAAGTACCTGAACGGCCACTCCGACGCCATGGGCGGTATCCTCTGCGGCCCCAAGGGGATCGTTGACCAGGTTTACCACTACCGGGAGATCAACGGCGCCACCCTCCACGCCAACACCGCCTACATGATCCTGCGCGGGCTGAAGACCCTGGAGCTGCGTATTCAACGCCACAACGAGAACGCCCAGCGCATCGCCGAGTACTTGCACGATCACCCCAAGGTGGACCACGTCTTCTACCCGGGCCTACCGGATCACCACAACCACGCCATCGCCAAGGCGCAGATGGACGGTTACGGCGGTATGCTCAGCTTTGCGCTGACCGGCGACTTCGACCAAGTGAAGCGCTTTCTGCCGCGCCTGCACCTGGCCCACAAGGCCGCCAGCCTGGGCTCCGTTACCACCCTGGTGGGCCCTCCCAGGGTGACCAGCCACGTGGAGCTGACCGCAGAGGAGCGTCGGGCGGCGGGCATTCCGGAGAGCCTGATCCGCTACTCGGCCGGCATCGAAAACGCCGAAGACTTGATTGCCGACCTGGAGCAGGCCCTGGCCGGCCTCTGACCCGGCAACGGGTCCGGGCGACAACCCGGCCGCGCCGTGCGGCGCCATCAGCGTCGCCGGCCCGGCGCCGGGCCCGCCCGGGTCACCGCTCAGTCGCGCTGGTAGGTGCCCACCAACCGGTTCATACCGATGATCTTCGGCTCAATCCGCTCGAGCAGTTGCCAAAGGCTCAGCCCCGACGGCAGTTGCTCGTCGTCGTTGAGCGCCAGCACCCAGAAGTAGTACCGGTGCAGGCCGTGCCCCTCCGGGGGCATCGGGCCGCCATAGCCCACATTACCGAAGTCGTTCTTGCCCGGTGTGTACTGGTCCGTCCCCTCGGCCAGTTCGACCACATCGTTGGGGATGTTATAGAGCACCCAATGCACGAAACCGTAGGTGCCATTGGGGCTGACCAGCGGCGCATCGGGATCGTGGCAGATGACCGCGAAGGCGCGAGTGCCATCGGGCACATTGGACCAGGCCAGGGCCGGCGAGACGTCCTCCCCTTCACCGGTATGGCGGGTCGGAATGGCGCCGTTCTCCTGGAACGCGCCACTGGTGAGTGTGAGATCCGACAATGCAAAGCCCATGAGCCGCCTCCTTTGGGTTATGGGTTATCGTCTGACCTGCCCTAGCCTACCGCGACGGCTCCACCCATTGCATCCATTTGGGCCGCGGCCAAAGCTCGATTATACTAATCCGATTGTGGGATTCGTTGCGTCGGGGACTTGGTGACAGGGTGGGGACTATGGCCGAACGCGCTCTATTACGGTTGTTCATCTCGGACCACACCGATCGTTCGCGCCGGGCGCTGGCGAACCTGGAGCGCATCTGCGCGGAGGAGCTGCGCGGCCGCTACGAGATTGAGATCGTCGACGTGCTGCTCGACCCCCAGGCAGCGGAGAACGAACAGGTCCTCGCAACACCCACACTGATTCGCGAGCTGCCCCGCCCGATGCGCCGCATCATCGGGGACCTCGCCGATCACGACCAAGTGCTCCGGGATCTGGAGATCCAGCCCCTGGTAGCGGGCGACGGCGATTGAGCCGCCAGCCCAACGGCACCAGGCCACCACACTACGTCAACCCTACCGCTAATTAGACACCCGAATGCAGATCAAACAGACCCCCGCCACCCCCTCCGGCCGGTCGGTGGCCGGCACCCTCTGCGGCGGCGCCGCACGGCGCTGGCTGTCCGTGCATGAGCATCAGGGCCCCGACCCTGAGCCCGGGGACAGCGAACTGTTCCGGAATATCGTGCGCTATTCCAGCGATGCCATCGTGGTCATCGACGAGGCGGGCACGGTGCGCTACGCCAACCCGGCGGCCGGACGGCTTTTCGGGCGCGCAGTGAATGCCCTGGTCGGCCGCCCGTTTGCGCTGTCGCTCGGTGGCAAGCGGGCGGAGGTGGACATCGTCCGCCCCAAGGGCGATCTGGTGGTGGCCGAAATGCACACCGCCCGCATCCCCTGGGGTGATCAGGTGGCCCAGCTTGCGATACTTCGGGACATCACTGAGTGGCGGGAGACCCTCTCGCGGCTGGACCACCTGGCCCGCTTCGATGCCCTCACCGACCTACCGAACCGCTCGGAATTACAGCGTCAACTGCGCAAGGCGCTGGCCCGGGCCAGTCGACGCAGCGCACCGCTGGCGGTGCTGTTCCTGGACCTGGACGGCTTCAAGGTGGTGAATGACACCCTGGGCCATTCCGCCGGCGACCGCCTGCTGCGGGAGGTGGCCATCCGCCTGCATGCCGCCACCCGAACCGGCGATCTCCTGGCGCGCATCGGAGGCGATGAGTTTGTCCTGGTACTTGAGGATTTCCACTGTGCCGAGGACGCGGGCCAGGTGGCCAGGAAGCTCATCCGCACCCTGGAGCGCCCGTTCAAACTGGACGGCACCGAGCTGCGTCTGGGTGCCAGCATTGGTATCGCGCGCTATCCGGACGATGGCAGCGGCCCGGCAGAGCTGGTCCGGGCGGCGGACCACGCCATGTACCGGGCCAAGGCCGGCGGCCGGGGCACCTACCGCTACGCCAATGCACCCCATGAAGACTAGCCCCGGGCCGGACACGGGACCGGCAAGCCGTTGTCGGCTTGCGGCTGGGGTTTTCCACATTAGACTTTCTGAATAGCCCATACTGCCCGCAGGCCGCTCCGAAGGTGTCCAACACCCGTATTCTCACTCTGGTTGCTCCCGGTACTGATGGCCAGCACCCTGCTCGTTATCGGGCTGATCGCCACGGTCCGGTTCAGGGCCCGTCACGACGCTGGCCGTGACGTGGGCAACCAACCCCAGGCACTTCCCGATGAACCCGCGCTCTTTCAGAGACTTGCCGGGAACACCTCGGCCGGACTCTTCCTGGCCCGGGCAGATCGCCTGATCGCGGTCAACCCCGCGCTCTGCCGTATCCTGCGGTGCCCGCCAGAGCAGCTGACCGGGGCTGAATGGCGGCCGCTGATCCATTCCGACCACGCCGATGAGGTCGAGACCCACGTCAGCGCCCGCCTGCGCGGGCAACCGGCCAGCCCACTGCACCCGATCAGGGTCCAGCGGGGTGATGGCACCACCCGCTGGGTGGAGCTGAGCCTGGAACCGGTGGCCCTGGGCGGGGATCCCGCCATGGTTGGCACCCTCGTCGACATTGACCGCCACTGCGCGCTACAACAAGAGCTCCTGCTGAGTGAGAGGAAATACCGACAACTCGTTGAAAACGTAAATGATATAATCTATACATTGACACCGGATGGACGCCTGAGTTACGTCTCCCCCAACTGGCCGGAGCTCCTCGGCCACCCGGTCGATCAGGTCATCGGCCGGCCCATTGCCCGGTTCGTGCACCCGGACGACCTCCCCGGCTGCGAGGAGTTTCTCAGGCGCCTGTTCCTCACCGGCAAGAAGCAAAGCGGCATTGAATACCGGGTGCGGCACAGTGACGGTCACTGGCGCTGGCACACCGCCAATGCTTCACCCATCACCGGCGACGACGGCACCGTCATCGCCTTTGTGGGTATCGCCCGCGATATCACCGCCAGGAAGGGCATGGAGGCCGAACTGGTCTACCAGCTTCGGTTTAACGAGCTGGTCGCTGAACTCTCCACCCGGTTCGTGCGCAGCCCTGCCGAGGAGACCGATGCCCGGATCGACGATCTGCTTCGGCGGGCGGGCACCCTGTTCAATGCGGATCGGGCCTACCTCTACCTCTTCTCCGACGATGGCGAGACCATGAGCAACACCCACGAGTGGTGTGCGCCCGCGGTCCCCTCGCTGTTGGAGGACAGTCAGCGGATGCCCGTCGCCCGCTACCCGTGGTGGCAGCGACACATGACGGCGCTGCGCGACCAGCACCAGGTGTTGTTCATCAATGACGTCTCAGCGCTGCCCGCCGAAGCAGCGGCGGAGCGGGCGCTGCTGGAGGGGCAGCAGGTGCGCACCCTGGTCTGTGCCCCGGTGGCGACGCCGGATCGGGTCATCGGTTTTTTGGGGTTCGACTCGCTGCGTCCCAAGGAGTGGCGGAAGGATCAGGGCGACCTGTTGGTCGTCCTCGGCAATCTCCTGGCCGCGGCACTGGTGCGACGGCAACTGGAGTTGGATCTGCGCAACCTGTCGGTGACCGACCCGCTCACCGGCCTGTTCAACCGGCGCTTCCTGCGGGCGCGCCTGCTGGCGCTCATTGAGGAGTATGAGCGCCACGGACACCGGTTCTGTGTCAGCCTGGTGGACCTGGATCACTTCAAGGCCCTGAACGACCGTCATGGCCATCTGGCCGGTGACCGGATCCTGCAGGGCTTCGCCAACATCCTGCGGGACAATCACCGGGTGTTCGACATCGTCGCCCGCTACGGCGGTGAGGAGTTCGTGGTGATCCTGGTGGGAACCGAAATCGGGCAGGCGCGACGGGTGACTCGCCGCGCCCTGACAACCACCCGCAACCATGACTTCCGTTTCAACGAGACCCCGCTGTCGATCACCGCCAGCGCCGGTCTCGCTGATATCGCGGAGTTGCCCGAAGACCACCGCACCGTGGAGCATCTCCTGCAACTCGCGGACCACCGCCTCTATCGGGCCAAGCAGCAGGGCCGCGACTGCCTGGTGGCCGACTAGGGGTTATCACGCATTACCCGCGCCCCGGCCGCCCCGTCATACTGTCAGCCACAGACCATGGCGAATCCCGGGGGAGCGTAGTGGCGCGTCCACTGAACCACACCATCACCGCGCGCCCCGGCCGGCCGTCCACCGCCGGCTGGGCCCGCCTGATGCTGCTCAGCGGCTCATTGGTCGGCCTCTACCTCCTGGTTGCCGTCTGGGGGTTTGCCTTCACCCCCGACCAATACGGAATCCCGCTGGTCTGGCCGGCCACCGGCGTGGGGCTGGCCTTTGTCTTCCTCTACGGCTATCGCCTGGTGCCCGCCGTCGGGCTGGCGGCGGCGCTGGTCGGTGTCTGGTTCACCGGCGATCTCGTCGCCCCGCTGGAACAGGCCTTCACGGTGGTAGTCACGATGCTGGCCACGGCCTTGGGCACGGCAATCCTGCGCTACTGCCGCTTCGATCCCAGGATGGAACGGCTGCGCGACCTGGGCCTGCTGCTAGCGGCCGGCGGCGGCGTCAGCTCCGGGCTCGCCGCCACCGTCGGGGCCTACAGCCTGGCGGCCAGTCCCGGCCCCCTGAGCCTCGCCCAAACCTGGTGGGTCTGCTGGAGCGCGGACCTGATGGGGCTGGTACTGATCTCGCCGTTCCTGTTCACCCTGCTGGGCGGACGCCTGGTCATGCCCTCAGGCGCGGACCTGCGCATTGGAATGATGCTGGTCACCGCCACCCTGGCCACCGGCGCGGTGGCTTACCTGTTGGCGCTCGACCTGACCCTGGCGTTGCCCCTCTCCTACGCCGTCTTCCCGCTCGTCATGTATGCAGCATTGCGCTGCCCGGCGCCCATCACCAGTGGCCTCATCCTGGTGTTCGGGGGGCTGGCGCTGACCGCCACCGGGCTGGGTCACGGCCCCTACGCCGCGCTGGGGCTGGAGCGGAGCCTGTTGGCACTCAATGCCCAGTTGGGGTTGCTGGTCCTCACCGGCCTTTCGCTGACCGCGATCAGCGCGGAACGGGAGGCCGCTGAAAGTCGGGCGCGCCAACACCTGGAGGATCTGGCACGCGCCGGGCGCATCAACCTGATGGGTCAGCTCTCGACCACTCTCGCCCACGAACTCAACCAACCGCTGTGCGCGCTGAGCACCTACGCCCAGGCCAGCCGCCGGCTGTTGGCCCGGGGTGATACCGAAGGCCTCGGCACCGCCCTGGAGCGACTGGAACAGAACGCCCACCGAGCCGCCCATACGGTCCGGCAAATCCGCGACTTCGCCGCGCGGCAGGACCTGGCGCATCAGGTGGTGGCCCCCGCCCACCTGATTGCCGGGGTGGAACGCCTGATGGCGCCCGAGTTCACGCGCCGCGGGATCCATCTGAAGGTCAACGTCCAGCCCGGCCTGCCCCCGATACGCATCGCCCCCATGCAGATCGAGCAGGTGCTGGTCAACCTGCTGCGCAACGCGACGGAAGCCCTCGCCGGCCGCGCCGACGGGCGGGTGCGCCTGGCGGTCTACCGCCGCCGGCGGGAGTTGGTGCTGGAGGTCATCGACAACGGCCCAGGCATCCCGCCGGAGCGGCTGTCGCTGCTGTTCGAGCCCTTTACCAGCTGGAAGCGGGGCGGCATGGGACTGGGCCTTGCCCTTTCCCGTTCCTTGGTCGAATCTCATGGGGGCACATTCACCGCCCGCAACGGCAACGCCGGCGGGGCGGAATTCCGTTTCACTCTGCCATTGGAGGACGACCATGGCGACACCGCGACCTACGGTACATCTGGTGGATGACGATGAGGACATTCGCGAGGCCATCACCTTCCTATTGGTCGCCGAGGGGATCATGGTGCGCCCCTATGAGGATGCCGGCGGTCTGCTCGAGCGGCTGACCCCCAAGCACACCGGCTGCCTGATCCTCGACGTGCGGTTGCCGGACATGGATGGCCTCACCCTGCAACGGGAGCTGCGTCAGCGCGGTATCGACCTGCCGGTGATCTTTATCACCGGCCATGGCGACATCCCCATGGCGGTCCGTGCCGTCAACGACGGCGCGCTGGACTTTCTGGAGAAGCCCTTCCGTGACGATGCCCTGCTCGAGGCGGTGGAACAGGCCCTAGAGGTGGAGGCGGCCCACCGCGAGGACCAGCAACGCCGCGCAGAGATCGAACAGCGCCTGGCGCAACTGACGCCGCGCGAGCGCCAGGTGTTGGAAGGGCTGCTGGACGGCAAACCGAACAAGCTCATCGCACGGGACCTGGATGTCAGCGTACGCACGGTGGAGATCCACCGGGGCAACCTGATGCAGAAAATGCAGGCCCGGAGCGCCTCCCACTTGGCCCGGCTCGCCCTGGTTTGTGACGCCTACCGGGAGCGACTGCCCAACGAGTGACCGGGCACCCCGGCGAGGTCCGGCGCGGGTGCGTAATACCCCGTATTCCTGTGGTTGCGGCATTCCTGCATGCTGGCAGGCAAGTCCCCTGCCGGCCGAGCCCCGGCCGGGGCCACTCATCGCGCAGCCCAGGAAGGCCGAGCATGCATACGGGCAACCCAGCGATCGCCCATCCGGCGCACACAGCCCCCCGAGGATGCCGGGTATGCCGGCGCATCACCGCTGTGGTCTTCGTGTCCATTATCGCCATTGAGGCCATTATCCTCTTCCCTTCCTATCGGAACCACGAGGCGACACTGCTGGCGAACATTGAAGCCCAAGGGCTCGCCGCAGCCCGAGCGGGCCTGCCCTCCGGTCCTCACGACCGGCCGGCAATGGTCCATCTCCTGGACAACACCCCGATCGCCGGTATCGAGTGGCGGGAAGAGGAGGGACGCGCATCTTCTGTAGGTGCGCCCCTTGCGGCGACCGATGCCCGGCCGGAGGGTCGCCTGCCTGAGCCCCGCGAAGGGGGCCGGAACGGGGCCCTGATGGTCCACTGGACCCCGGAACAGCTCAACCGCGACTACGGCGTCCGGGCACGGCTGGACACGACCGGGATTGACGCCGAGCTGCGCGCCTTCCTGCTGCGCATCGCCGCCCTCGTCCTGCTGATCGCCTTGTTCGTCACCGCCGTCACGCTGGCGGTGCTGGACCGGCTGGTATTCCGCCCCTCGCGCCGTTTGTACCGCCACATGTTGGCCGCTGGCGCCGACCCCGACCACCCCCTGGCCTACCGCCTCAACAGCAACAGGGACGATGAGCTGGGGGCCGCCAGCCAGGCCTTTGACCACATGCTGGAACGCCTGGCCAGGGACCGCACCGCACTCCGCCAGCGGGAACGGGACCTGCAGACCATGAACACCACTCTGGAGGCCCAGGTGACCAGGCGGACCGCCGCCCTCACCGAAGCCAATCACCGACTGCAACAGGAGGCGAAGGAGCGCCAGGCCGCTGAACAACAGGCCCGACGCCTGGCCCGGTTCCCCGATGAGAACAGCAACCCGGTGCTGCGGGTGAACCCCGATGGGGAGATCCTTTACGCCAACCCGGCCGCAATCCCCCTGCTCCGCCACTGGGAGGACGAACAACGGCTGCCCGCCGACTGGCAGCCCCGGCTCACGGCAGCTACGACGGCCGGCCGGGTCACGTACGAAGAGGTCGCTGTCCAGGGCCGCTGGTACCTGATGGCCATCAATCCGATCCCTGAAGAGGGTTATCTCAACCTCTACGGGGTCGATATCACCGACCGCAAGCGCTTTGAGGCGGAGCTGGCAAAGCGCAATACCGAGGACGCGCTGACCGGTCTGCCCAACCGTCAGGTGTTCCGTGACCGGGTCGGTCAGGCCCTCCGTGAGAGGGCGTCGGACCGCGGTCGGGCCGCCGTACTGCTCATCCGGATCGAGAACATGGACCTCATAAACGGCCTGGGAGGCCACCAGGCCGGCGATCTCGTGCTTACCGCGCTGGCCCGACGCCTACGGCAAGCAGTTGCCCCCGATCAGACCCTGGCCCGTCTGGGCGAGGAGGTGTTCGCCCTGCTCATCCCCAAGGTGGCCTCGGTGGATGAGCTGGCACGGCTGTCCGAGCAACTGCTTGGGGTCCTCAACAGCAGTGTCACCTCCCAGGGCCATGAGTTCGCCAGTCGCGCTTCTGGTGGCTGGGCCATCTACCCCCATGACGGTGCCGACACCGCCACCCTGCTCCGGAATGCCCAGTTGGCCGCCCACCGGGCCAGCCGCCAGGGCGAGCGCCAGCGCTACCTGTTCTTCGTGGAGGGGCTGAACGAGGCGGTGGAGAGCCGCCAGCGGCGGCTGCGCGAACTCCGGAACGCGATCGATGACGGGGGGCTGACCCTCTGGTTTCAGCCCCAGCTCAGCAGCGACCGGAGGAGGCTGAGCGGCCTGGAGGCACTGGTCCGTTGGCCCCATCCCAGCGATGGCCTCCTCGCCCCCGATGCCTTCATCCCGCTCGCGGAGGAGCATGACCTGATCATCCCCCTGGGCGAGTGGGTGCTCAAGGCTGCCTGCAGGCAACTCCACGAATGGCAGCAGTTGGGCCTGCCCGTACCACGACTGGCGGTCAACCTCGGGGCCCGTCACCTGCTCGACAGCCGCCTGCCGGGGTTCGTCGCGGATCTGCTGCGCGACTACGAGCTGCCCGGTCACTGCCTGGAGGTGGAGGTGACGGAAAGCACGGTGATGGAGGACATCACCCGGAGCGAGGAGGTCCTCTCCCGGCTGGTGCGCCTGGGGGTCCAGGTGGCGGTGGATGACTTTGGTACCGGCCACTCCTCCCTGGCCTATCTCAAACGCCTGCCGATTCAACGCATCAAGATCGACCGCTCCTTCATCGCCGGGCTCCCCGACGATGCCCAGGACCGGGCCATCTGCCGGACCATCGCCGACCTCAGCCACAGCCTGGGCTTGCAGGTCGTCGCCGAGGGGGTGGAGACAACCGCTCAGGCAGCGGCCCTGCAGCAGATGGGTTGCAATGACCTGCAGGGCTTCCTCCTTGCCCGCCCCGGCCCGATCACCCGGATCACCCATTGGCTGCGCCACGAGGCCCCCAGACCATGAGCGATGGCTTCACCCACCTCCCCATGACCGGCCTGGTGATCGCCCTGGCGGCGGTGGCGCTGGTTACCTTGCTGATCGCCCCCCGGGTCAGTACCGCCAACGGGTTCTTCCGCGGTTTCGCCGACGCGGGCCAGCCGCCCGGCGTGCTCACGCTCACCCTCTCCCAGGTCACCACCTGGATCTTTGCCCGCTCATTGCTCAATGCGGCCATCCTGGGTTATTTCTTTGGCATCGCCGGTGTGCTCGCCTACACCGCCTACTACGGCTCCTTTGTCACCGGCTGGCTGATCATCGATCGCCTTCGCTTCCGCTACGGCGCCTCCAATCTGCAGGGTTTCATGAGGGCCCAGTATGGCGGGGTGGGGACCTTCTGCCTGAACGGACTCCTGGCGCTGCGCCTGGTCAGCGAGGTGTTCGCCAACCTGCTGGTCGTCGGGATCGTCTTCGGCGCCGCCGGCAGCGCCGGCAACACCACCGCCATGCTGTCGGTGGCCGCCCTGACCCTGGTCTATTCCCTCACCGGCGGGCTCCGGGCGTCGCTGCGAACCGATGTCCTGCAGATGGTGCTTTTGATCGGTCTGCTCGCCGCCCTCGTGGTGGTCATGCTCCTGCATCCGCTCTTTGACCCCGGGGCGCTGGCGGTCAGCAGCCCCGGGATCGACAACCCGGGCTGGATCCTGCTGGCGGTCGCGGGTCTCCAGGTGCTCAGCTACCCCATGCATGACCCCGTCATGATGGACCGCGGGTTCCTCGCCGACCGCCGCACCACACGGCGCAGTTTTCTGCACGCCTTCTGGCTCTCGGCGGTGTGTATCCTGGCCTTCGGGCTGCTGGGGGTTTTCGCGGGCCTGCATCGCCTGGAGGGCGAAACCGTGCTGCTGACGCTGGACCGGCTGATGGGTACCCCCGTGATGTTTCTCCTGGCGGTGGCGCTGGTCCTGTCGGCCGCCTCGACCCTGGACTCGACCTTCTCCAGCGCGGCCAAACTCAGCATCGCCGACATGGGACTGGCCCGGACCACACCCCGCAACGGCCGGATCGCAATGCTCCTGTTCTGCCTGGGCGGGCTGCTACTGGTGCTGTTCGGCACCGACGACCTGTTCGCCGCCGTGGCCGTCAGTGGAACCGCGTCGCTGGCGCTCACACCGGTCATCGCCTTCTCCCTACTGGCCGGCTGGCGGCTTAGCCGGGCCAGTCTGCTGACCTCCTTTACGCTGGCCTTCACGGGCGCTGTCGTCTACTTCCTGGAGACCTCCGGGCATATCGACCTGCTGACCCCCCTGACCGGGCTGGAGCACGACTACAGTAAGCTGCTGGCGATCACGGTCACCATCCTGGTTCTTGCCACCGCGGCGGCCTGGCTTGGCCGCCAGGGCCGCATGGAGGTCGTGAAATGAGTCAGCCCGGCCGCCTTTGCCCGCTGCATTACCAGACCGGGCCCGACGCCCTACGGACAGCACCGCTGTACCGCTGCCCCACGGTCTACCTGGTGGGCGGGCTTTACGGCAACGATGCGGCGCTGGCCGCGATTCAGGCGTTGGCCCACCGGGAGCGGGCCGCCGGCCACCCGGAGCCGCTGTTGGTGTTCAACGGCGACTTCCACTGGCTGGATGCCGACCCGGCGGTATTCCGGCACATTCAGGAGGCGGTGCTCAATCAGGCCGCCATTCTCGGCAATGTCGAGGCCGAACTGGCCCAACCCACACCGGGCATCGGCTGCGGATGCGCCTATCCGGAAACGGTGGACGATGCGACGGTCATGCACTCCAACCGGATCATGGCACGGCTGCAGCGGATGGTGGCGGAGACGCCGGCACTGCACGATGTCACCCGCCAACTGTCGGGCCTGCCCCGTCAGATCAGGTTGGCGGTCGGCGATCTCCGCGTCGGCGTGATCCACGGCGATCCGGAGTCGCTCGCCGGCTGGCGCCTGGCCCTGGAGCAAATGCCGGCCCCGGGGCGCACCACGTCCCGCATCCGGCGCTGGTTCGAGGTCAGTGAGGTGGACCTCTTCGCCTGCAGCCACACCTGCCTGCCCTTCGCCCAGCGCTTCACCTGGGAGCGGCGGCAGGCCCTGATCTTCAACAACGGCGCGGCGGGACTCCCGAACTTCCGCGGTGACCGCCGGGGCGTGATCACCCGTATTGCCGAGACCCCGGCCCCGGTTCCGGCGCTGTATGGCGGTGTGCTGCGGGGGGTTCACTGCGATGCGGTGCCGGTCGCCTACGACACGGCCGCCTGGGCCCGCCGGTTCCGCGCGATCTGGCCCGAGGGGTCCGCGGCCTGCCACAACTATGCCCGCCGGCTCGCCCACGGCACCGGGCTGACACCGCAGGCGGCAAACCGGCTGGGCGACCGCCGGCCCTAGGGGCCGCGCGGTGGAATTGGATCAGGGCCGCCAAATGCGGCTTTGGAAGGCGGCATCCACCTCGGGCCCAAAGAGGTGGTTGGAGTAATTGCTGAGGGTCTTGACCGCCAGTGCCAGGATCACGCCAAGGATGTGCTTCTCTTCGTAGCCAGCCTCGAGAAAGGCGTTTACATCGGCCGTGTCCGGCCGGCCGCGGGTGTCACGCATCACCTCGGTGAACCGACGCAGGGCCTCCAGCCGCTCATCCGGCAACGGCTCGCCGTCGCGCAGCGCATCCGTGACCTCGGTGGGCACGCCGGACATGCTGTCGGCAATGACACTGTGGGCGGCCATGCAGTAATCGCAGCCGTTGCCGCGGCTGATGGTCAGGAAGATGACCTCCTGCTCCTGGGGTGAGAAACCGGCTTCGGCGCGAAACCGCTCGTAGCCGGTCATGTAGGTCTCCAGCAGGGCGGGGAGATTCGCCATGCCGGCGTACATATTGGGCACGAAGCCCAGGTTCTCCCGGGCCTTTTTCAGGGGGGCGGCGACCGCCGGATCGCTATCCTCCGTCGTCCGGAGGGGCAGGTTCATTTGATAGGGCGCACGCATAGAAAGGACTCCTCGGTGATGGCCAGGGGTAAAGATCCAGCCCTGTCAACTCTAGGCGCGGGGAGGCCCCGGAGCCATACGCAGGACTACGTAGCCGCGGTGGCCACCGCCGGTGGTGTCCCCCGGCGGCCGCTGACGCCCCTGCGCGGCAACGGCCCCGGGTTTCGATACCCTCATGACGGGTCACCCTTCGAGGATCCGCGGTCCATGCTCCAGCACACTGTGCCGGCCGTGGCGCGGGCCGGAGCGGGCCTGCTCGCCCTGACGGTCCAGGCTGGCCGCCTTGCGGGCCTCGGTACGCTCCCGCACGTCGTTCAGGTGGCGCTGATAGTTCTCACCGACCAGCACCTGGCCCTCGGAACGCACCTCAGCGCCATTGGCGCGGATATACCGCAGGTAGGTCTGGTAGTTCTCGCCCACCCGGGCGCCGTCGCTGGCAAACTGGGCCGACGGCGCATTGGCCACCACCTGGAAGGTGTGCGTGGTCCAGTTCTCGGCGGAGGCCACACCACTGAGGGCCAGGCCGGCGCCGAGGGTCAGGGCGGTCGTGGTTTTCAGGATCAAGGTTTTCATGGTCTTCTCCTTCCGCTGTGTCAAAGGTGGATCACCGATCCGGGATCCCTGCCTTGTATCCGGACCAGGCGACTGGCCCGTCGCGTCCGGGCCCCTGTTGGGCTTTCCCCGAACGCACCTTCAGCTTAGGGAGAAGACCCCTTGTGCGTAATTCGTCGGAATACCTAGCGGTTAACACATAGAAAGGCAACGACCGCGCACCGGCGGCCGCTCAGGCCACCTCCTTCCAGGCCGCCTTCAAGCGCTTCTCTGACACCTTTTCCCGGGCCCCCACCTCTTGCGCAAAGAGCGAGACGCGGTACTCCTCCAGCAGCCAGCGGAAGCGCTCTAGGGCAGGGTCGGGTTTGCCTTGGGCCTCCCGGCGACTCTGGCGCTCACGCCAGCGCTCCCACCAGGGCCGGATACTGCGCAGAGGCGTACGATCCCGGCCCGGGTCCTGCCGCAGCTTTTCCACCCGCCGCTCCAGGGCCCGCAGGTAGCGGGGCAACTCGGCCAGGTACTCCGGCGGTGTCTGCTGGAGAAAGCCCGGGTAGACCAGGCATTCCAAGTGCTCCTGCAGGTCCTTGAGGCTGTCCATCAGTGCCAGGGCGTTGAACTGCTTCAGGGCTTTGCGGATGGCCTGGTAGCGTCCCAGCACCTCCTCCAGCCCCTCCGCCAGCCGTTGGGCGTTCTCCACCAGTCGCGGCCGGCCCCGTTCCAGGCGCTGCCGGAAGGCCGCCTCCGTGCGCGGCGGGGCGTCGCCGAGGAAGGTCCGGTCGACGGCGGCATGGACCAGCTCCCGCTTCAGATCCTCGTCGGACCCGAGACCGCGGTAGGCCAGACGCAGCCGGTCCAGGCCCGGCAGCCCCCGGCGGAGATAGCGCACCTGCTGGGGCAGCGCCAGCATATACAGGCGGCGTACGCCGGCCCGGTGCTGGCGCTCCGCCTCATCGGGACTGTCAGCCAGGGTGAGGCGGACCGAGCTCTCCTCGTCCACCAGACACGGGTATCCGCGGATGGTCAGCCCGTTACGCCCGATCTCAACGGCCTCCGGCAGATCGCCGAAGTCCCATGTCGTGATGCCCTCGCGGGTCCATTCCGAGGCCCCGCCGCCGGAGGCGGAGAAGCTCTCACTGGCCTGATCCCCCAGCCCCTGCTGGAGGGCCGCCAAGTCACTGCCCGTACGCAGGGTGTTGCCCTGTTCATCGAGCACGCGGTAGTGCATGCGCAGGTGCTCGGGCAGGGCCACCGCATCCAGCGCACCCGGGGGAATGTCCACGCCGGTCATCCGCTTGAGCTGGCGCGCCACCGCATCGGTCAGGGACCCCTCGCCATGGGGAATGGCCTCGAGCACGGCGCGGGCAAAATCGGGCGCCGGGACGAAGTTGCGCCGGATGGCCTTAGGCAGCCCCCGGATCAGGGCCACCACTTTTTCGTGCACCAGGCCGGGGACCAGCCACTCGAACGGCTCCGGGCGCAACTGGTTGAGGGCCGCCACCGGCACCCGCGCCACCACCCCGTCCAGCTCGCTGCCCGGCTCCAGGTGGTACTCCAGCGGCAGCTCCAAGCCGCCGGGCAGGCGCAGTCGGTCCGGGTAGGCCTCACCGGAGACCGGATCGGCGTCGTCACGCATCAGCGCCTCACGGCTCATGTGCAGGCGCTTTGGATCATCCCGGCTGACCTCCCCGAGCCAGCGCTCGAAGGCGGCCCCGCTGTAGATGCCCTCGGGGATACGCTGGTCGTAGAACCGGAAGCGGGTCTCCTCGTCCACCAGCACATCCCGGCGCCGGGCCTTGGCCTCCAGGCGCTCGATCTCCTCGATCAGCCGCCGGTTGTGCTCCCAGAACGGGGCCCGGGTGCGGTACTCGCCCTGAACCAGCGCCTCCCGGATGAAGATGGCCCGGGCCACCGGCGGGTCTATGGGGCCGTAGTTGACCCGGCGCTGACTGGCGAGCACCAGACCGTAGAGGGTGACCTTCTCGTACGCGGCCACCTGGGCGGGTTTCTTCTCCCAGTGGGGCTCGGCATAGCTGCGACTGACCAGGTGGGCCGCGGTCTGCTCGATCCACTCCGGCTTCACCTCCGCCGCCGTCCGGGCGAACAGCCGACTGGTCTCGACGAACTCCGCGGCCACGATCCACTTGGGGTTACGCTTGAACTGGCCGGAACCTGGGAAGATCATCAGCTTCACCCCGCGCGGACCGAGATACTCCTTGTTTTCATGGTGTTGTGCGATATTGCTGACCAATCCCGCGAGCAGCGCGCGGTGGAGGGCCTCATAGTGGGTATCCAGCCACTCGGCGCACTGCTCCGTGGTCACGGTGTGCGGGCGGGCCAGCGGCGAGGCGGCCGCCCCTTCGCTCCCGGTGGAGCGCAGGGGCCGGCCCGGCCCGCCCCCTGCGCCCTTGCGGTCCGCGCCGCCGGACAGGCCACTCACCAGCTCTCGGATCTGGCGGTGGATATCCAGCCACTCGCGCATCCGGTGCGGGCTCAGGAAGCGCTCGCGACACCATTGGCGAAGCTGGCGGTTACTGAGCCGGCGCTTCTGGCGGTGGTAGTCCTGCCAGAGCAGCACCAGCGAGAGGAAGTCACTCTTCCCGTGCCGCCACTGGGCGTGCGCCTGATCGGCGGCCTGCTGGGCGTCCAGGGGCCGCTCACGCGGGTCCTGGACCGAGAGTGCGGCGGCGATCACCAGCACCTCGTCCAGCACCCCCTGCTCGCGGGCAGCCAGCAACATCCGCCCTACCGGCGGGTCCAGCGGCAGTCTTGCCAGTTGGCGTCCAAGGGCGGTGAGTTCGCGATCCTCCGTCACCGCGCCGAGTTCGTGCAGCAGTTTGAACCCATCGTTGACGAACTTGTGCTCCGGCGGCTCGACGAAGGGAAACCGCTGGATATCCCCCAGGCCCAGGGCCTTCATCTGCAGGATGACGGCGGCCAGGTTGGTGCGCTGGATCTCGGGGTCGGTGAACGCCGAACGGCCCGCAAAGTCCTCCTCGCTGTACAGGCGGATGGCCACCCCCGGGGCCTCCCGGCCGCAGCGCCCGGCCCGCTGATTGGCGGAGGCCTGGCTGATCGGTTCGATGGGCAGACGCGAGACCTTGGTCCGGTAACTGTAGCGGTTAATGCGGGCGTAGCCGGAGTCCACTACGTACCGGATGCCGGGCACGGTGACCGAAGTCTCGGCCACGTTGGTGGCCAGCACCACCCGACGGCCACCCCCCTTAGGGTTGAACACGCGCTGCTGCTCAGCGGCGGAGAGGCGGGCATACAAGGGCAGGACCTCGGTGTGCGGAGGGTGTTTCTTGCGCAGCGCTTCGGTGCACTCGCGGATCTCCCGCTCACCGGAGAGGAACACCAGCACGTCCCCCTGCCCCGGCTCCCGGGCCAGCTCATGCACCGCCTCCACCACGGCCCCAGGCAGGTCCTCGTCGCGCTCGTCCTCGTCGTCCACCATGGGCCGGTAGCGCACCTCCACCGGGTAGGTGCGGCCGCTGACCTCCAGGATCGGCGCCTCATCGAAATGCTTGGAGAAGCGCTCCGGGTCGATGGTGGCGGAGGTGATGATGACCTTCAGATCCGGCCGGCGGGGCAGCAGGCGCTTGAGGTAGCCGAGGATGAAGTCGATGTTGAGGCTGCGCTCGTGGGCCTCGTCGATAATCAGGGTGTCGTAGGCGTCCAAATGGCGGTCGCGCTGGATCTCTGCCAGGAGCATGCCGTCGGTGAGCAGTTTGAGGTGGGTACGCTCGCTCACCTGATCGGTGAAGCGCACCTTGTAGCCCACCGCCTCACCCAGCGCCGTCCCCAGCTCGTCGCTGATCCGCTGAGCGAGCGTGCGCGCCGCCAGGCGCCGCGGCTGGGTGTGGCCGATCCAACCGTGTACCCCGCGGCCCAGCGCCATGCAGATCTTAGGGATCTGGGTGGATTTCCCTGAGCCGGTGGCCCCGCAGATCACCACCACCTGGTGGTCGCGGATCGCCTCACGCAGGTCGTCCAGCCGCTGGTTGACGGGCAGCGACGGGTCAAAGCGGGGGCTGGGCAGGTTCGCCGCGCGGGTCTCGGCCCGTTGGCAGGCCACGGCGATGTCCCGCTCCAGCTTCACCAACCCCTTGTCGAAGGGCTTGCCGTCGTGGGCACGACGCTCCAGGCCGGCAAGCCGCTTGCGCAGGGCCGGGCGCGCCGGGCCAAAGGCCCGGTCGATGCGGGGCCGAAGTTGCCGGAGGGCGTCGGGAAGGTTGCGGCGGCGTGCTCTGGCAGTCATGCGGGCATTGTAAGCGACCGGCCCGCGCCGGGTCAGACCGCCTTGTACTTACGCGGCTCCAGCCGCAGCGGCTGCACCGTCCAACCCGACTCGCTGCACTCCAGGATAAGGCAGGAGGGCCCGGCCTTGGTCCGGGTGCGCCCCGCCGCGCCCGGATTCAGCACCCAGGGGGTCTTCTCATCGTCCACCACCAGCTCATGGCTGTGCCCATAAACGATGGCCTGGACGTCCGGGTAGTCCGCACGCAGGTTGTCATGCCGTACCGCCGGCCGGCCGGCGCGTTCCCCGTGCACCACGGCGAGCTGCCCGCCGGGCAGGTCGAGCACCACCTCCTCGGGCAGGGTGTCGAGCATGTGCACCTCGTGAGAGGGCCAGGTCTCGGGCACATCGCCGTTGCCCTTCACCGCTACCAGTTCCTCCCGCGGCTGCATCGCCAGCAGCACGGCGGCACCGCCGATATCGCCGGCGTGCACGGCCAGATCGCACTCGGCGATCTCGTCGGCGATGCGGGGGTCGAGGAAACCATGGGTGTCGGCCACGATGGCCACGCGCAGGGCGCGGGGAGGAGTGGTGCCGGTCCCGGCCTGGTGCTGCTGTTGGGCCATATCGTTACCCATCCATCCTGGCGAAGGCCTCGTCCACCCGGGCACGCAGACTGTCGTAGTCGTTCACCAGGGGGAATTGCGGGAATTCATCCACCACGTTCCGGGGCGCGCGAAACAGGATGCCTGCATCCGCAGCCCCCAGCATGGTGGTGTCGTTGTAGGAATCGCCGGCCGCCACGGTGCGGAAATTCAAGCCCCGGAATGCCTCCACCGCCTTGCGCTTGTGATCGCGCAGGCGCAGGTGATAGGCGCTGATGCGCCCGTCCGGCTCCACGCCCAGCTTATGGCAGAAGAGCGTCGGCCAGGCCAGCTGACGCATCAGCGGCCGTGCGAACTCATAGAAGGTATCGGAGAGGATGACCACCTGGTACTGCTCCCGCAGGCCGTCCAGAAAGGCCTTGGCCCCTTCCAGAGGCGCCATACGGTCGATGACCTGCTCGATGTCGGGCAGCCCCAGCTCGTGCTTGGCCAGCACGGAGAGCCGCATCCGCATGAGCTCGTCGTAGTCCGGCACGTCGCGGGTGGTGGCGCGCAACTCGTCGATGCCGGTGAGCTCCGCGAAATCGATCCAGATTTCCGGGACCAGCACCCCTTCGAGATCCAGGCAGACAATGTTCAAGACGTCATCCTCTCTGATTGTTGCAACGCGGAAACGGCGCGACGCCGGAAGCGGCGCCCAAGTTATTCATTTTGGCCCCCCGACGCAAGCACTGGGAGCCGCCGCGACCGTTGCTGCAGCACAGCATCGAGAGCCCCCCGCCCCGCTGCGCGGGCGCGAATCAGCGAGGAACGGCGGGGCTGCCATGGCGAGGGCCGCGGGTTTTCGGTCGTCATCGCGAGGGGGGCGCCCCACCCGTCATCGCGAGGGCCGAAGGCCCGCGGCGATCCAGGGCGGTAGACTGCCACGTCGGCTTCGCCTCCTCGCAGTGACGGTGGGGGCGACCTTCCGCTTCCGGCACAGTCAAGTTCTTCAAGAGGGCCGAAGGCTTTCCCCTCGTCATCGCGAGGGCCGAAGGCCCGTGGCGATCCAGGGCGGTAGACTGCCACGTCGGCTTCGCCTCCTCGCAGTGACGGTGGGGGGTGGGTCCTCGTTCGCAGTGACGGTGGGGGTGGGTCCTCGTTCGCAGTGACGGTGGGGGTGGTCCTCGTTCGCAGTGACGGTGGGGGTGGGTCCTCGTTCGCAGTGAGGGTAGGGGGCGCCCGCAGCGTCTGGCCAAGTTCATCAAGAGAGATGATCGGACGCAGGAACGGTTGTTATGCCATTGGCGCGCAAGGTGGTTTAGACTGTATGCCGGACTGGGTCAGGCTCCAGCGGCCTTGGCCCGAACACCGAAGTGCAACCGCGATCGCGGAATGAGGCAATGAGGAGGACGTAAACCCATGACAGACCGCTACCAGGCCCCAGCCCCGGCGCGGCCGGCCGAGTCGGTACTGGCCACCAACAAGGTCATCCGCAACACCTACATGCTGCTGTCCATGACGCTGCTCTTCAGCGCGGCCATGGCCGGCGTCTCCATGGTGCTTCAGGTACCGCACCCCGGGGTGATCATCACCCTGGTGGGCTATTTCGGCCTGCTGTTCCTGGTCAGCTATCTGCGTAACAGCATCTGGGCACTGCCTGCTGTATTCGCCCTCACCGGCTTCATGGGCTTTACCCTGGGGCCGATTGTCAGCGCCTACCTGGCCCTGCCCAACGGGGGGCAGATCGTCATGCAGGCCTTTGGCGGCACCGCCGCCATCTTCCTGTCGCTGTCGGCCTACGCCCTGACCTCGCGCAAGGACTTCAGCTTCATGGGCGGGTTCCTGTTCGCCGGCATCATCGTGGCCTTTCTGGCCGGGCTGGCGGCGATCTTTTTCCAGATGCCCATGCTCTCGCTGGCGGTCAGCGTGATGTTCGTGCTGCTGATGTCCGGTCTCATCCTGTGGGAGACCAGCAACATCATCCACGGCGGCGAGACCAACTACGTCATGGCCACCGTCACCCTGTTTGTGGCCATCTTCAACCTGTTCATCAGCCTCCTGAACATCCTCGGCGTGATGAACAGCGACTGAGCCCGGAGGCCGCCTCGGCGGCAGCGAGCGCTGCTAAGGGCCCCGCCTCCGGCGGGGCCCTTTCGTTTCCGCAAGGTATCGGCCGCCACCCCGGCAGCGGTTAGCAAGGCACCGGTACAGGGCCAGCGGGTCCGGCTCAGGGCATGACGTCGGCGACCGACCCCATAGTGCGCACCCACGGCCCGGAGGCACGCACTGCCTCCGGCAGGGCGTCTATGGCATCGCGCGCGGCCTCGCGGTCGGCGTGGCTGCCCACGAGGACCAGATACCAGTCATTGCCCTGGCGTCGGGTCAACACTAGGTGGGCATCCTCCTCAAGCCCGTGGCGGCTCAGGTAGGGCAGTAGGGTCTCGGCACCTCCGGCGGCCAGGACCTGGATGGTGTAGTGATCAGCGGGCTGACCGCGCGCCCAGTCCTCACCGCGCGCCAGCCAGGCCTCCACCCCATCCGCGTCAGCCGCCGGTTCCTCGGTCCTTTCGTCGGCGGCCTCCGGCTCCGGTTCGGGGACCGGGGCACTCGGTTCGGGCTCCGGTGCCGCGATCTCCGGCTCCGGTTGCGGTTCTGCCTGTAGTTGCGGCTCGGGATCTGGCACCGGGGTTTCCTCCGGCTGGCGGTCGCTCTCCGTCGGCGCTTCCCCCTGCTCCGGCGCCAACGGGTCGTCGCGGGTCATGCCCAGCGGCAGGTGGTCCGTTGCTCCCTCGTCCGGACGCACGGTCTCCGGGTCGGCCTGGCTCAGCTGCGGCAGATCGAGCGTCAGCTCATCGTCGACGATTTCCGCATCTTCCCCGCCACCGCCCGTGAACAGGTTAATGGCCAGCAGCCCGCCGATCACGACCACCACGCCACCCGCCAGCAGGTGCCGCGCCCGACCCTGAGGCGCCCGCACCCGGAACCCCGACAGATCGGGCCAGGCCAGCGCGAACCCCCGCCCTCCCCGGGTCGCCTTGTCCTGGAGCAGGTCCCGCGCCGCCAGATTGACGAAGCCGGGCCGCCCCCCCGAACGCTCGAAGATCCGCTCCACATCCTTGCGGCTGAGCAGGTCGGGCTCGCCG
This sequence comes from Alkalilimnicola ehrlichii MLHE-1, assembly GCF_000014785.1. Classification (NCBI taxonomy): domain Bacteria; kingdom Pseudomonadati; phylum Pseudomonadota; class Gammaproteobacteria; order Chromatiales; family Ectothiorhodospiraceae; genus Alkalilimnicola; species Alkalilimnicola ehrlichii. The sequence goes on from NC_008340.1 coordinate 1,865,820, forward strand.
CCGGCCAACTGAAACCGATGCCGCAGGTAGCGTTCCGTCTGATCCAAGTCGTAGGGGTAGAGGGTGATGTTATAAACCCGCGCCGGATCCAGCCGGGTACCGGCCAGGTAGCCCTCCTCGCTGCCCTCCACGCCCGGGTCCAGCGCCGCCACCAGCCCGAACCCCTCGCCCGCCTCGGCCATTTCAGTCCAGAAATCGAGCAGTTGGCCCGCGGTGTCGTCCGCCAGATCGTGGGCGTCGTCGATCAGCAGCACCGGGCGCATGCCGCGCCGGTTCATTGCCTGGATCAGGTTCACCAATTGGGTATGGCGGACGTGATCACCGTGGTCAGTGTCCGGATCCAGGCGCTCCAGATAGTCGAGCCAGATATCGCTGAACAGCAGGTCCGGGTCGGCGACGCAGGGTTGGAAGTCCACCCCCGGCTGAGCGGAGTCCAGCAACTTGCGCAGGAAGGTGGACTTGCCCAGGCCAGGCTCGCCCCGGACGAGCAGGACGCGCTCCCCGGTCTGCAGCAGGTTCAAGGCCACATTGACTTGGGTGCGGTAGGCGGCGTCCTCGAAGATCGCGGGTCCGTGCGGCCGGTCCCCGAAGGGTTGTTCCAGCAGACCCAGCCGATGGAGGCTGGCGGGAGGCAGGATGGCCTTAAACGCTTGGTCACTCATTCCCTGTCAGGCTCCGCGCTTGGGTTGCACTCTTCACCTGCAGTCTAACAGAGCAGGCCTTATGACACCGCAGGGTTGGTGGCCCAAAAGCGAAAAAAGCCCGGCCGCCTGAACGGCGACCGGGCTTCTCGATCTGGCGTCCCCAAGGGGATTCGAACCCCTGTCGCCGCCGTGAAAGGGCGGTGTCCTAGGCCTCTAGACGATGGGGACTGAGACCTGCCTCGCGGCAAGTGGAGCGCATTATGCGGATCGCCCCCGGGGCTGTCAAGACTCCCCGGCCCCGGGCGCCGTGGGCGGGCGCAAGGACAGTACCCGCCCACGGTACTCGGCTGGGGTGCAGGCGCCGAACTCACGGAATTCCCGGGTCATGTGGCTCTGGTCGGCGTACCCTGCCTGACGGGCGATCGCGGCCAGCGGGCGCTGATCCCCCGCCGCCAGCCGCCGATGCACGCGCGCGAAACGCAGTCGCCTCGCTGCCGCCTTTGGCGTCAGCCCGACGAACTGGCGGAACCGGGCAGCCAGATAGCGGTGGCTCCAGCCGAGCTCCCGTACGAGTTGGTCAACCCCCACCGTTCCGCCACTGCGCTGCAGGTGGTGCCAGGCCCACTGCACCTCCGTCGGCGCCCTGCCCCGCCTCGGCCGCTGCCGCAAGCGCAGGCAGAGGAAGGTCTCCAGAGCGGCCAGGCGCGCCTGCCAGTCAGGGTGACCGCGCAGGCATTCGCTCAGCGCCGGCGCATCGGGGCCCAACACATCCTCCAAGGCAATGGGGCTGCTGCCGAGGGCACCGGGCGCCACACCCAGGATCTCGGCGAGGGCCCAGGGCGTCAGGTTGATTTCGACAAAAAAACACCGCCCCCGGAGCCGGCATAGCAACGGCCCTTGCTCCGGGCCCACCAGAAAACTCTGCAACCGATCCGCGGGTTGGTCGGCGGCCCCAAGGCCTTGGAGCCGGACACAATCACCGAACCCCACGACCAGAAGCGGATGGCCCCGGCTCAGTTCCACCCACTCAACCCCCTCGCTGAGGTCCGCCTCCAATGCCAGATAGCGGCCGACATCGCCCCGCAGCCCGGCCGATGGGAAACGGCCCAGGAGCTCCCACGGCACCGGCCGGGGCGAATGCTCCGCTGCCTGAGGCACTTTCGTGACCCTCGCTACAGGTTTGTCCTCTCAGCATAGCGCAGCGCCGGGCGGTCGAAAGGGCCCAGGGCGGCCGCTACCGGGGCGCCGCCTCCAGCCCGAGCACCCGCGCCTGGTGCCTTCGTCGCAGCCATGCGTCCAACACCACGCCCCCCGCCAACAGCAGGAAGCCGGCCAGCTCCACGACCAGGCTGTACTGAATGAACAAGGCGTAGAGAATGACCGACACCCCGGTCGCCGCCAGCGCCACAACAGCCCATCGCCCATGCCGGCGCACACCGGCAGCCACCGCAGCCAAGGTCAGCAGGGCGAAGGCCGCAATGGCGACCGCCCATGCGCCTTCGTCCACCGCCAGCGAGTAGCCCAGCAGGGGCAGCAGGGCCAGCGCCGCCAGGGTCCCGTAACAGGACAGCAACGCCAGCAGCAATGCCGCCACGCCGAGAAACCCCCGCCGCCGGAGGGCAGCGAGCCAGTGGCGCGGGTCCGCGCGCCACAGCCAGCGCTGGAGCGTCGAGGGGGCGGTCGCCGCCCGGCGCATCCCCAGATCCAGCGAGTGGGCGCCGAAGCTCTCCGCGATCTCCCGCGTCTGGGCGCTGGGACTGTGAGCGAAGTAGTCGTGCCGACGCAAAACCTCGACAGCCTCGAAGCCGGCCTCACGAAACAGATGCAGGAGCTCCTCATCCACCGTGGCCCCGACCACGCACTCCACCCAGAGACGGGGGTCCTCCCCGCAATCCACTGTCACGGGCCGCCGGATCACCACGTCGGCCATTTGCAGCCGCCCCCCAGGTCTCAGGACCCGGAACATCTCGGCGACGGCACGCCGTTTGTCCGGGACTAGGTTCAAGGCCCCGTTGCTGGTGACCACGTCAACACTGCCGTCGCTCAACGGCAACCGCTCGGCGGAGCCCTGAACCACGGCCACGTTGTCGCACCCCCCCGCCTGCGCGGCGTGATACAGGGTGGCGGTCATCGCCGGCGTCAGGTCCAGGGCGATCACCCGGCCGGCCGAACCCACCAACCCGGCGGCGATCAGGCTGTCATTCCCGGCCCCCGCCCCGATGTCCAGGACGGTGTCACCCGGCCGCACCGCCTCCGCGCGAAAGGGATACCCCACGCCGGCGAAGGCACGCAGGGTCGCCTCCGGCAACCCCTGCAGCCGGGCCGGCGGGTAGCCCAACGCCTCTGCGATCTGGCGGCCCACCGGGAAGTGAAAACCACTGGTCGGTGCCCGCGCCACCTGGCTGTACATGTCGCACACGGCGGCACGGATCTGTTCCCGTGAATACCCCAGCAGCGCGACCATCCCCACCTCCTCTCGTCTCAGTCACCGGCGCCCGGCTCGCGGCCATTCACCAGGCCCGCGTCGAGGGCATGCTGCCACAAGGCCTTTTGCAGGCGTGCGCGGCCCCGGCTCAGGCGCGACTGCACCGTGCCCACGGGGATATCGAGCAGTTCGGCCACCTCCCGGTAGCGATAGCCCTGGACCTCAACCAGGATCACCACCAACCGGTAGTCTTCCGGCAACCCGTCCAGGGCCCGGGCCAGGTCCTCGCGCATCAGCGCACTCAAAAACTGATCCCCCTGATGGCCCCACCAGAGCAGGAACGGCTGGTGCAGCCGCTGAAACAGGGAGAAGCTGTCATCGGCGGCGCTTTCGCCGTCCACCTCGGCGTCGACGCTGAGCTCCGTCCGATCGCGCCGGCGACGTTGTCGACAGCGGCTGACGAAGACATTGCCCAGGACGTGGAACAGCCAGCCCGCCAGGCACTCAGGGTCGCGCAGCTGATCCAGTCGGGCCCAGGCCCTGGCCACCGTCTCGGCCACCACCTCCTCGGCCTCGTCAGGGTCGCGGGTGAGTCGGAGCGCAGCGCCGTACAGCCGATCCATCAGGCGGCCGATCTCCCGCTCGAAAAGGGCCCGGCGGCGCGTGGAGACCACTGCCGCGCGCCCGCCAGGGGCGGAGGCCTCAGGACCGCTGCACCGGGTATCGTGCACCCTCTCCGAACACATGGCTCCTCCGGCTGCCACCGGGCATGCGACGACACCGAACGGGGCCGACCCATCGGCAACCGGGTCGACTGGAATCCACCTGCACAAAGCATGACGGAGGGGCTTGGGGGTGTATTGAAAAAAACTGACCTGCCGGGTAAGAAAGGGCCCGTCAGTATTCGTTCAGCAGATCGTCGATGCGGGCGCGCAGGCGGGCCGGCGCGGGTACGCGGGCCGCCTCCTGGAGCTTTTCGCGCAGCTTGCGCTCGAACTCCGCCCGGCTGTAGCACTCACGGCATCGGCTCAGGTGACGGTCGATGGCGGCACGGCTCTGCTCACCGAGCTCCCCATCCAGGTAGGCCAGAAGTTGCTCGATCACTTGCTCGCAGGAGAGTTCCTGTTCCATCGTCTCTGCACCCCGTACCGCCGGGCCGAGGCGCCGGCGAAACCCGATCGCGCGGCGCGGCCTGCTGCAAGCATGAACCAGATTCCCGGACCACGCCAGGTAACTTGGCCTGCAAAGGGACCGTGACTACCGGCCCGGAACAAAATCGCCGCGGTGGACGTCCTTGCGGTCAGCACATCAGACCGAGAGCGGGGACACCCCGCGGGAGGATGGCATCATGAGCACGGTAGACGAGCGTACCGGCGTGGACCGTCAGGCCCTGGAGGCCAAGGTCAAGGAGATGTACAGCCGGGTGGCCAACGAGCCCGACACCGATTTCCACTTCGAGATGGGGCGCGGCCTGGCCGAGCGGCTGGGCTATCGGCCCGACGATCTGGACCGCATCCCGAGGGAGGCGGTGGACTCCTTCGCCGGGGTCGGTTACCACCTGGACCTGGCCGGGATCGAGGCGGGCCAGGTCGTGGTGGACCTGGGCAGCGGCTCGGGAATGGACACCTTCATCGCAGCGCTGAAGGCCCTGCCCGGTGGCCACGTCATCGGCGTGGACATGACCGAGGCCCAGCGGACCAAGGCCAGCCACCTGGCGGCGACGGCCAGGATCGACAATGTGGAGTTCCGGGAGGGCTATATCGAGACCCCACCCGTCCGGGACGGCAGCGCAGACGTGGTGATCAGCAATGGCGTCATCAACCTGTCTGCGGAAAAGGAGCGGGTCTTCGCGGAGGCGGCCCGCCTGCTTCGCCCCGGGGGCCGGCTGGCGCTGTCCGATATTGTCACCGAGGCCCAACTGCCCGGCAGCGTGAAGTGCGACGCCACCTTGTGGGCGGCCTGCATCGGCGGCGCCATGCAACAGGATGATTACCTGGCCGCCATCACCCGGGCCGCCCTGGAGGTGGCGGAGGTGCGGGCGAACCCGCAGTACCACTTCCTGACCGAGGCGGCCCAGGGGGCCAGCCGCCGCTTTGGCGTCAAAAGCGTGTCGGTCTTGGCCATCAAACGGTAACCCATTTGCCGGCAACGGCGGTGTGCGGCTTCCCCGGGCCGTGCACCGTCCGCTACCCACCTCTGCCGCAGCCACCGGGCACTTGCTAAAGTGATAGGCATTGTGGACAGATCCACGCCTGGCCTGGGGGCCGATATGCGTCGACCCAAACTCACGGTGCTCAAGACCGGCTCCACCCTGCCCGGCCTGCTCAATCGCCGCGGCGACTTCGAGGACTGGATCCGCCAGCCCCTGCTCCGGACCGGGGCCGAGGTGCGGGTGGTGGACGCGCAGGCCGGTGAGCCCCTGCCACCGCCCGGCCGCCAGGACGGGGTGGTGGTCACCGGCTCGCCCAGCATGGTGTCGCGCCGCGAGCCCTGGAGCGAGGAGGCCGCGGACTGGCTGGGCAGTCTGGCGGTGCGGGGCACGCCCATCCCCATTCTCGGGATCTGCTTCGGGCACCAGCTTCTGGCACATGCCCTGGGCGGCGAGGTGGGCCGCAACCCGGCCGGCCGGGAGATCGGCACGGTGGACGTGGAGTGCCTTGCGGCCGCCGGCGAAGACCCCTTGTTTGGCACCCTGCCCAACCCCTTCGCCGCCCACGTCACCCACGAGGAGAGCGTACTGACGCTGCCGGCGGAGGCGGTGCACCTGGCCCGCAGTGCCGGTGACCGCCACCAGGCGTTTCGCTGGGGGGAGTGCGCCTGGGGCGTGCAGTTCCACCCGGAGTTCAACCGCGCGGTGATGTGCGACTACCTGGCCGGACGTCGGCAGCTCCTGCGGGCCGAGGGGCTGGACCCGCTGGCGCTGTTCCGGAGTGCCCGGGAGACCCCGCAAAGCCACGGGCTGCTGGCGCGATTCACGCAGCTCTGTGCCCAGGTGGAGCTGGACTGAAAGCGGACCAGCGGTGCACCGGTGCGACCCACCTATTCCCGACCCCGTCGGTATGCTATTAGCCGGCAAGGCCTGTTATCATTAGCGGCCCTTTTTCGCAGTGATCACGGACCACCACTCCATGACCAGCATCACCCGAATTCGCGAGATCCCTTACAACTACACCTCGTATTCCGACCGTGAGATCGTTATCCGTTTCCTGGGCGAGGAGGCCTGGGAGCGACTGAACCGCCTGCGCGGGGAGCGCCGTACCGGCATCTCCGCGCGCATGCTGTTCGAGGTGCTAGGGGACCTGTGGGTGGTGTGTCGCAACCCCTATATTCAGGACGATCTGCTCAAGCACCGCAAACGCCTGGACAACCTGGTGCACGCCATGCACCACCGGTTGGACCAGATCGTCCAACGCGCTGAAGGCAATCAGGAGGCGCTGAAGCTGGCCGAGGAGGCCCGCAGCGCGGTCAAGCGGTTCGAGGACAGCTTCCCGGCCATGCGTCGACGCCGGGCCGAGGCCCTCAAGCGTTTCCGCGGCATCACCCGCCGCGACAATATCTGCTTCGACGGCCTGTCCCGGGTCTCCCATGTCACCGACGCCACCGACTGGCGCGTGGAGCTCCCCTTCGTGGTGCTCTGCCCGGACACCGAAGAGGAGATGGCGCGGCTGGTCCAGGCCTGCTTCGAGCTCGATCTCACCGTGATCCCGCGCGGTGGCGGCACCGGCTATACCGGGGGCGCCGTGCCCCTGAGCGAGCACTCGGCGGTGATCAACACCGAGAAACTGGAGGGCATCAGCGATGTCATCTGGCGGGAGCTGCCGGGACGGGACGGCGACAAGGTGCCCACCGTGCGCACGGAGGCCGGCGTGGTCACCCGACGGGTCTCAGACCTGGCCGGCAAGCACGGCCTGGTCTTCGCCGTCGATCCCACCTCGCAGGATGCCTCCACCATCGGCGGCAACATCGCTATGAACGCCGGTGGCAAGAAGGCGGTGCTCTGGGGAACCACCCTGGACAACCTGGTCTCCTGGCGCATGGTCACCCCCGACGCCACCTGGCTGGAGGTGGAACGCCTGAACCACAACCTGGGCAAAATCCACGACCAGGAGTGGGTGCAGTTCCGCGTCACCCGCTACGCCGCCGACAACAAGACCCCGCTCGGCGAGCCGGAGCTGCTCGAGTTCCCCGGCAGCCAGTTCCGCCAGGTGGGCCTCGGCAAGGACGTCACCGACAAGTTCCTGGGCGGGCTGCCCGGCGTGCAAAAGGAGGGGTGCGACGGGCTGATCACCTCGGGGGTGTTCGTGCTCCACCGGATGCCTGAGCACATCCGCACCGTCTGCCTGGAGTTCTACGGCAAGGACCTGCGCGAGGCGGTCCCGGCCATTGTCGAGATCAAGGACGACCTGGATGCGGACGATAAGGTGCTGCTCTCCGGGCTTGAGCACTTGGATGAGCGCTACGTGCGGGCAGTCAAGTACACCCCCAAGGGCACTCGCCGGGAACGGCCCAAGATGGTACTGATCGGCGATATCGTCTCCGACGATGAGCAGGCGGTGGCCGCCGCGGCCTCGCGGATGATCCGCCTGGCCAATGCTCGGAATGCGGAGGGCTACGTCGCCATCAGCCCCGAGGCCCGGCGCACCTTCTGGGCCGACCGCTCGCGCACCGCCGCCATCGCCGCCCATACCAACGCCTTCAAGATCAACGAGGACGTGGTCATCCCGCTGGACAAACTGGCGGAGTACAGCGAAGGCATTGAGCGCATCAACATCGTCCAGTCGCTGCGGAACAAACTGGCCATGACCCGGGCCACGCTGGACTACCTGGGCGGGGAGATGCCCGAACTCAAGCGCCTGCCCGATTACGAGGAGAGCGCCGAAGGCGACACCATGCTCGCCGGCAAGATCCGCCTGGCGCGGGAGCACGTGCAGGCGGTGCATGACCGCTGGAGCGGGATCCTGGCCCACCTGGACGATCCGGTCAGCGACCACCTGGGCCTGCTGGACGACGACGCCCGCGCCGATGCCCGCGGTGATGAGGCGCTGGTCCAGCTCATCCTGCGCCACAGCCTGCGGGTGTCCTGGCGCGCCGAGGTGGAGCGGCCGATCAAGGAGATCTTCCACGGCGCCAGCATGGAGCCGGTGGTGGAGCGCATTGATGCCATCCACGACCAGGTGCTCACCAGCCGCCTGTTCGTGGCCCTGCACATGCACGCCGGAGATGGCAACGTGCACACCAACATCCCGGTGAACTCCAACGATTACGAGATGATGCACGAGGCCGATCGCATCGTGGACCAGGTCATGGCCCTGGCGCGCCGGCTGGGCGGCGTTATCTCCGGCGAGCACGGCATCGGGCTGACAAAAATGCAGTACCTGGATCAGGAGCAGATCGACCGCTTCGCCGAGTACAAGCAGAAGGTGGACCCCGAACAGCGCTTCAACCGCGGCAAGCTCATGCAGGGCACCAGCCTGGAGCGCGCCTACACCCCGTCGCTGCGCCTGGTCCAGCAGGAAGCGCTGATCATGGAGCAGAGCGAGCTGGGCGAGCTCAACGACGACATCAAAGACTGCCTGCGCTGCGGCAAATGCAAGCCGGTCTGCACCACCCATGTGCCGCGGGCCAACCTGCATTACTCCCCGCGCAACAAGATCCTGGCCACCGGCCTGGTGATTGAGGCGTTCCTGTACGAGGAGCAGACCCGGCGCGGCATCTCGCTGGAGCACTTCGCCGAGGCCAACGACATCGCCGACCACTGCACCATCTGCCACCGTTGCGAGAAGCCCTGCCCGGTGAACATCGACTTCGGCGATGTCACCATCAAGATGCGCAACATCCTGAAGCAAAGGGGCCAGCGCACCTTCAAGCCCACCAGCATGGCATCCATGGCCTTTCTCAACGCCAAGGACCCGCGCACCATCGGCGCCATGCGCGAGGGCATGATCCGCTGGGGCTATGGGGCCCAGCGCCTGGCCACCTCGGTGGCGCGCCGGTTGGGCGTGAGTGGGCGCAACAAGGATACGCCCAAGGACCGACCGGCCAAGACCACCGGCAAACCGGACATCCCGGCCCAGGTGGTGCACTTCATGCGCAAACCGATGCCGGATGTGCCCCGCAAGCCCGCACGCGCCCTGCTCGGTGTGGAGGACAGCAAGTACGTCCCCATCATCCGCGACCCGCAAAAGGCGGACGAGAACGCCGACGCGGTGTTCTATTTCCCCGGTTGCGGCTCCGAGCGGCTGTTCAGCCAGATCGGGCTGGCTACCCTGGCCATGCTCTACCACGCCGGCGCCCGCACCGTGCTGCCCCCGGGCTACCTCTGCTGCGGCTACCCGCAGACCGCCGGCGGCGACATCGACAAAGGCAAGGCCATCACCACCGAGAACCGGGTGCTATTCCACCGCGTGGCCAACACGCTGAACTACATGGACATCAAGACCGTGGTGGTCTCCTGCGGCACCTGCATGGATCAACTGCTCAAGTACGAGTTCGAGAAGATCTTCCCCGGCGGCCGGCTGCTGGACATCCACGAGTACCTGATGGAGAAGGGCTACCAGATCGATGGCGTGGACGGGGTGCAGTACATGTACCACTCCCCCTGCCACGAGCCGATGAAGGCCTATGACAGTACCAAGGTGGCCAGCACCCTGATGGGCCAGAATGTCCCGCTCAACGACCGCTGCTGTGGCGAGGCCGGCACCTTCGCCATCGATCGCCCGGACATCGCCACCCAGGTCCGCTTCCGCAAGGAGGAGGAGATCGCCGGCGGCGCCCGGGAGCTGACCGGCCGGGGGGGCAAGCCGGAGAAGGGTAAGGTCAAGATGCTCACCTCCTGCCCCGCCTGCCTCCAGGGGCTGTCCCGGTATCGCGATGACACCAACGTGGACGCGGACTACATCGTCATCGAGATGGCCAGGCACCTGCTGGGTGAGGATTGGCAGCCGGACTTCATCGACCGGGCCAATAGCGGCGGGGTTGAGAAGGTCCTGTTGTGACGGGCACGCTCTCGCCCCTGCCGGTCTCCGGCGGGGGCGCCTGCAACCACGCCAGGCCCTGGCGGTAGAGGGACCAGGCCGCCAGGCCCGCCAGCAGGTTCCCCACCAGCACGCCCAGGAACAGGCCGGTCATCCCCCCCAAGCGGGCGCCGACCCACAGGGCCGGCAGGTAGCAGACGAACAGCCGCAGCAGGGCGATGACCAGGGCCCGCAGGGGCATCCCCAGGGCGTTGCACACCGACACCATTAGCATGCAGACACCGAGCGCGGCGTAGCTCCATGGCGCCAGGCGCAGGTAGTCGGTGAGCAGGCCCGCCACCTCCGGCTCCCGGCTGATCAGCTCGGGCAGGAAGAAGGACAACACCAGCCAGACCACGGCGACCCCCAACTGCCAGACCAGCACAAAGGTCACCGCGATGTGAACCAGGCGACGGATACTGTCCGGGTCACCCGCGCCGCGGAACCGCCCCACCATGGGTGGCAGGGCCATGGTCAGGGCCAGCACCGCGACGATAGAGAAAAACTCCAGCCGAGTGGCGATGGCCCAGGCCCCCACCGCGGCCGAGCCGAAGCCGGCCACCAGGGCGGTGGCCGCCATGGCCGAGACCGGCGGCAGCAGCTGGCTCGCCGTGGCCGGCCCGGTGATCCCACCCAGGTCCCGCAGCGCGCGCAGCGGCGACAGGCCGCGCGGGCGGAAGCGCAGACGGTCCTGCCGCCGCAGCGCCCAGTGGACGATACCCAGTGAGACGCCAAACGCCACCACCGTGGCCCAGGCGGCACCGGGCAGTCCCCAGCCAAAGACGAAGATGAACAAGGGATCCAGCGCCACGTTGATCAGGCTGCTGATAACCATCAGCAGGCCGGGCAGGCGGGTATCCCCATGGGCACGACAGACGCTGTATCCAAAGTAGAGTTGCGCCCCCAGCCAGGTGGCCAGCAACCACGGCCCCCAGTAGGCATCGATCAGGGGCAACAGTTCCGGCCCCGCCCCCATCAACCCCACCAGGGGATAGCGGACGCCCCACAACAGCAGCGCCAGCAGTGCCATCAGCCCTGCACCGCCCATGATCACCAGCCCGCCGAGCTGACGGGCACGCTCCTGGTGGGCGGCCCCCAAGCTGCGGGAGATGACCGCCGTGGTGGCGATACCCAGCCCCACCTGCACCCCGATGATCACCTGCTGCACGGGCAGGGTGAACCCCAGTGCGGCCAGCGGCTCCACACCCAGGTAGCTGATGAACACGCTGTCCACCAACTGGTAGCTCATCAGTGCCAGCACACCGAAGAGCATCGGCCAGGTCATGCGGAACAGCGTCCGGCCCAGGCCGGCACGCAACATCTCCTCAGTGGTCATAGGGGCACGACGGCTGCCTGCGGTGATCGGGAGCGGGACAGTCTAACAGCCGCACCGGAAAACCAGGGGGGCGGGTGGCACAAGCGCGCCTCCGGTGCGATGCTGGAAGGCAGGCGTCACTACAGCCGGGGCCGACATGCACAACCACTTCCGCGTTTTCAGACCAGGGTACCCGCTCGTCGCGGCCCTGATCCTGCTCACCCTGCTCCTGTCCCAGGTTGGCAGCCACGCCCGTGACCTCCTGCTGGACGAGGCCGAGCTGGTGCCGGTGGAACTGGCCACCGTGGGGATCGCACAGCCGACGGGGGTACCGGTGGTGCTGCTTCGGGAGCCGGAATCGGGCGACGTCGTCCCGATCTTCATCGGGCCCAACGAGGCCCGTGCCATCTTGCAGGCCCTGTCCGGCACCACGACGCCGCGGCCGATGACCCACGACCTGATGGACGACGTGACCACGGCCCTGGGCGGGACGCTGGAGCGTGTCTTCGTAGACGGCCTACTCGCCGGCACCTACATGGGGGTCATGGAATTCCGCGTGGAGGGTCGCGACGACCCGGTTCGGGTAGACAGCCGCCCCAGTGACGCCATCGCCCTGGCGGCGCGCACCGGCGCCACCATCCACGTCGCCCCCGAAGTGCTGCAGGCCGGCGACGACCTGCGCTACGAGCCGCTGCATGATGATCAGGTGGTCACTGCCGTGGGCGTTACCGTCGTGGAGGCCACGGGGGAGCTGCGCGAGGCGCTGGGGCTGCCCGACGAGCCGGGCGTATTGGTCAGCGATGCCATCGGCGAGGCCGCCGATGCCGGCATCTCGGCGGGGGCCTTCATTCTGGAGGTGAACGGCGAGGCCCCGGAACGGCCGATGGACTTTCTGCACCAGGTACGGGCCACGCCCCATGGCGAGCCGGTGGAGGTGGTCTGGTGGCAGGACGGGAAGCGCCAGTCCGCCTCCCTCTCCACAGACGTGCCGGATCCGCGCCGCCGCCCGGAGCAACCGCAGGAGGGCATCACCCTTTGATCCTCCAGCCCGGGCGGCGCGGTGGCCCGGCGCGGCTCACCGCTTGACGGGACGCTTACCCAGTTTCCGCTGCAGGGTACGGCGGTGGATGCCCAGCGCCCGGGCGGCCGCCGAGATATTGCCGTCGTGTTCGGCCAACACCCGCTGGATCTGCTCCCACTCCAGCCGTTTCAACGACATGGGCTGGGGTGGCGGCTCTGCCGTGGGCACCGGCTCCTCATGCTGGCCGCTGAAGGCGGACACCACCGTGTCCACGTCCACCGGCTTGGGCAGGTAGTTGGCCGCCCCCAGCTTGACCGCCTCCACCGCCGTGGGAATGCTCGCATAGCCGGTCAGCACGATGATGCGGGCCTCGGGCACGGCCTCCAGCAACGGCTGGATAAGCTTCAACCCCGAGTCATCGCCCAGCTTCAGGTCCAACACCACGTGCTCCGGCTGATAGTCCCGGGCCACCACTAAGGCCTGCTCCGCGTCATGGGCCTTCTCCACCCGGTAGCCGCGGCGGGTCAGCCCCCGCCCGAGCACCGAGCAGAACACCTCGTCGTCATCGACCAACAGGACGCGGGTCCCGGACGTTTTCTCGGTCACGTGCTCTCTCCCTGCTTGTTTAGCGGGTGATCGGCGGCCTGCGGTTGGCGGCAGCCGCCCGGTTCATCCGCTAATTTATCACTGACGCGTAAATCATTCAGCGGCAGCGTAATGCGCGAGAGCACCCCGCCGGTGTCCGCCGGCAGGAGCGTCACACTGCCCCCGAACCGGCCCACCGTCGCGTTGGACAGCACCAAGCCAATCCCCAGCCCCTCCGGTTTGGTGGTATGGATCACCCGGCCGGCCTGCTCCATGGCATCGGCGTCCAACCCCTGGCCCTCGTCGATGACGCTCAGGGTCAGCTCGCCGTCGCGGCAGGCCACGTCGATCTGCACCCGGTCGCTGCCGTTGGCCACCGAGGCATCGGCGGCGTTGTTCAGCAGATTGATGATGGCGTGCATCAGGGTCTGCTCGGTGAAGATGCAGGGGTTTTCGAACGGCTCCTGGAAATGCAGCCGATGGCGCACATCAGGCCGCATGATGCTCCAGGTGTTGATGATCCGCCCGATGAACTGCCGCAGGCTGGCCTGGCCGCCACTGCGCGCCTGGCCGTTGCCGGCCGCCTCCATCAGTTCCGCCAGGGTCTGCTTGCAGACCTGGATCTGGGATTCGAGGATGTCCAGGTCCTCCTGCAGCGCTTCATCGTCCTCACGGCTGTCGCGCAGCTCCTCCACCACCATGGACATGGACGATAACGGCGTCCCGAGCTGGTGGGCCGCCCCGGCCGCCAGCGTGCCGATGGCCACGATCTGCTCATTGCGCAGAGTACCCTCGCGGGCTTCGGCCAGTTTCATATCTTGGCGCCGCAGGGTCGCGGCCATCAGGCTGACGAAAAAGGTGATAAGGACGACACTGAGGATAAAATTCACCCAAGTGCCGAACAGATGCAGGTTGATATCCCCAGCCACCACCTCGTAGGGGGCCTCCATGGGAAGGAACCAGACCAGCAGGAAGCCATAGAGCACCACGCTGGCCGCGCCCACCCACCAGGCATAGCTGCTGGGCAGGGCCACTGCCGCCAGGGCGATGGGCACCAGGTAGAGCGAGACAAAGGGGTTGCTGGGGCCGCCGGAGAGGAACAGCAGGGCGGTGAGCACCAGGGAGTCCACCATCAGGTGGATGAAGACCTCGCGGTGACTGGCCTCCTTGATCAGCCGCAGGCGGACATAGACCGCGGCGTTGAACGCCGCCAGCAGCCCCACACAGGTCAGCAGGGCGGCCAGCGGCAGGTCCAGCCCCATCAGGTAATAGACGCCCAGCACCGTGATAGTCTGGCCTATCACAGCGCACAGCCGCAGCCACATGAGTATCCGCAGCACCTGACGGGGCTTGAACCGAAGGGTATCCTGCATCTGAGTCAACACGTGATTGTTTCCCTGCATCCTAACGAGATTCAGCACCCGGCGGCCCACCGCTGCGACAACGCGCCACAGCACCGCAACAAAAACCTAGCGGTAGCCTAAAAAATGAGAGTAGCCGTCCCATTGAGACCAACCGCGGGATCGACCCAGGTGTGAGCAACAAAGTGGATAAACAACGGGCCCGCCATTGGCTGGCCCAACGGGCACGGCCAGCCCGGAACCTGCTGGTCTTGGCCAGCGGGGCCGGATTGACCCAAGGCCTTCTGATCATACTGCAATCGGCGCTCATCGCCCATGTGGTGCACGCCGCCGTGATCGAGGAAGTGCGCCTGGACACCCTCTGGCCGGCCCTGCTCGGGCTGCCGGTGATCTTCCTCGTTCGGGCGGTCTGCGCCTGGGGCCAGGAGGTGGCCGGCGTCCGGGCCGCCACGCGCATCAAGGACCGGTTGCGCGAAGAGCTGTATGCGCATCTGCTGGCCCTCGGCCCGGTCGGCCTGGGCGTGCGCCAGAGCGGGACAGTGTCCACCGCCCTGCTTGAGCAGGTGGAGGCACTTGAGGGCTACTACGCCCGCTTTTACCCGCAGATGATCATCGCCGTGGGCGTCCCCCTCCTCATCCTGCTGGTGGTCTTCCCGCTGGACTGGCTGGCGGCACTGCTGCTGTTGTTCACCGCCCCGCTGATCCCCCTGTTCATGGCCCTGGTGGGGTTCGGCGCGGAACAACTGCAGCAGCAGCAACTGGTGGCCTTGGGGCGGCTCTCCGGCTGGATGCTGGACCGCATCACCGGCCTGACCACCCTCCGGCTGTTCGGCCACACAGGGCATGACCAAGCCCGCCTGCGGGAGGCCTCGGACGACTTCCGCCAACGTACCATGAAAGTCCTGCGGGTGGGGTTCCTCTCCTCGGCGGTGCTGGAGTTTTTCGCCTCCGTAGCCATCGCCATGTTGGCCATCTATATCGGCCTGGGCCTGCTCGGCTATATCACCTTCGGTCCCTCCCCGGAGCTGACGCTGTTCAGCGGTTTGTTCATCCTGCTGCTGGCCCCGGAGTTCTTCCAGCCGTTGCGCACCCTAGCCACCCATTACCACGACCGGGCCGGCGCCATCGGGGCGGCCGAGGAGCTGATCGAGTTGCTGGAGACGCCGCCGATCCGCCCGGTGAACGGCAACCGGCGGCCCACGCTGGACGGCCCCCCGGCCTTGCGCCTGGAGGGGGTCAGCGTCACGCTCCCCGGCGGCGTCACCGCCCTGCGCGACTGCAGCATGAATGTCGCCCCCGGTGAGCGGGTCGTAGTGGCCGGGCCGAGCGGTTGCGGCAAGTCCACGCTCATCCACCTACTACTGGGGCTGGTGGAGGGGCAAGGCGATATCCGCCTGAACGGCCACCCGCTGCGGGACCTGGACCCGACCTGGCTGCGGGAACACGTGGCCTGGGTGGGCCAGCGCGCCCACCTGTTCCACGGCACCCTCGCCGACAATATCGCCCTGGGCTACCCGGGCGCCCCCCGCGACCAGATCGAGGCGGCGGCGCGCAAGGCGCGGGTCACCGCCTTCAGCCGATTACTGCCCGCCGGCCTGGACAGCCGCATCGGGGAACGGGGCGAGGGCCTCTCCGGCGGCGAGGCGCAGCGCGTGGCGGTGGCCCGCGCCCTGCTCCGCGATACCCCATTGTTGCTGCTGGACGAACCCACGGCACACCTGGATCCGGAGAACGAGCAGGCCCTGCTGGCCACCCTCGCCGAGGCGGCCGAGGGCCGGACGGTGATCATGACCACACACCGCCCGGCAGGCATGGCGTGGGCGGACCGGGTGCTGACCCTGCGGGATGGACAACTGCGGGAGGCGACGCCATGAGCGCCCAGCAACCACTGACGCACTTCACCCGCCTCTTTTTGCGCCGTTGGCCCTGGCTGCTTGCGGGCACCCTGCTGACCCTCGCCACCCTGCTGGCCAACCTCGGGCTGCTGGCCCTCTCCGGCTGGTTCATCACCGCCACCGCGCTGGCCGGACTGGGCCTGATCGTGGGGCTGGACATCTACGTGCCCGGCGGCGGCATCCGCTTTTTCGCCGTCTCGCGGACCGTCTCCCGTTACGGCGAACGACTGGTCACCCATGAGGCCACCTTCCGACTACTGGCGGACATCCGCTGCTGGCTGTTCGCCCGGTTGGCCCGACAGGATCCGCTCACCCTCGGCCGCCTGCGCGGGGGCGACCTGCTCAACCGGCTGACCGCGGATATCGAGGCCCTGGACAACCTCTACATCCGCGTGCTGGGTCCCACTGCCGCGGCTGGCCTGGCGGGGCTGGCCACCCTCGGACTGCTGGGCTGGGTGGATGGCCGGCTGGCGCTGGTGGCACTGGCGCTGCTGCTGGCCGGCGCCCTGCTCACCTGGACGGCCACCCGGCGCGGGCGTCGCAGCGGCGAGCGCATGAGCCACCTGCAACCGCGTTTCCGCGCGGTGATCATCGAGGGGGTCAGGGGGCTGGCGGAACTGCGGGTCTATGGCGGCGGTGAGCGCCAGCGCCGCCTGATCGGACGCCACGGCCGGGCCTGGTCGCAACTGCAGCGCCGCATGGCCCACCTGACCGGGCTGGGCAATGCGTTGAACGGTCTGTTTGGCCAACTCGCCCTGCTGGCCGCGCTGGTCCTCGGGCTCTGGCTGCATCAGCAGGGGCTGATCACCGGCCCGCAATGGGTGCTCGCCCTGTTCGCCTTCATGGCCCTGACCGAGGCGCTGGCGCCGCTACCGCTGGCCTTCCAGTTCCTGGGACGCACCCGCTCGGCGGCGGAACGGCTGCTGGCACAGGCGGAACACCCCGCCCGCGTGGTAAGCCCGGCGACACCGGCAGCCATGCCCGGGCGCTTCGACCTAACGCTGAAGGCCGTCCGCTACGGCTACCATGCGGGGCGCCCGGTGCTGGCGGACTTCAGCCTGCGCATCCCCCAAGGCAGCCACCTGGCCATCACCGGCCCCAGCGGACTGGGCAAGACGACCCTGCTCAAACTCCTCGCCCGCCTGGACGACCCCTGGTCGGGGCAGATCCTGGTCGGCGACACGCCTCTGCACACCCTGCCCCTGGAGGCTTGGCACGGGCGGGTTGGCATGCTGGAGCAGCACGCGCCGGTGTTCAGCGACACGGTGGCGGGCAACCTGCGGGTGGCCGCGCCGCAGGCCGACGAGGCGCGGCTGTGGCAGGCGCTCGCGGTCGCCGGGCTGGATACGCGGGTGCGGGCCATGCCCGAGGGCTTGGAGACCTGGTTGGGCGAATCGGGCGCCACCCTGTCGGGGGGCGAGGCCCGACGCCTCGCCCTGGCCCGGGTGGTGCTTCACGATCCGGATATCGTGCTCCTGGACGAGCCGGCGGCCGGCCTGGATGGCGCCAGTGCCCGGGCGTTGGCCGGACGCCTGCACGAGTGGCTCCAGGGCCGCACCGCTGTCATCGTCAGCCACGACCCCGGGTGGCTGCCCCCGGTGGACAGGGTGCTCGACTGGAGCCGCCCCGACGGGGTTACTAACCTTTAAGGGCGCTCCGGGCCCTGGAGCAGACGGGTGACGGCCTCGGCCGCCATGGGTCGGGCGAAGTGGTACCCCTGCAGCAGATCACAGCCCTCGCGCTGCAGGAGGGCCACCTGGGCCTCTGTCTCCACCCCTTCGGCCACCACCCGCAGACCCAGGCCCTGGGCCATACCGATGATCGAGCACAACAGCTGCTCGCCGCGGGGGCCCGCCGCCGCGCCCTGGACAAAGCTGCGGTCGATCTTGAGCACGGAAAACGGCATCTGGCGCAGGTAGCTCAGGGCTGAGTAGCCGGTGCCGAAGTCGTCCAACGACAGCCCCACCCCCAAATCGCGCAGCGCCTGCAGGCTCTGCAGCACGCGCCGCTGGCCCCCAAGCAGCATGCGCTCGGTAATCTCCAGTTCCAAGCACTCGGCGGGCAGACCCGTACGCCTGAGGCTGGTGCGCACGGTGGCCACGAAATCGCTCCCCGTGATCTGGATGGGCGAGACATTCACCGCCATCCGATAGCAATGCCCGGTCTGGGCCCGCCAGCGGGCGGCCTGCTGACAGGCCTTGCGCAGAACCCATTCGCCCATGGGGATGATCAGCCCGGTCTCCTCGGCCATGGGAATGAACTCACCCGGAGAGACCGGCCCGTGCTCCTCCAGCGTCCAGCGCAGGAGGGTTTCGAACCCCGTCGGCCGCAGGGTCCGGGCATCGACCAGCGGTTGAAACACCAGGTGCAGCGTCTCCTGTTCCAGCGCACGGCGCAGCCGCCCCTCCAGCGCCAGCCAGCGGTGGGCCCGCTCATTCGCCTCGGGTTTGAAGAAGCGGAAGTCACCCCGCGCCACCTGCTTGGCTTGGGACAGGGCGGCGTAAGCGTTACGCAACAGCGTACTGCTATCGGTCCCGTCTTCCGGGAACAGGGTCACCCCCACCCTGGCGTCCATGAATATCTCCTGGTCGGCCAGCACCAGTGGGGCCTTCAGGGTGGCCAGGAGCGCCTTGGCCACTTGTTCGGCCTGTCGGGCGGTGCGCAGCTCCGGCAGGATGACCAGGAACTCATCACCACCGGGCCGGCACAGGGTGTCGTGTGGGCCGAGCGCGCCCTGCAGGCGCTCGGCGATTCGGCACAGCAACTCATCGCCGGAGGCATGGCCCAGGCTCTCATTGATCTTTCGAAACTGGCTCAGGTCCAGGACCAACAACGCCCCTGAGCCCCGACCACGCCGATGCGCCAGCCGGCGAACCGCGGTCTCCAGGCGGTCCATGGCCAGCGCCCGGTTGGGCAGGCCGGTCACGGTGTCGTGGGTGGCGTGATACTCCAGCCGGCGCTCGGCGTCTTTGCGCTCTGTGACATCCTGTTTGATGGCGATGTAGTGGGTGATCCCGCCCTGATCGTCACGCAGAGGGAACACGACCCCGGCCTCCCAGAACAGCTCACCGGTCTTGCGTCGGTTGTGGAACTCACCCCACCAAGGCTCGCCCCGGTTCAGGGCCGCCCACATCTCCCGGTACCAGGACGAGGGCATCAGACCCGACTGGATGATGCGCGGTGTCTGCCCCACCGCCTCTTCCGCGGTGTAGCCAGTAATCCGCTCGAAGGCCGGGTTGACGTACTCGATCACGCCCTGCGGGTCCGTGATCATCACTGCACCGGGCCCCTGCTCCACCACCGCAGAGAGCTTGCGCAAGGCCTCGCGCTCTCTCCGGCGCTCGGTCTCGTCAACAAAGGTGACCACGTAGGTCGGGTTTGGCCGCGACCCCGCATGGCCCTCCGGCCAGTCCCCGATCGGTGCCCCGAAGATCTGAACCGGCACGTGACTGCCGTCGCGGCGACGAAACCACTCGGAGTCCAACTGGAGCCGCTCCCCTCGCACCGCGGCCCGATAAACGGGGCACTCAGCGGCCGGCATGTACTGGCCCTCAGGCCCATGGGCGTGGAAGAGGTCGTGGGCATGGGCCCCGATCAGTTCGCTGGCACGGTAGCCCAGCAAGGTCTCCGCCGCCCGGTTGACGTGCGTGATCCGACCCTCGCCGTCGAAGACGTACATCCCCTCGTTCATGGTGTCGGAGATCGCCCGCAGTCGGGCCTCGTCCTGCAGTCGGCCACGCTGCACCGCCAGGAACCGCAACAACACCCCGCCGGCCCCGAGCACCAACAGGAGCGCGAAGGCCGCGCCGGCATAGAACTGGTGTTTGAGACTGCCCAGGGCCCCGGTCCGGCCGTAGCCCACCACATAGCCGACGACCTCGCCGCGGGCGTCGAGCATCGGCACGAACGCCACCAGGTACCCCTGACCCCGGTATTCCAGGGCACGGCCGAAGGCCTCCCCGCGGGCCAGCGCCCCCTCCAGGCCCGGTTGCCGCGACAGCTGCGCCTCCACCGCCGCCAGCCCCTCGCCATCTTCGTCGGCATACCAGTCCGCCAGGTCGTGCCCATGATCGAGGACATAGGCGTCGGACAAGGGACTGGCGTGAAACCGGGCCGCCACCTCCTCTCGGGCCACCTCGGTGACCCGGTCCGCTCGGAGCAGCATGCGGAAGGCCATGCCCGGGGCGAGCTCATCCAGCCGCCGGTGCAACGCGGCCATGGACATCCCCGTCTCCACCACACCGAGCAGCTCGCCCCCATGATACAGGGGCGTGATATACCGGTGCGCCTGCGTGAAGCGGCCCGGCCCGGTGACCTGCAGGGGCTCCCCCGTCGCCAGCACGTGGGCAATGTCACCGCGGTCCGGTAACAGGTTATCGCCATGGCTTTCCGGGGCATGGAAACGCAGCAGGCTCTCGCCATCGGCCAGCACGAACTGCATCTGATCCAGGCCCCGCGCCTGCAGCATCTGATAGACCGGGCCCAGCTCCCGGTATAGCCAGTCCCGCAACTCCGCCCGGACGGCCGGATCACCCTGCCCGGCCGCCGCCACGGCGCCAGTGACCGGGGGCCGCAGGATCATCCCCTGGTGCAACAGCTCACTGGCCAGGGCCATGCCGCCGCTGGCGGCCTGCACCGCGGTGTCCACCGCGGCAACGTGCTCCCGGATCAGCAGCGACCGCCGGGTGTCCCAATCCGCCCAGACGTACCAGACCGCCGCCGCTGCGATCAGGGCAATGCTCAGCAGCGAGAGATAAAAGGGCTGCCAGCCGAGGATTCGCTTTGTTGCCGACGCTTTCAACATCTGTTGGCAGGGCCGTATGGCCGCCCCTTCCCCCGCAGAGTGGTGCCACCGTGGCTGGCATCGAGCCTACCACAGAATGTCCCTCAAGGACTCAAGGTTATTCATTTTATGGAAACAGGTTCCATTTTTGTTGCATGATGCCCGCAGAGCGGTTACAACTGTCGTCCCGGCGGCGTTACCCCAGTCCGCCTTGGGCACGCTACACTCATTGTTTGGCTGGGGCGCTGCCCCGACTCACACCGCACCGGTCCGGCCGGTGTCCCCGGGCAGCCCCGGAAACGCGCTAGGCCCGAATACAGCGAGGAGACTCATGACCCAACGTATCGAAGTCGGCGGCCTGCAGGTCGCCCAGGAGCTCTACGATCTGGTTGCCAAGGAGATCGCCCCGGCCACTGGCGTGGACGCGGATGGTTTCTGGACCCACCTCGGCGCCATCGTACGCGATCTGGGCGCCCGCAACCGTGAACTGCTGCAGAAACGCGACGAAATCCAGCAGGCGATCGACAAGTGGCACCTGGAGCGCAAGGGGCAGCCGCACGATGCTGCGGCGTATAAGACCTTCCTTGAGGAGCTTGGCTACCTCCAGCCCGAGGGCGAGGACTTCGAGGCCACCACCGAGAACGTCGACCCGGAGATCGCCGAGGTGGCCGGCCCCCAGCTGGTGGTGCCCATCAACAACGCCCGCTTTGCGCTGAACGCCGCGAACGCCCGCTGGGGCAGCCTGTACGACGCGCTCTACGGTTCCGACGTCCTGCCCGAGGACGACGGCGCCGAGAAGGGCACCCGCTACAACCCGGTACGCGGCAAGAAGGTGATGGAATATGCCGGCCGGGTGCTGGATGAGGTCGCACCGCTGGCTCAAGGCCGGCACGGCGACGTGGTGGCCTACAACCTGGTGGATGACAACGGCCGCAAACGGCTGCAGGCCCGGCTGTCGGACGGCAGCGAGACCGGGCTGGCCGATCCGGAGGGCCTGGCGGGTTATAACGGTGCTGAGGACGACCCCACCGTCCTGCTGCTGCGCCACAACGGCCTGCATGTGGAGATCCAGATCGATCGCGAGCACCTGATCGGCAAGGACCACCCCGCCGGCGTGAAGGACGTGGTCATGGAGGCGGCCGTCACCGCCATCATGGACTGCGAGGACTCCGTGGCCGCGGTGGATGCGGAGGATAAGACAGCGGTCTACCGCAACTGGCTGGGCCTGATGAACGGCGATCTGGAGACCAGTCTGGAAAAGGGCGGCAAAACCATCCAGCGCAGACTGAATGCCGACCGCGACTACATCGGCGCCGATGGCCGCGCCCTCACCCTGCCCGGGCGCAGCCTGATGCTGATCCGCAACGTCGGCCACCTGATGACCACGCCGGCGGTGCTCGACGCGGACGGCAACGAGATCCCCGAGGGCATCCTCGACGGCATGGTCACCTCCCTGATCGCGCTATACGACCTCAAGGGCCTGGGCCGCTACCGCAACTCCCGCTCCGGCAGCATGTACATCGTCAAGCCGAAGATGCACGGGCCGGACGAGGTGGCCTTCGCGGTGGAGCTCTTCGGCCGCATCGAGGACGCCCTGGGCATGGAGCGCAACACCCTCAAGATCGGCGTCATGGACGAGGAACGGCGCACCACCGTCAACCTCAAGGCCTGCATCCGGGAGGCGAAGGAACGCATCATCTTTATCAATACCGGCTTCCTCGACCGCACCGGCGACGAGATGCACACCTCCATGGAGGCCGGGCCGATGATCCGCAAGGCGGAGATGAAGAGCTCCCGCTGGCTTAATGCCTACGAGGACTGGAACGTGGACATCGGCCTGGAGTGCGGGCTGCGCGGCCGCGCTCAGATCGGCAAGGGGATGTGGACCATGCCGGACCTGATGAAGGGCATGATGGAGGCCAAGATCGGCCACCCGAAGGCGGGTGCCAACTGCGCCTGGGTGCCCTCCCCCACTGCGGCCACCCTGCACGCCATCCACTACCACCAGGTCAACGTGGCCGAAGTGCAGGATCGGCTGGCCGGTCAGCGGCGGGCCACCCTGGATGATCTACTGACCATCCCGCTGGAGCCCAGCCCCAGCTGGTCCGCCGAGGAGATCCAGCAGGAGCTGGACAACAACTGTCAGGGCATCCTGGGCTACGTGGTGCGCTGGGTCGACCAGGGTATCGGCTGCTCCAAGGTCCCGGACATCAACAACGTCGGGCTGATGGAGGACCGTGCCACCCTGCGTATCGCCAGCCAGCTGCTGGCCAACTGGCTGCACCATGGCATCTGCTCCGAGGAGCAGATCATGGAGACCATGAAGCGCATGGCCAAGGTGGTGGACCAACAGAACGCGGGCGACCCCAACTACCGGCCCATGGCCGCCGATTACGACGGCAGCGTGGCCTTCCAGGCCGCCTGCGAGCTGGTCCTCAAGGGCCGCGAGCAGCCCAGCGGCTACACCGAACCGGTGCTACACCGCCGCCGTCGGGAGGCCAAGGCCAAGTTCGGTGCCTGAACCGGCCTAAACGGTCGCTAACGGCCTGTCCTGAAAGCCCGGCTTCGGCCGGGCTTTTTTTGTGCTTCCCCCTGCCTCCGGCGCCCCCTTCAGGCCGCTCCGGGGATGACGGCGGCGGGCGGTCACGCTATCCTGAGGCCACACATTACTGGCTATGGATATATCATGCGCCGAATCATCCTGCTCACCGCCCTGGCCCTGCTGTTGCCGCTGTCCGCCGCCGCCCGCCAGGGTGACCCGCTCCCCGGCCCCCTGGTCAGCGCCGACTGGCTGGCGGCGCATCTGGATGACGTGGTGGTCCTCGACATCCGCACCGACATCGACAGCTTCAGCACCGGTCTGGCGCCCTCGGACGACGAGGAGGGCATGGGGCTGTGCTCAGACCCACTGCCCATGGGCAGTCACCGGATTGAGGGGCATATCCCCGGGGCGCGGCTGGTCCGACTCGCGGACATCACCGGTCAATACCCCGGCCCGAACGGCCCCATCGGGGGCATGCTGGCAGAGCCCGCCGCCTTCCAGGCGGCCATGCAGGCGGCCGGTGTCAATGCGGGGCAGCCGGTGGTGGTGACCAGCCAGGGGCTGTCGATCAGTGACATGGCCAATGCCACTCGCCTCTACTTCGCCCTGCGCCACTTCGGCCATGACTCGGTAGCCTTGCTCGACGGCGGGGTCGCCGGCTGGATCGACGCCGGCCACGATTTCGCCACCCGGCAGCTCCCCTTCGAGCCCGGTGATTTTCAGGCAGGCCCCGGCGACGCAACGTTGCTGGCCACCCGCGGACAGATCGAGGCGGGTGAGGCCGGGGCCCTGGTGGACGGCCGCTCTGGTGGCGAGTTCAGGGGGCTCCTGGACAGCAGCTCGGTGGCGGGCCGTGGGCACCTGCCCGGCGCGCTGCATATCCCCATGGGGGACCTGGGGAGCAGTGGCCGCCCGGCCTACCTGCACGACACCGAGCGGCAGCAGGCCACCTTTTCCGCCGTGCCCGACGGCCCGCTGACGGTCTATTGCGACACCGGTCGACGCGCCACGCTGCACTGGTTCGTGCTCAACGAACTGCTCGGGAAGCCGGCCCGGCTCTACGACGGCTCCCTGCACGAGTGGACCCACCAGGGCGGCGACCTGGCCCGGCCCTGACCGACACTTCGGCCCCTCATCCGGACCGGGGCGCTCATCCGGATGAGGGGTCGCTACTTGTGCGCGTTATGCCTCGGCGGTTCCCGCCGCGAGTGCCGCCTGCACCCCGTCCCAGAACCGGATGCGGGCATCCACCGCCTGCTGTGCCGCCGCCTCGGCCTCGGCATATCGATCCGGGTCCCCCTCGCACAGGGCATCGAGTAGCTGCAGCGAGAGCGGACCGTGGAAGTCCGCGTCCAGATGGATGTGCCGGTTGAGGTAGTAGTGAAAGGTGGGCGCCTGAGCCTCCGTCACACCCATGCGGGCGAGGAAGGCCCGAAACATACCGGGTATGATGTGCTCGCGGCCCAGCGCCAGGGCCGCTGCCACGCAGTGGGGGCGATCCTCACGGATAAAGCCGAAGGTGGTCTGCATAAACGTCCGCGCAGGCGCCGGCACCTCCGGCAGCGTCAGGGCCCGGTCGATGCCCGCCTCCGCGACCCGCTCCACAAAGGCCAGTGGGACACGGGTGTCCGCCCCCATCTCCCGCATGGCGTGGCAGTAAAGCTCGAAGTGGCTGGCGTGGCCCTGGGCACTGCCGGGGGGCGCCTCGTCCGACTCCTCCTCCTGCACCAGGCTGTTGATGAAATAGCGCAGGGGGCCCTGTCCTGGCACGGGCACCCAGGGATAGCTCGCAGGCGCCACCTGGTTCTGGAGGTATTTCACCAGGGACATGAAATCCCAGACCGAATAGATATGGTGCTCCATGAACCGGCAGAGCTGCTCGCGGGTCTCAATGGCGCCATAGACCGGATGGGCCTCCAGTCGGGTCTGGGCGGCCTCGATCACTTCGGGGCTGAAGGCGGTACGGGTCATCAGCGGTTCTCCTCACGGTTCACTTGGGGGTCCGATTCGGCGGCTGCCGGCGCCCCGGAAATCAGCGGCTCCAGCAGTTCACCGATGGCCTTGTGCAGGCGCTCGGCCATGGCCGGCCCCTCCACCTCGGTCAACTGAGCGTGGAGCCAGACATCGTCCTCGTGGCCGGCCGCGCGCCCGCCCAGGGCCCCGAGGCAATTGAAGGCGGCGTAACCCGGCATCTCACCGTCATAGCCGGCACGCGCATAGGTGGCCAGCCGTTCGTGGGCCCGGCGCACCAGGGCCACCCCGGCCTCCGGGTCGGCCACGCTCTCGGCGGCGCCGCTGCTCATGCGCTCGACCATGGCGGCCACCAGCCGGCGGCGGTGGTCGTCGTCCACACCGCGCAGCCAGGCGAGCCGGTCCACCATCTGCACGGCGAACAGGGCCAGCTCCTCCACCAGCGCCAGATGCCCACCGGCACGATCAGTCACCGGCCCATGCTCCGAGATATCGCGCACGGTTTGCGTTGCCATGCGCCAAGCCAGCATGGCGGCGGCCCCTCCCACCTGCTCCGGGTCGCGCGTTTGGCCGTGGCGGAACCAACGGGTCTTCATCCTCATCGCCATGCGCTATTCCACCTCCGTCACCGACTTGTGTGGCATGAACAGGCCACAGCCCCAAAGGCCGCCGTCCCCCAGACCGCGGGACTGCAAACGATAGCTCCCTTCAGGCCCCATCTC
The DNA here is from genome assembly GCF_000014785.1 of Alkalilimnicola ehrlichii MLHE-1. Lineage (NCBI taxonomy): Bacteria > Pseudomonadati > Pseudomonadota > Gammaproteobacteria > Chromatiales > Ectothiorhodospiraceae > Alkalilimnicola > Alkalilimnicola ehrlichii. Next base: position 1,892,097 of record NC_008340.1, read on the forward strand.
GGCGACCATCAGGCTGCGCAATGTCACCGGCCCCCACCGGGTCTGCAGGGTCTGCCGGCGGCCGCACAGCATCTTGCGCGGTTTGACCCCCATCGCCGCCAGTCGGCGCGCCACCGCCTCCATGAACTCGGCCTCGTCCTCTTCCGGGTGAACCAGCGGCACCACCCGGCTGGCGTAGAGCGTCTCCACTTGCTGCAGCTCCCGCACCCGTCCCCGAGCCAGCCGACAGGCCTCGCCGTCCACCTCAAAGGCGGTGCCCGAAAGGGCCAGCGCCGCCCGGGCGCGGTCCCGTGGCACCCGCAGCAGCAATTGCACCCGGCGCGAGAGGTAGATGGGCTGGCCCTCGCCCCGGTGCCAGCCATTGCCGCTGACCGGCAAATGCAACACCTTGACGCCGAAACCGGGCAGGCGGCTGAAATCGGCGAGCGGGTCGGCCAGCGCCTCGGCCAGGGCCGGGGCGTAATCCGCGGGCAGACTGTGCCCCTCCAGCCGAAAGGTGACGTCCACGGCCTCCGCAGGACCGGGCGCGGGGGTGGACTCATCGGTCTCCCAGTACATGCTCACCCTCCCTTCGCCCGGGCCCAGGCCTGCAGCCACTGAGCCATCTCCAGGGCCATCTCCTCGGTCAACTCCACATCGGTGAAGCGCCTTCCCTGGCGCAAACGTATGCGCAGCATCGGCAACCCACCGGGGTGGGTGACCGCCTGCAACTCGCAGTCGGCACCCCAGGCCAGGGATAACTCATGCAGGGTCTTTACACCCCCCTCCTCCGGAAGGTCGTGCTCCTTACCATTAAGCATCATGTCGCCATCACCCTCTCGTGATACCGCGCCCGGAACAGGCAACGGCCCGGGCCATCCGTGGGGTCAACGAAGCCGGTACGGGTGTGCAGCACGTTATTGCAGATCAGCCCCTCACCCGGCGCCAGCCGGTGCTCCAGGACCCACGGGGACAGGTGGTCCAACATCTCGCGGAGCACCACGGAGGCCTCGGCAGGCCCATCCGGCGCCCAGCGTATGCTGCGGGTGCGCGCGGTATAACGCATATGCAGCCCGGTGGGCTCGAGCAGGAAAACGGGCCCACTGCGGTCGCCCTGCTCGGGGGCACGCGGGTCCGGCGGGATGGTCATGGCCCGGGGGTGCTGCAGGGCCTTCAGGGCATCGGGCCGGGAGACGGCGAGGGCCTGCCAGACCAGCCGGTGATCCAGCAGGCGGTTGACACCGCCCTCCCGGGCCGGGCGCACGCAATGCAGGATCAGTCCGCGCACCCGGCGCTCTGGCGGATTGTAGTAGCCATCGGTGTGCCAGTTGATCGGGCGGTCGGTGTAGGGGATGTACTCCGCACGCCGCTCGCCCGCGGGCGCCTGCATCAAAGTGCTGACCCCATCCTCCCGGACCAGCGGATGGCGATCCAGGGTCCGCAGCCCCAGTTGCTCGCCCAGTGCGACCACCTGCGCCGGCGTCTGCAGCCGCCCCGGACCGGTCCGGTATAACGCCATACCGGCCTGCCGGCAGCGCGCCTGCAGCGCCCGACGCTCTCCCGTGCTGAGCCGGGAGGGGTCGCGAATCTCCACAAAGGGTGAATCCAGAAACCGCTGGTAACCGTCGAGGTAATCGTCCAGCAGGGCGGAGCGGCCGGCGAGCGGCGGCTTGTCGGCGATGGTGGCCATCGGGCACCTCCGGGCTGTGAGCCTTAAGGTCACACCTTAATCAAGGGCACGAGGCCACTGCATATCCCCTTTGGGATACAGCCCCGATCAGCCGCATCCATCAATGGATATTTTACCGCCGGGTAGGGCTGCGTAGGTTAAGCATTGTTGAATACATCGACAGCGACCGTGCGCCAGCTCGCCTGCTGGCCGCAAAAACGGTGACGGAGGAGAGGCAGCGCCATGGCCACTAAGAAGTCTCACGACACACCGAATCTCGATCAACTGGAAAGCGGCCCCTGGCCCAGTTTTGTCACCGGCCTGAAGCACCTGGCCGAGGACAAACCCATGATCAACGACCTCCTGGGTCAGCTGGAGACCAGCTACCAGGACCGCAAGGGTTACTGGAAGGGCGGCACCGTCAGTGTCTATGGCTACGGGGGCGGGATCATCCCCCGCTTCACCGAGCTAAAGGACGAGAACGGCAAGGCGAAGTTCCCTGACGCCGCCGAGTTCCACACCATGCGCGTGATGCCGCCGGCCGGCATGCACTACAACACCGAGATCGTCCGCAAGCTCTGTGACATCTGGGAGAAGTACGGCTCCGGCCTGATCGCCATGCACGGTCAGAGTGGCGACATCATGTTCCAGGGTATCGACACCGAGAACATCCAGGCCTGCTTCGACGAGATGAACGAGCTGGGCTTCGACCTCGGTGGCGCCGGCCCGGCGGTCCGTACCGGCATGTCCTGCGCCGGTGCCGCCCGCTGCGAGCAGTCCTGCTTCAACGAGCAGCACCTGCACCGCAAGCTGGTCAACAACTTCCTCGACGACATGCACCGCCCGGCCCTGCCCTACAAGTTCAAATTCAAGGTCTCGGGCTGCCCCAACGACTGCATGAACTCCATCGAGCGCGCCGACTTTGCCGCCATCGGCACCTGGCGGGACGACATGCAGGTGGACCAGGAGGAGGTCAAGGCCTTCGTCGCCCGCAAGGGCCGCAAGTATGTGGTGGACAACGTCATCAGCCGCTGCCCCACCAACGCCCTGAGCCTCAACGACGACGACACCCTGGATGTGGACAACGGTAGCTGCGTGCGCTGCATGCACTGCCTCAACGTCATGAACAAGGCGCTCAGCCCGGGCAAGGACCGGGGCATGACCCTGCTCATCGGCGGCAAACGCACCCTCAAGATCGGCGACCTTTTCGGCACCGTGGTGGCGCCCTTCCTGCCCCTGAACACCGAAGAGGACTACGACCGGGTGGTGGAGATCGCCGAGGAGATCATCGACTTCTTCGCCGAGAACGCCCTGGAGCACGAGCGTACCGGCGAGATGATCGAGCGCATCGGCCTGGTCAACTTCCTGGAAGGCGTCGGCCTGGAGGTGGACCCGAACATGGTCCGCCACCCGCGCACCGTCTCCTACGTCCGCATGGACGACTGGGATGAGGAAGCCGAGAAGTGGTTCCGGCGCAAGCAGATGGAATCCGAGACCGGCAAGGCCGCCGAGTAAGCCCCGAGCGACAGGTTAGCGAGGACGAGAGAAATGGCTGAACCCGCAGCAAAACCGCGTACCCCTATCGAGAGCGGGGTACCCGATCCGTTCCAGTACATGCACCCGACCACGATCCGCAACTTTGGCCAGTGGAAATACCACGAGCGGCCGCAGCCCGGGGTGCTCAAGCACGTGGCCGAGTCCGGCGAGGCCCTCTACACGGTGCGCGCCGGCACCCAGCGCCAGATGGATCTGGCCACCGTGCGCAAGCTCTGCGATATCGCCGACGAGTTCGCGGAGGGCCACTTCCGCTTCACCATCCGCTCCAACATCGAGTACCTGGTGGCGGACGAGGCCAAGGTGCAGCCGTTGATCGACAAGCTGCGCGCCGAGGGCTTCCCGGTGGGCGGGACCGGCCCCTCCGTGGCCATGATCAGCCACACCCAGGGCTGGCTGCACTGTGACATCCCAGGCACCGACGCCTCCGGTGTTGTCAAGGCCCTGATGGACGAGTTGCACGACGAGTTCGTCCGCGAGGACATGCCCAACCGGGTGCACATCACCACCTCCTGCTGCCAGATCAACTGCGGCGGCCAGGGCGACATCGCGATCAACATCCAGCACACCAAGCCGCCGAAGATCAACCACGATCTGGTGGCCAACGTCTGCGAGCGCCCCTCGGTGGTGGCCCGCTGCCCGGTGGCGGCCATTCGCCCGGCGCTGGTCAACGGTAAGCCGTCGCTGGAGGTGGACGAGCAGAAGTGCATCTGCTGCGGCGCCTGCTATCCGCCCTGTCCCCCCATGGAGATCAACGACCCGGAGCACTCCAAACTGGCGATCTGGATCGGGGGCAACCACTCCAACGCCCGTGGCGCGCCCACCTTCCACAAGCTGGTCTGTTCCGGGCTGCCCAACAACCCGCCGCGTTGGCCGGAGGTGGCCGAGGTGGTCAAGAAGATCCTCCACGTCTACCGCGAGGACGCCCGCGACTATGAGCGGGTGGGCGAGTGGGTGGAGCGCATCGGCTGGCCGCGCTTCTTCGAGCTCACCAACCTGCCGTTCACCAAGTTCCACATCGAGAACTGGCGCGGCTCCCGGCAAACCCTCAATGCCTCTGCGCATGTGCGCTTCTAAGCGGGAGGTGGCATGAAATTCGGAATCCTGGTCAATGAAGGGCCCTACCAGCACCAGGCCGCGGACAGCGCCTACCTGTTCGCCAAGGCGGCCTTGGAGATGGGGCACGAAGTGCCGCGGGTGTTCTTCTACATGGACGGCGTGAACAACGCCAACAAGCTGCAGGAGCCGCAGCAGGACGACCGCAACGTGGTGCAGCGCTGGTCGGAGCTGGCCGAGAGCCACGAGGTGGACCTGGTGGTCTGTGTCGCGGCCGCCCTGCGCCGCGGCATCAAGGACGAGATCCTCGCCCCGGGGTTTCGCATCTCCGGGCTGGGCCAGCTGGTGGAAATCGGGGTCGAGGCGGACCGCCTGGTGACCTTCGGCGACTGAACGGGAGGACAACCCAATGGATGAATTTGAGGACGATGCCGGCGTGATCAAGCGCTTCATGTTCGTCAACCGCAAGGCGCCGCACGGCACCATCTACGCCCTGGAATCCCTGGAGGTGGTGCTGATCAGCGCCGCCTTCGACCAGGACGTCAGCCTCGCCTTCCTGGACGACGGCGTCTACCAGCTGCGCAAGGACCAGGACCCGGCCGCGGTGGACATGAAGAACTTCTCGCGCACCTACCGCGCCCTGGAGGGCTACGACATCGAGAAGCTCTACGTCTGCAAGGACTCGCTGGCGGAACGCGGCCTGACGGAAGAGGACCTGGTGGTGGACGTGGAGGTGCTGGATCGCGCCGCCATGGCCAGAACAATGGCCGAGCAGGACGTGGTCCTGTCTTTCTAAGGGAGTGGGAAAGATGCTGCACACCGTCAACAAATCCCCGTTTCGGACCAACGACCTGCAGAGCTGCCTGCGGCACCTCGGCGACGGCGCCCTGCTGCTCATTGAGGATGCCGTATACGCGGCCACGCCGGGCACCCGGGTGGCGGACCAAGTGGAACAGGTCGCCTCCCAGAACGCGGTTTACGTATTGGCCAACGACCTGCAGGCCCGCGGGGTCTCCCAGGACCAACTGATCCCGGGCGTCAAGCCGGTGGACTACCAGGGTTTCGTCGAACTCGTGGTCGAGCACGGTACCCCGCAGGCCTGGCTGTAACGGAAACCCATCGATCAATCACATCACGCGCTGAACGACAGCCAACGGAGGAAACCATGGCGATTGAAGTCAACGGCACCACCATCGAGACCGACGAGGAAGGCTACCTCACCAATCTGGAGGAATGGAGCCCGGAGCTGGCCGAGCTCATGGCCCAGGAGGACGACCTGGAGCTGACCGAGAACCACTGGGAGGTCATCAACTTCCTGCGTGAGTACTACGAGGAATACCAGATCGCACCGGCGATCCGGGTGCTGACCAAGCAGATCGGCAAGCGTTTCGGCAAGGAGAAGGGCAACAGCAAGTACCTCTACGAGCTGTTCCCCTACGGCCCGGCCAAGCAGGCCTGCCGCTACGCCGGCCTGCCCAAGCCCACGGGCTGTGTGTAACCCGTTTCTCAATAGCCATTGACCCACGGCGGGGAGGAAAGCGCAGTGTCGGCACTGATTGCCCTACTCTTCTATCTGGCCACAGCGGTATTGCTGGCGGGGTTGGCCTGGCGCATCTATTTATACGCCCGGACGCCCGCGCCGCTGCGCATTCCCACCACCCCCGCCCCCACCACCCGCGGCGGCGCGGCGTTGCGTGTCGCCCGCGAGGTGGTCCTTTTTCAAAGCCTGTTCCGCGCCAACAAGTGGATCTGGCTGCTCGGCTGGGCCTTCCATGTGGCCCTGCTGCTCGTCTTGCTGCGTCACTTGCGGTATTTCATCGAGCCGGTTTGGGGCTGGGTGGTGCTGATCCAGCCCTTCGGGCTCTACGCCGGCTTCGTCATGGTGGCCGCCCTGATCGGGCTCTGGATCCGCCGGATCGGCGTGGCCCGGATCAAGGCCATCACGGGGCCCTCGGATCACCTCATGCTCGCCCTGCTGGTGGCCATCGGGCTCTCCGGCCTGGGCATGAAGTACCTGCAGCCCACCGACATCACCGGCGTCAAGGCCTACATGCTGGGGCTGATGCGCTTCGACTGGCAGCCGCTGCCCGGCGACCCGCTGCTCATCCTCCACCTGCTGTTGGTCGCTGCGCTGATGATCGTCTTCCCGTTCAGTAAGTTGCTGCACGCCCCCGGGGTGTTTTTCAGCCCCACCCGCAACCAACCCGACAACCCACGTGAGCGTCGCCACCTGGCGCCCTGGGCCGCGGCCCTGGAGCGCGGGACGGCCTCTGCCCATCCGAACCCGGCCCGCGAAGAGGTGCAGTCGTGAAGAAACCCAGCTTCGAGACCCCGAGCCTGCCGGAGTACGTGGACACCCCGGAGCTTCAGCCAGGCGCCACCGCAGAGGTCAAGCCCTATGTGGCCGCGGAGAAGCACCAGACCCCCCTGGGCTTCCCGGGGGAGCTGCCGGACGACTGGCAGGACCGTGCCCTGACCCGTTTCGAGGAACTGCTGGAGCGCAACCGCGGGCTGCGGGTCTATATGGACGCCTGCGTCCGCTGCGGTGCCTGCACCGACAAGTGTCACTACTTCCTCGGCACCGGTGATCCGAGCAACATGCCGGTGGCGCGTCAGAACCTGATGCGCGACGTCTATCGGCGCTACTTCACCCCGGCCGGCCGCACCTTCCCCAAGCTGGTAGGCGCCCGCGATCTCACCCGCGACGTCCTGGATGAGTGGTTCACCTACTTCCACCAGTGCTCCCAGTGCCGGCGCTGCTCGGTCTTCTGCCCCTATGGTATCGATACCGCCGAGATCTCCATGGCCGCCCGCGAGATCCTGGACGCCGCCGGCTACGGCCAGAAATACAGCAACGAGATCATCGGCAAGGTCCACACCATCGGCAACAACCTGGGCCTGCCCGGCCCGGCCCTGGAGGACACCCTCGAGGACCTGGAGGAGGACCTGGAGGACGAGACCGGTCAGCCGGTGAAGCTCCCCCTCGATCAGGAGGGCGCCGATGTCCTCCTGGTCACCCCCTCGGCGGACTTCTTCGCGGAGCCTCACATCGACGGGCTGATGGGTTACGCCAAGGTCTTTCACCAGGCCGGCCTGTCCTGGACGCTCAGCACCCACGCCTCGGAGGCCGCCAACTTCGCCATGTTCATCGGCAGCTACGAGAACATGCGCAAGGTTGCCCTGCGTATCCGCGAGGCGGCGGTAAAGCTGGGGGTTAAGCGCATCGTGGTGGGCGAGTGCGGTCACGCCTGGCGCGTCGCCTACAGCTTTTGGAACACCCTGGCGGGGATCGGCCACGGCGCCGAGCCCGACGATGAGTACGCGCGGATCCTGCAGGACCAGCTCGATCCCAACTACCCGGTGCCACAGCACATCGTGGAACTCACCAACGACCTGGTGGACCGTGGCGTCGTCAAGCTCGACCCCGACGCCAATGCCGATATGCGCTTGACCTTCCACGACTCCTGCAACGTGGCCCGGGCCTCGCGCATGGGCAGCGCCCCCGGCGGCCAATTTCAACTTCCGCGCCGCCTGCTCCGCGCCAGCCTGCCCCGGGACAACTTCCACGACATGGCGGCAGAGACCATCGGCGACCGCACCTTTTGTTGCGGCGGTGGCGGCGGCCTGCTCACCGACGAGCTGATGGAGATCCGGGTCAAGGGGGCCATGCCCCGCATGCAGGCGCTGCGCGAGGCCATGGACCAACACGGCACCACGCATATGGCCGCCATCTGCGCCATCTGCAAGACCCAGTTCAGCAAGGTGCTGCCCTATTACGACATGCCCCCGGACATGATCGTGAGCCTGCACCAAGTCGTGGGCAACGCCATCCGTATGGACGCCTCGGACGTCTAGCCAGATACCGGGCCCCCGGGCCCGCACAAGATTGGGGAGCAAGCCAAATGAGCACCACCACCAACGAGATGCAGTCGCTGACCCTGCGCCGATTCAAGGAGGGCGACCATCAGCCCAAGGACTGGCAGGAGCAGATCTTCCAGGCCGGCTGGTCGCACAAGTGCCCCACCTATGTGCACCGGACACCGCCGTGCCAGGGCAGTTGCCCGGCGGGCGAGGATATCCGGGGCTGGTTGCAGATTGCCCGCGGACTGGACAAGCCGACGGCGGACGAACCCTGGCAGGCCTATGCCTTCCGTCGCCTCACCGAGGCGAACCCCTTTCCTGCGGTAATGGGCCGGGTCTGCCCCGCCCCCTGCGAACAGGGGTGCAACCGTAACGCGGTGGAGGATCACGTTGGCATCAACGCCGTGGAACATAAGATTGGCGACTGGGCGCGGGAAAATGATCTGAAATTCGATGCCCCGGGCGAGCCCACCGGCCGCCACGTGGCGATCATCGGCAGCGGCCCGGCCGGTATGGCCGCGGCTTACCAACTGCGCAAACGGGGCCATGCCTGCACCCTGTTCGAGGCCCAGGAGGAACTGGGCGGCATGATGCGCTACGGCATCCCGGGCTACCGCGTCCCGCGGCAGGTTCTCGATGCCGAGATCCAGCGCATCCTCGACCTGGGCGTGGAGGTCCGCACCGGGGTCTGGGTCGGCCGGGACATCACCATCGAACAGCTCGACAACGACTACGACGCCGTTCTCTGGGCGGTCGGCACCCACAAAGGGCGCGACCTGCCGGTGGAGGGCTTCGAGGCGGCGCCCAACTGCCTCACCGGTGTGGACTTCCTGCGGGCCTTCAACGAGGGCCGGCTGCACGCGGTGAGCGACCGGGTCATCGTGATCGGCGGCGGTGACACCTCCATCGACGTGGCCTCGGTCGCCCGCCGGCTTGGCTACAGCTCGGAGCTCGGCGACAACCAGGGCGTGGAGCACGTGGTGATGGGCTATACCGCCCACGATGCCGCCAGCCTGGCGGTGCGGGAAGGGGCCAAGGTCACCCTCACCTCCCTGTTCCCGCGCGAGGAGATGACTGCCACCGACCAAGAGGTGGAGGACGCCCTGCGCGAGGGGGTGGACATCAAGGCCGGCGTCATGCCGGTGGCCGTAATCACCGATGACGAGGGCAGGGCCACCGCCGTGCGCTTCGCCGAATGCCGGATGGAGAAAAACCGCCCCGTCCCCCTGGAAGGCACGGAGTTCGAGGTCGAGACCGACCTGGTGATCTCGGCCATCGGCCAGATGGGCAACCTGGAGGGGCTGGAGGCGCTGGACAACGGCAACGGCTTCATGGACTGCGACCCCCACTTCCAGGTCAAGGGTCGACCGGGGCACTTCGTGGCCGGGGACATCATCCGCCCGCACCTGCTGACCACCGCCATCGGCCAGGCCCGCAGCGCGGTCGCCAGCATGGATCACTACTTCCAGACCGGCGAACCCGCCAAGTTCCCCAAGATCAACGTCCTGCACTTCAACCTGCTGCAGGCGATGCGCAAGGCGGGCCAGGAGCCGACGCCCTACGAGCCGCAGCCGGTGCGCGGCACCGCCGACTCGGCTTTCGCCGTCCACAACTACGAGGACCGCTCCAAGGTCGAGATCATCAAACACGACCAGCTCTTCCTCGGCCATTTCAAGCCGACACCACGCCACCAGCGCCAGCATCGCGAGATCAGTGAAGACTCGGTGATCGGTGATTTCGATGAGCGGCTCCATCCGTTGTCCGATGAGGAGGCCGTCGCTGAGGCCGAGCGCTGCATGAGTTGCGGCCTCTGCTTCGAGTGCGACAACTGCCTGATCTACTGCCCCCAGGACGCGGTCGAGCGGGTGCCGAAAAAGGAACGCGCGACCGGTCGCTACGTGCAGACCGATTACACCCGCTGCATCGGCTGTCATATCTGCCGCGATGTCTGCCCCACCGGTTACATCGAGATGGGGCTGGGGGAATAAGCCCCGGAGGAGCCGTCTATGCGACACCGTTACCTGCTGGGCGCGGCCGTGCTGCTGGTGATACTGGCCGGTGCCACCTATGCCCTCACCCCCACGGCGCCGGACCGGGATCAGGCCGGGCGCGTGCCGGTGCCGCTGCTGCCGGAGGCGGCGGGTGAGGCCTGCATCGCTGACCCGGAGACCATGCGCCGCGAGCACATGCACCTGCTGGCGAAACAGAAGCGCGACGGCGTGCGGCACGGGATCCGCCGCGACGACCAAAGCCTACAGGCCTGTGTGGACTGCCACGCGGTGCGCCCGGAGCAGTCCCTGGCCGAGCAGAGCCGCCTGGGCAGCCGTGAGCCCATGGCCTTCTGTATCAACTGCCACAGCTACAACGCCGTGCGCTTGGACTGCTTTGAGTGCCACTCGTCGACACCGAGCGATCCGGACCACAGGCACACGCTGGAGGGGACCGGGGTGCCCACCGGCCATTACCGCAAGCCACGGCTCGAGGGGTTGGACCTGGGCGCGCTGTCCCGGGCCTACGCCGCGGACACCCCCAGCACCAGCCGCGAACAGGGAGGGGCCAACGATGAGCAGTGATCCGCGCGAACAGGGCTGCGCCCGCAACGGGGGAGACACCCCGTGCAACCCGACGCGCCGCCGTATGCTCGCTGCCGGCGCCGGGCTGCTGGGCCTGTCGGTGGCACCGGGGGTATTCCTGATGCAGGCCGGCGCCACATCGGACGCCGGCACCGCCACCGGGGCCTCCCCCCGGGTCCGCTGGGGACTGCTGATCGACACCACCCGCTGCGCCGAGGGCTGTGACGCCTGCGTGCGCGCCTGCCGGGAGGAAAACGGCTGGGCCCATCTGGGCCAGGCACCGACCGATGCCCAGTGGATCCGCAAGGTGACGGTCAGCGATCCGGACACCGGCCACAGCCAGAGCCTGCCGGTGATGTGCCAGCACTGCGCCCATCCGCCCTGCGTCCAGGTCTGCCCCACCGGCGCGTCCATGCAGCGGGCCGACGGCATCGTCCAGGTGGACAAGCACCTCTGCATCGGTTGCCGCTATTGCATGATGGCCTGCCCCTATAAGGCGCGCTCCTTCGTTCATGAGCCGGTCACCGAGTTCTCCCCCAACAGCCCCCGGGGCAAGGGCACGGTGGAGTCCTGCCACCTGTGCGTGCACCGGATCGACCGGGGCCAGTTGCCCGCCTGCGTGACCCGCTGCGCCTCAGAAGGGGGCGGGGCTATGGTCTTCGGCGATCTCAACGATCCGGACAGCGACATCTCGCAGGCCCTGAGCCGCCACGGCGGCCGGGCCATCCGCCAGGACCTGGGGCTGAACCCCGGCGTGCGGTACCAGGGCATCTGAGGGGATTCGGCAATGAGTCAACGCATCCAATACCGCGAATTGACCGACAACGGGACGGGCTATCTGGCCGTGCAGGCCGGCCTGGCACTGCTGGTCCTGCTGGGCGCCGGCGTGGCGCTGTGGATGATGAATGTCGGGCACTACGTGACCGGCATGGACAACCAGGTGGTCTGGGGCACGCCCCACGTCTTCGCCGTGCTGCTGATCCTGGCCGCCTCGGGGGCGCTCAACGTCGCCTCACTGGCCTCGGTGTTCGGCCGCAGCGAGTACAAACCGCTCTCGCGCCTTTCCGGCGTGCTGGCCATGGCCCTGCTGGCCGGGGGGCTGGCGGTGCTGGTCCTGGACCTCGGCCGACCGGACCGGCTGATCGTGGCCATGACCCACTACAACCTGCAGTCCATCTTCGCCTGGAACATCTTCCTGTACACCGGCTTCTTTGTCGTGGTGGCGGTGTACCTGTGGTTCCAGATGGAGCGGCGGATGAACCGCCATGCCAACGCCGCGGGCACTGTGGCCTTCGCCTGGCGCATCGTGCTCACCACCGGCACCGGCTCGATCTTCGGCTTCCTGGTGGCCCGCAGCGCCTTCGACACCGCCCTACTCGCCCCGCTGTTCATCGCCGCATCCCTGAGTTACGGCACCGCCGCCTTCATCCTGGTGGCCAGCGGCCTCCTTCGGGTACAGAACCGCCGGCTGCCGCAAGAGCTGCTCAGGGGATTGGGCCGCCTGCAGGTGCTGTTTATTCTCGCTACCGTCTACCTGCTGGCCATCTACCTGGTCACCCACGCCTACATGCCGGACCGCCACGGCGTCCTGCGTTTCCTGTTGTTGGAGGGCGGGGTCTACCCGGCCCTCTTCTGGGGCGTCCAGATCCTGCTGGGGGCGGTGCTACCACTCTTCCTGCTGCTGACCGGCCCGGGCGCCGGCGCCCCGATGCGGTTGGTGGCCGCCGCTGGCCTGGTGTTGCTGGGCGGGCTGGCACACCTGTACGTCACCATCATCGGCGCCCAGGCCTATCCCTTGGCGCTGTTCCCCGGCATGACGGTGTCCAGCACCTTCTTCGACGGCCAGGTCACCCACTACGCCCCCACCCTGCCGGAGGTCGTGCTCGGCATAGGGGGCATCGCCCTGGCGACGCTGCTGGTCTGTCTCGCCACCCGGGTCCTGCCCATCGTCCCCGACGCACTGCCCGGCGAGGCCGAAGAGCGCCGCGAGGCCGAGGCCGCCACCCGCGAGCCGGACAGTGAAGCTGCGCCACAGACGGCCATCACCCAACAGGACACCGCCTGAAACGAGGGTTGCATCATGACCAAGTCCCTGCCACCGGAACACCCCTTTGCCACCGTCATCCGCACCCTGGGCAAGGGTCCCCAGAGCAGCCGCTCGCTCAGCCAGGAGGAGGCCGAGGCGGCCATGGGGGCGATCCTGGACGACGCCGTCCAGCCCATGCAACTGGGCGCCTTTCTCATGCTGTTGCGGGTCAAGGGGGAGACGGGTGAGGAGATGGCGGGCTTTGCCCGCGCCGCCCGGGCACGGCTGCAACGCCCTCATCAACCGCTGGCGGTGGACCTGGACTGGCCCAGCTATGCCGGCAAAAAGCGCCGCCTGCCCTGGTACCTGCTGGCGGCGAAGCTCCTGTCGCAGCAGGGCTACCGGATCCTGATGCACGGCTCCTCGGTCCATACCCCGGGACGGCTCTATGCCGAGACCGTGCTCGACCTGCTGGACCTGCCCCGCTGCAACAGTTGGGAGGAGGCCGGACGGGCCCTCGATCAGCACCACTTCGCCTACCTCCCGCTCGAAGTGCTCTCCCCCCGTATGGAGGCGTTGATCAACCTGCGCCCGGTGCTGGGCCTGCGCTCGCCCATCCATACCCTGGCCCGCCTGCTCAACCCGGCGAACGCCCCGGCCAGCCTGCACGGCATCTTCCACCCCGGCTATCTGCAGGTGCACCTGGCGGCTGCCGAGACCCTGGGCGAGCAGATGCTGGTGGTCAAGGGTGACGGCGGGGAGGCGGAGTTCATGCCGGACACCGTCTGCAAACTCCGCACGTCGGGGCTCCCCCTCCCCTCGGAGATCACCCTGGGGCCGTGGATGGAGCGCCAGGGCCGCAAGGGACTGGTGATGCCGGAAGCCGAGCAACTGATGCGCGTTTGGGAGGGGGACCTGGAGGACCGCTACGCCGAGTCGGCAGTGATCGGGACCACGGGTCTCGCTCTGCTGGCCATGAACCAACACGACAAACCCCAGGCCGCCTTCGACGAGGCGGCACGGCTCTGGGCCCGCCGGCCGGTGCCGGCCTGAACGGGAGGACGCTGCCATGGTCCGGCTACTGCTGAGTGCCACCCACAAGTCATCGGGCAAGACGGCCGTGGCCATCGGTCTGGCGGCGGCCCTGCGCCGGCGTGGCTGCCGGGTGCAGCCGTTCAAGAAAGGGCCGGACTACATCGATCCAGGGTGGCTGAGCCTGGCGGCCGGACGGCCCTGCCACGGCCTCGACTTCCACACCATGACCCGGGAGGAGATTCTCAGCACGCTGCACCGGCGTGCCGCGAACAGCGATGTGGTGCTGGTGGAGGGGACCAAAGGGCTGCACGACGGCGTCGATCCCGCCGGCAGCGACAGCAATGCCGCGCTGGCCCGGCTGCTGGACCTGCCGGTGGTACTGGTACTGGACACCCGGGGGATGACCCGGGGCGTCGCCCCGCTGGTGCTGGGCCAGCAGCAAATGCCCGGCTGCCCGCGGATCGCCGGTGTCATCCTCAACCGCACCGGCGGCAGCCGCCACGAGGCCAAGCTGCACCAGGCCATGGCCCGGCACACCGACATTCCGGTGCTGGGGGCGGTGGGCGAGGACCGCAGCCTGGCGATCGAAGAACCCTATCTCGGCCTGGTGCCGGCCCATGAGAGCGCCGACGCGCTGCCCGCCGTCAACCGCTTGGCGGAGGCCGTCGCTCAGAACTGCGACCTGCCGGCACTGGCCCAGGCCTGCGGCACCGAACCCCTGCCGCTGGCCGGCTTCCCCACCACCGAACCGCCTGCCGCCCGGGTCCGCATCGGCGTCCCCAGGGACGCCGCCTTCGGCTTCTACTACCCGGGGGACCTGGAGGCCCTGCAACAGGCGGGGGCCGAACTGGTGTTCTTTAACGCCCTGCGTGACCGGGATCTGCCGGCGGTGGACGGGCTGTTTATCGGCGGCGGCTTCCCTGAGCGCCACGCCCCGACCCTGTCCGCCAACCGCGGGATGCGGGAAGCGATCCGCCAGGCCAGTGAACGGGGCATGCCGATCTACGCCGAATGCGGCGGCCTCATGTACCTCTCGCGCAGCCTGAGCGTCGGCTGCGCACGGTACGCCATGTGTAACGCCCTCCCGGTGGACCTGGTGATGGAGCGACGACCCCAGGGACGCGGTTATATGCAGATCCAGGCCACCGGCGAGGGCCCCTTCAATCCACTGGCCGACGCCCAGCCGGCCCCGGCCCATGAGTTTCATTACTCGCGGTTGCTCACGGCCCCGGACGGGCTGCGCTATGCCTACCGGGTGCTGCGCGGCAACGGGTTGGGCAATGGCCATGACGGGATCGTCCATCGCAACACCCTGGCGGCCTACGCGCACCTGCGCCACGGCCAGCGCACCCCCTGGGCGACCCGCTTTGTCGAGTTCGTCGTCGCCCATAGCCGGGGCCAGGCCCCGGGGCCATACACCACCGCCGCCCGACAGGCCGGCGGACAATCCTGACCGGGAACAAAAACCACGCGGAGGAGTTCGATGATCTTCGAAAGCTTCAACACGGCGTTGACGGCCTATTTCGCCGCCGTGTTCGTCCTTGCAGTGATACTCGGTGCGGTGGTTAATAAGACCAACTTCTGCACCATGGGGGCGGTCTCCGACGTGGTCAACATGCAGGACTGGGGCCGGATGCGGGCCTGGTTCCTGGCCATCCTGGTGGCCATGTTGGGGGTCATTCTCTTCGAGGCCGCCGGCCTGATCGACCTGAGCAGCACCCAACCCCCCTACCGCCGGGCGCAGTTTCCCGTGGTGGAGTACATCCTCGGGGGGCTGATCTTCGGTATCGGCATGACCCTGGCCAGCGGCTGTGGCAACAAGACGCTCATCCGCGTTGGTGGCGGCAACATCAAATCCATTCTGGTCATGGTGGTGCTGGGGATCGTCGCCTACTACACCATCAACCCCATCCCCGGCACCGAGCACAACCTGCGCGGCCTGCTGGTCTGGTGGTGGAGCTCGCCGTTGGCGATCGAGTTTTCCGTAGCCCAGGACGTTGGGCACGTGCTCGCCGGGCCGGACAACGCCACCGGCGTCCGGTTGATGATCGGCCTCGCCCTGGTGGCCGGCGTCGGCTGGTGGATATTCCGCTCCGCGGAGTTCCGAAGCAACCGCGACAACATCGTGGCCGGCGTCGTGATCGGCCTTTGCATTGCCCTGGCCTGGCTGGTTACCGACAACATTCGACTGCAGGATAGCTGGGGCGACGAGCATTCGCTGCCCGGCTACGTCCAGGAGTGGGATTTCGTCACCGACGGGGAGGAGGCCTTCCGCCCTGCCAGCGCCGGCGGGGTGAACACCCAGTCCTTCACCTTCATTGGCCCCATCGCGCAGACGATCAATTATTTGGCCCGTGGCGCCGACAATGCCTATCTGACCTTCGGCGTGGTCTCCGTCAGCGGGGTGATACTCGGCTCCCTGCTCTGGGCGCTGCTCAGCCGGAGCTTCCGGGTCGAGTGGTTCGTCAATGGCCGCGACGTGCTCAACCATTTGGTCGGCGCGGCCTTGATGGGTTTCGGCGGCGTGATGGCCATGGGCTGCACCATCGGCCAGGGTGTCACCGGGCTGTCGACCCTCGCCCTCAGTGGCTTCTTTACCCTGGGCTCGATCATACTGGGCAGTGCACTGACCATGAAAATCCAGTACTACAAGATGCTATACGATGAGGAGGCGACCTTTGCCAAGGCGCTGATCACCGGCCTGGTGGACATGAAGCTGTTGCCCGGCTCCCTGCGCAAGCTCGAAGCGCTCTGATCGGCGCCAAGGCAGAGGCATGCTGAAACGGCTCCTACCCTTCCTGGCCTGGCCCCGGCCCACCGCCGACACGCTCAAGGCCGACCTGTTGGCCGGCGTCACGGTGGCGCTGGTCCTGGTACCACAGTCCATGGCCTACGCCACCCTGGCCGGCATGCCGCCCTACTACGGGCTGTATGCCGCCTTCCTGCCGGTGATCGTGGCCGCCCTCTGGGGCTCGTCACCGCAACTGGCCACCGGGCCGGTGGCCGTGGTGGCGCTGCTGACGGCCGCGGCGCTGGCCCCGTTGGCGGAAGCGGGCAGCGGCGAGTTCATCACCCTGGCCATCGCCCTGGCCTTCATGGTCGGGGTGATCCAACTCCTGCTCGGCGCCTTCCGACTCGGCACCCTGGTGAACTTCATCTCCCACCCGGTCATCATCGGGTTCACCAACGCCGCCGCCATCGTGATTGTGCTCTCCCAACTGGGTAGCCTGCTGGGGCTGTCGATGGACCGCAGCGGCAGTTTCCTGCTGGGGGTGCTCGACCTGTTGCAACGGGTGCCCCAGGCCCACGGGCCAACCGTACTGATGGGACTGGCGGCCATCGCCATGATGGTGGGGTGCAAGCGCTGGCTGCCGCGGATCCCCGGGGTGTTGCTGGCCGTCGCCGTACTCACGCCGGTCAGCCTATGGCTGGATTTCGAGGGCATGGGCGGCGCGGTGGTGGGCGGCATCCCGGAGGGCTTACCCACCCTGGGGATCCCGGAACTCGGCGTCACCACGGTCACCACGCTGATGACCACGGCACTGGTCATCGCCCTGGTCGCCTTCATGGAGGCGATCTCCATCGCCAAGGCCATCGCCACCCGGACCCGCGACCGTATCGATCCCAACCAGGAGTTGATCGGGCAGGGGCTGGGCAATCTGGTGGGCAGCTTCTCCAGCGCCTTTCCGGTCAGCGGTTCCTTCTCCCGCTCAGCCGTCAACTACAACGCCGGTGCCCGGACCGGGCTGTCCTCGGTCATCACCGGGTTGCTGGTGGCGCTCACCCTGCTCTTCCTCACCCCCCTGCTCTACCACCTGCCGCTGGCGGTGCTCGCGGCCATCATCATGATGGCGGTACTGGGCCTGGTGAACGTGAAGGCGGTGCGCCACGCCTGGCAGGCCAAACGCGACGATGGGATCGCGGCCGTGGTCACCTTCAGCGCCACCCTGATCTTTGCCCCCCACCTGGATTACGGCATCCTGCTCGGCGCGGGGCTGGCCATCGTGCTCTATCTGTTACGGACCATGAAGCCACGGGTGGTGCTGCTCGCACGCCACCCCGACGGCACCCTGCGCGATGCCGAGTACTTCGACCTGCCCCGCAGCCCCTACATCGCCGCCGTACGCTTCGACGGGGATCTCTATTTCGCCAACGTGGGCTACTTCGAGGACGCCATCCTCGATGCCCGGGCCCGACACCCGGAAGCGCGCTTCGTCCTCGTGGTGGCCAACGGCATCAACCAGATCGACGCCTCGGGCGAGGAGACCCTGCACAAACTGGCGGAGAACCTCCACGCCAGCGGCAGCACCCTGGTCCTGGCCGGTCTGAAGCTGCCTCTCCAGGAACTGCTGGAACGGACGGGGCTGAAGGAGGTAATTGGCGACGAGAATATCTACCGCAACGAACGCCACGCCCTGGCGGCGATTTATCAACGGATGGATGTACCCGGGTTTGATCCCGCGCGCTGCCCCCTGAACCCGGAGCCCGCGGGTGAAGCCGGCATCGCGGACAGCGCCGCCGAACGCTGACACGGGTCATGGCATGCGCCTGCGGGCGGCGTGACAGGGCCGTCCTGAGGGCCCCAGCTTTTGGAAGATGACTAACCCTTTTCGCGGCGGGTCAGCCCCAGGTCCACCGCCTTGACCGCCGCTTCGACCCGCGATTTCACGCCCAGCTTGCGCAGAATGGACTTGATGTGAAGCTTGACCGTGCCATCCGAAACCCCGAGTTCACGCGCAATGACCTTGTTGCTCTCGGCCCGGGCCACGTGCATGAGAATCTCCCGCTCGCGGGGCGTCAGTGCAGCGAAGGGGTCCGGCGGACGGGACGCCTCGGCACCCTCCCGCTGGCTGCGACCGCCTGCCATCATCTGGACCAGGGTATCGGTCAGACGGCTGGCGACGGCGGTCTGACCGGCCAGGACCTTTTCCAGCCCCTGGATCAGTTCCGCCGGTTCCGCGTCCTTGACCAGGTAGCCGTTGGCGCCGGCCTGCAGGGCCTGCAGCAGATCACGCTCCTCGTCGCTCGAGGTGAGCATCACCACCGGCAATTCCGAATCCCGGCTGCGAATGCGCTTGAGCACCTCCAGCCCGCCGGAGCCCGGCATACGCAGATCCAGCAGCACCACGTCGGGAGGGCTCTTGGCCAGCGCACTGAGGGCCTCGATCTCGGTGCCTGCGTGTTCCACCTGATACCCATGCTGGCTGAGCATGTCGCCCAGCGCCACCCGCAAAAGGGTGTGATCATCCACCAGCAGGAGCCGCATCAGCCCCGTTCCTCCCGACCGGGGCAACGGCCGCAGGAAGGCAGATAGACGGCGATCCGGGTCCCCTCCCCCAGTTCGCTTTGGATCTCCAGATGGCCGCCGATGGCGTCGGCGCGGTCGCGCATCACGCCCAGGCCCAAGTGGTGGCCGTCGTCACCGTCACGGTGATCCGGCGGCGAATCGGCGAAACCGCGCCCGTCGTCCTCCACCACCAGCTCCATGTCGCAGCCAATCCGGTGCAAGGCCACCTGAACATGGCGGGCGCCGCTGTGGTTCCTGACATTGTTCAGCGCCTCCTGCACGATACGCAGGACCTGGAACTCTTGGTCGGGACTGAGCCGTCCCCGCGGCCAGTCATGGCTGAGCAGCACCCGGATGCCGCTATCGCGCTGGAAACGGTGCACCAGCCGTTTGAGCGCGGGCTCCAGGCCACCCCCCTCCAGGGCGATACGGAATTGCCCCATGAGTTGACGCAGTTCGCCATAGGCCTGGTCCAGGCCGCGCCGCACATGGCGCAGGCCGGCACGCAGCCCGCCCGGCGCCCGTCCACCGCCGTGGCTGGCCTCCAGGTTGCGCACCTCCAGGCCCAACGCCGCCAACCGCTGGGCGAGGCAATCGTGGAGTTCGTGGGTGATCTGGCTGCGCTCCTGCTCCAGCGATTGCAGGCGGGCCTCGCTCTCGCGCCGGATGCGCTCCATCGCCAGCCCGAGGTGCTCGCCGGCCATCTGCAGCATGCGGTGCAGATTGAGCTGCTGCCACTGCTGCAGCATGACCGGCTCGAGGAACAGGCTGAACACGCCCAGGCGGCGGTCGTCAGCGGTCAACGGCACCGCCAGCAGGTGCAGGTCCTCGTGCCCGATGGGGCGCTGGTAGCGCTTATGGCGGCAACCCTTCATACCGGGGTTGGAGATCAGACATCCGCGGAGGGCGGCCTCACCACAGGCGCAGTCCTCCGGCCGGACCCCACAGTCGTTTTCGGGGTAGTCGTCGCCGACGCCACGGGCGGCCACCAGGCGCAGCGTGCCCTCTGCGTCCATACGGCGGACCACGCCGGCAGTGGCCCCGGTGGCGCGCATCAATTGCTCCAGCGCTCCACTGAGCAGGGTTTCCAGATCATCACAGCGTTCGCTGGAGGTGCTCAGCGTATACAGCACTTCCATGGCCCGCGCACGCTCGCGCAGGGCCACGATCTCGTCGTTCTCAGGGCCCGCCCGGTCATGCGGCGGAACCGCGTTGCTCTCCGCCGGCACCTCCACGAGCGAGACGGGCAGGCGTTTTCCCATAGGCACCATCGACCGAGCCGCGGAATGGAACCATGCGGGCGCATTCACGTTACCCATTGCACTCCTCCAGTCAGGGCCTTGTTACCGAGGGGCCTGACGCTTCCTCAACCGCCCGGGGGCGTTGTCGTTATAGTGGTGAACCGCGTCGTCCTGATGCCGGGGCATCGCAGCCGCGATTCACTGCTGTGAGCCCTCTTCGGGGCTTCTTACATTCAAAAATACAATAAGGTTATTCCATTGGCAAAGGTCTGGCCAAGCGAATCCTTGGTTCGCAACCGTTTCTTGCGTCATATCTCATTTCTCTGATTTTTTCGCTTGGTATTCCGACCGCGCGCCCGGGCGGATCGATCGTGCCCTATCCCCTTTGGGATAGGCCCCACCCCACCCCCCTCCCATCAGACGGATTGTCGCTCTGGCGCAGACTGGCGATGCTCCCACCTGAGCATCAATCCGCATGACTGGGAGGGCCCATGGATCAGACCTACTACAAGACCATCACCCAGCTCGAGGAGCGCGGCGTGGACCCGGAATACCTCCAGGGCTGGGTCGGGGGGTATCTCCACAATCCCCCGCGGGAGGAGCAACGCGTCACCGCGGCCTACGAGGCCGGGTACCAGGACGGCCGGGCCGGGAGCACCGATAGCGCCCAGCAATGGCAGCGCCATTGACCCCACAACCCGTCATCATCACAGCGAGAGAGGCATGGAAACCATGAGTATTGATCAGGAACTCGACGCTAGCGGTCTCAACTGCCCCCTGCCCATTCTGCAGGCCAAGAAACAACTGGCCAAAATGGAGGGCGGCCAGACCCTGCGCATCATCGCCACGGACCCCGGTTCAGTGAAAGACTTCGATTCCTTCGCCAAACAAACCGGCCACGAACTGCTGGAGAACGGCGAGGAAGGCGGCAAATTCACGTTCCTAATAAAGAAAAAGGGCTAATACTTCGCCCTGCCACAAAGAACGATATAACGATTTAAAAAGCCGAAGTTCGGGCCCGCATCGCCACCATGCCGGGCTTGGAGGAGAGTGAAGATGCAACACAAAGGCTTAAGGGCCACTCTGGCCACCCTGGCGCTCGCCGGCGGGCTGCTTGCCACCGGCTGGGCGGTCGCGGAGGTCACCACGCCCTCCGGAAAAATGCTGGCCAACACCTGCAGCGGCTGTCACGGCACCGACGGCGTCAGCCATGGCCCCACCATCCCCACCATCGCCGGCCAGCCCGAAGAATACTTCATCTACGTGATGCGCAAGTACCACACGGGCGATGCGCCCGGCTCGGTCATGAACCGGGTGGGGGAGGGCTATACCGACGCTGAGATCCGCGCGATGGCGGAGTACTACGCCGCCGTTGATTATGTCCCCGCCCAACAGGACTACGACACCGATCTGGCCCGCCGCGGCGCGGAGCTGCACGAGCAGAGCTGTGCCAGCTGCCACACCGCCAACGGCACCGTTGGCGAGGACGACCTGCCCATCATTGCCGGCCAATGGGCCCCCCACCTGCGCTACACACTGGTCGATTACCTCCAGTTCGGACGCCCCTTCACCGAGGGCAAGCGTTCGCAGTTCATGGAGATCGCCCAGGGCTACTCCACCGAGGAGATTTTGGAGAACATCGACGCCCTGGTGCATTTCTATGTCAGTCAGCAGGATCCGGAGCTCTTCGAGTAACCCGGCGGGATCGACCAAGGAGGCACCATGTCACAGCTTAATCGTAGGGATTTTCTGAAACTCGCCGGCTCCTCCGGGCTGGTCGCCGGTCTCCCGGCTACCGGCCTGCTGACCAGCGGCGGCGCCCGGGCCAGCAGCAACGGACGGGTGGTGATCATCGGCGGCGGCACCGGTGGCGCCACCGCCGCCCGTTACATCAAGCGCGCCTCACCCGGCACCGAGGTCACCCTCATCGAGGCCAAGCCGGTCCACCACACCTGCTACGTTAGCAACACGGTGATCGCCAGCCTGCGCGACCTGGATGACATCGCCCACGGCTACGACGGCCTGCGAGCGCTCGGCATCAACGTAGTCATCGACAAGGCCACCGCCATCGACGGCGAGGCGCAGACCGTCCGCACCGAGGGTGGCGAAACCTTCGAATACGACCGCCTGGTGGTCTCGCCGGGCATCGAGCTGAAGTACGACGCCATCGAGGGTTATAGCGAGGCAGCCGCTGAGACCATGCCCCACGCCTGGATCGCCGGCGACCAGACCACTCGGCTGCGCGATCAGATCCGCGCCATGCCCGAGGGCGGGCTGGTGGTGCTGGCGCCGCCGCCGAACCCCTACCGCTGCCCACCCGGGCCCTATGAGCGGGCCTCGCTGATCGCCCACTACCTCAAGGCGCACAAGCCCGGCTCCAAACTGCTCATCCTCGACAGCAAGAACGCCTTCTCCAAGCAGGGTCTGTTCGAGCAGGGCTGGGAGATGTACTACTCGGACATCATTGAATGGGTGCCGGAGTCCGACTCCGCCGGCGGTGTCACCCGGGTCGATGCGGACAACATGACCGTCCACACCCCCTTCGACGACTTCGAACCGGACGTGGCCAATATCATTCCCGCCCAGAGGGCAGGCCGTATCGCGATTGAGGCGGGGCTCACCGACGGCGGTGACTGGTGTCCGGTGGACCGGCGCACCTTCGAGTCCACGGTCATTCCGAACATCCACGTCATTGGTGATGCCTCCATCGCGGCGGCCATGCCGAAGTCCGGCTACTCGGCCAACTCCCAGGCCAAGGTCACCGCCCTGGCCATCGCGGCCTACCTGAACGGCATGGAGCCGGAGGCCGACCCGCGGTTCGCCAATGCCTGCTACAGCCTGGTCACGCCGGACCACTCGGTGTCGGTCAACGCCGTCTACAAGCTCAAGGAGGATCCCGACGCACCGGCCGGGGTCGCCCTCGACAACATCGCCGGGGGCGTCTCGCCCATCGATGCGTCACAGACGTATCGGCGGCGCGAAGCCGCCTTCACCGAGAGTTGGTATCGCAATTTCCCCAAGGATATCTGGGGTTAGACCGCGGCGGGGCCGGCCCGCCGGCCCCGCTGCCCGCCACCCGCGCGACGAACCGATCCCGTAACACCATTCCCGTCAGGAGTTGTCCATGAGCACCACCGCGGCATCGCAGGCGGCCGGTCCCCGGCTGCCCGAGTTCGAGCCCCATGACCGCCAGGAGGTCAAGACCACCACCTGCTACATGTGCGCCTGCCGCTGCGGCATCAAGGTGACGCTGGAGGAGGGCCAGGTCCGCTTCATCCAGGGCAACCCCGACCACCCGGTCAACCGGGGTGCCCTTTGCGCCAAGGGCAATGCCGGCATCATGAAGCAGTACTCCCCGGCCAAGCTCAGCAAGCCGCTGATGCGCAAGCCGGGCAGCGAACGCGGCAAGGGCGATTTCGAAGAGGTCTCCTGGGACAAGGCGCTGGACGTGCTCGCACAGCGGCTCGCCGAGATCCGGCGCACGGACCCGAAGAAGCTCGCCTACTTCACCGGCCGCGACCAGATGCAGGCATTGACCGGCCTCTGGGCAGCCCAATTCGGCACGGTCAACTGGGCCGCCCACGGCGGGTTCTGCTCGGTCAACATGGCCGCCGCCGGGCTCTACACCATGGGCCATGCCTTCTGGGAGTTCGGCGATCCGGACTGGGAGCGCACCAAGTACCTGATGCTTTGGGGGGTGGCCGAGGACCACGGCTCCAATCCCTTCAAGATCGGCATCGGCAAGCTCAAGGGCCGCGGCGGCCGCTTCGTCGCCATCAATCCGGTCCGCACCGGCTACCAGGCGGTCGCGGATGAATGGGTGCCCATCCGCCCCGGCACCGATGGCATGCTCGCCATGGCGATGATCCACGTGCTGTTGCGCGAGGAGCAGTTCGACTGGGAATACCTGATCCGCTACACCAACGCCCACCACCTGGTGGTGCAGACCCCCGGCGAGCCGGGCCACGGGCTGCTGCTGCGCGACGAGAACGACAAGCCACTGAGCTGGGACCTGGAGCGCGAGGCGTTCGTCGACGCCACCCAACCCGACATCGCCCCCGCCCTGTTCGGCGACTACCAGGCGCCCGATGGCCGCCCGGTGAAGACCGTGATGAGCCTGATGGCGGAACGCTACCTGAGCGAGGACTACAGCCCGGAGCGCGCCGCCGAGGTCTGCGGGGTGAGCGCCGACACCATCGAGCGCCTGGCGCTGGAACTGGCCCACGTGGCCTTCAAAGAGAGCATCGAGATCGAATGCGAATGGACCGACTGGGCGGGTCGTAAGCACGACCGCATCATCGGGCGCCCGGTCTCCATGCACGCGATGCGCGGGATCTCCGCGCACTCCAACGGTTTTCAGGCCTGCCGGGCCATCCACCTGCTGCAGATCCTGCTCGGCTCGGTGGATGTACCCGGGGGGCATCGGGCCAAACCGCCCTACCCCAAGCCGGTGCCACCGCCCATCAAACCCGCGCGACCGACGGCGCCGGGGGAACCGCTGGCCGGCCCGCCGCTGGGCTTCCCCAAGGCCCCGGAGGATCTACTGATCGACGACCAGGGCAACCCGCTGCGCCTGGACAAGGCCTACTCCTGGGAGGCGCCCCTGGCCAACCACGGCATGATGCACATGGTGATCACCAATGCCGTGAAGGGCGACCCCTACCCCATCGACACGCTGATGCTGTTCATGGCCAACATGGCCTGGAACTCCACCATGAACACCTCCGGCGTGCTGAAGATGCTGCGCGAGAAGAACGGCAACGGGGAGTACAAGATCCCCTTCCTGGTGGTGGTGGACGCCTTCCACTCGGAGACCGTGCAGTACGCCGACCTGGTCCTGCCTGACACCACCTATCTGGAGCGCCACGACGTAATCTCCATGCTCGACCGGCCCATCTCCGAGCCGGACGGGCCCGCGGACGCGATCCGCCAGCCGGTGGTGGAGCCGGACCGCGACGTGCGCCCCTGGCAGGAGGTGATGATCGACCTGGCCGGCCGGCTCGGGCTGCCGGCGTTCACCAACGAGGACGGCAGCCCCAAGTACAGCGGCTATCTCGACTTCATCACCCGCTTCGAGAAGGCACCCGGCGTGGGCTTTCTCGCCGGCTGGCGCGGCAAGGAGGGGGACCAGGACCTGCGCGGTGAACCCAATCCGGACCAGTGGACGCGCTACAAGGAGAATGGCTGCTTCTACAAGTACGAGCTGCCGCTCTCCCACCAGTTCTACAAGTTCGCCAACAAGGGCTACCTGGAGTGGGCCCGCGATGCCGGCCTCAACGGCAGCGCCGATCCCATCGTCTTCGAACTCTACTCCGAGACCCTGCAGCGGTTCCGGCTCGCGGGCCAGGGGCTCTACGACGGCCCTTGTCCCACTGACCCGGAGGACCGTCAGCGCCTGAGCAGCTACTTCGATCCGCTGCCCTTCCACTACACCCCGCTGGAGGAGACCCGTTGCGACGGCGAGGCCTACCCCTTCCACGCGGTCAACCAGCGCCCCATGTTCATGTACCACTCCTGGGACAGCCAGAACGCCTGGCTTCGTCAACTGCAGGCCTATAACCGGCTGCACATCAACCGGGCCCAGGGTGAGCGCATGGGCCTGGCCGATGACGACTGGGTCTGGGTGGAGTCGCACCTGGGCCGCATCCGGGTCCAGATCCGGCTCATGGAAGGCGTGCAGGAGAACACCGTCTGGACCTGGAATGCCATTGCCAAGCAATCCGGCGCCTGGGGACTGGATCCCGAGGCCCCGGAGGCGCGCCAGGGGTTTCTCATGAACCACCTGATCTCCGAGCTGCTGCCCAAGCGCAACGGCGGACGGGACATCACTAACTCCGATCCCATCACCGGCCAGGCCGCCTGGTACGACCTGCGGGTCCGCATCCGCAAGGCCGAGCCGGGCGAGACCGGCAGCTGGCCGCAGTTCGAGACCTTGCAACTCATCCCCGGCGTGCAACGCGCGCCCGCCGATGAGCTGCGCTACGCCGTACACGAACCGGTGCGCCTGCACCGTTCCATGCACGACATACTCAACCGGAGAGGGGCATGAAGCTGGGACTGGTCATCGACACGGACACCTGCGTGGGCTGTCACGCCTGCGCGGTGGCCTGCAAGCAGTGGAACACCTCGGGCACGCTCGGGCCGCTGACCGACTATCAGCCATGGGGCGAGGCGCCCTCCGGGGTCTGGTTCAACCGGGTGCGTACCTACGAGGAGGGCGACTACCCCCATTGCAAGACGGTGAACCTACCCATGTCCTGCATGCACTGCGAGGACCCGGTCTGCGTCACCGTCTGCCCCACCGGGGCCTCCTACAAGCGGGAGGAGGACGGCATTGTCCTAATCGATCAGGACAAATGCATGGGCTGCAACTACTGCGCCTGGGCCTGCCCTTACGGCGCCCGGGAGCTGGATCGCGCCACCGGGACGATGAAGAAGTGCACCCTGTGCGTGGACCGGATCTACGACGAGTCCCTGCCGGAGGCGGAACGCCAGCCCGCCTGCGTATTGGCCTGCCCGGCCCGGGCGCGCCACTTTGGCGATCTGAACGATCCCGACTCCGATGTCAGCCGCCTGGTCCGCGAGCGCCGCGGCCAGGGCCTGATGAATGAGTTGGGCTACCGGCCGGTGAACCGCTATCTGCCGCCCCGGAACCCGCAAGCCACCCCCACCGTCGAGCCCAAGCCCGGTCTGGGCGACCGGCTGCGGAACTGGGTCAACCGCGTCGTCCACCGCTGACAGGAGGAGCCTCAATGCATCCACCACTTTCCGTCGTGGGCTTCACCGTCCTCTCCGGCGCAGGCTACGGTTTCATCGCGCTGTTCGTCATCGCCGCCATGCTTCAGCTCGGCGGACCGGTGGCTGGCGGGGAACTGACTGCTGCCGCGATTATCGGTTTCCTGCTCATCACCGTCGGCCTGCTGCTCTCCACCGGGCACTTGGCCAACCCGCGCAACGCCTGGCGCGCCTTCAGTCGCTTCCGCAGCTCCTGGCTGTCCCGCGAAGCGGTGCTGGCCGTGCTTTTCTACCCCGTCGCCGCGCTCTACCTGCTCGGACTGCTTCTGGGCGACGGGGTGAGCCACGGGCCGGTCACCGGCCTGCTGGGCGTGCTCACCGTCATCCTGGCCCTGGGCACGGTGCTGGCCACCGGCATGATTTATGCTTGTCTGCCCACCATCCGGGCCTGGCACTCCAGCCTGACCCCGATCAACTACCTGTTGATGGGGCTGGCCCTGGGCGGGTTACTGCTGGTGCTGGTCCGCGGAACCGGCGGGGCCGACCTCACCCCTGTCACCGCCCTGGCCCTGCTCCTTTTGGTCCTGGCCGGACTGGGCAAATTGCTGCATTACGACTGGCAACGCCGCCAGGCCCACCGCGGCCCGGACGCCGGCAGCGCCACCGGCCTGACCGGAGGCCGCGTCCGCCTGTTGGATCCGGGGCATACCAGCGGCACCTTCCTCACGGAGGAGTTCATCCACGGCGCCGATGAGGACGGCATCCGGGTCCTGCGCCGCCTGGTACTGATGGCGGGGTTCGTGATACCGGCCTTGATGCTGCTGGCCATGGCCACCTCCCCCGCCCTTTGGCCGGTGGCGCTGGCGCTGCCCATCGCCTTTGCCGGGGTCCTGCTGGAGCGCTGGCTGTTCTTCGTCGAGGCCCGGCACGTGGTCCGTCACTACAACGTCCGTACCGCCGTCTGACTTAAGGGGCACTACGCCCCCGTCGCGGTCACCCCAAACGGGCCGCGGCGGGTCGCACGGCCGGTTCGATCGATTGCGGAGGTAAACACCGTGGGCAAGATCAAACGTGGCATCCGCTATATACTGCGGCCGCCCACCAAGCTGGCCACCTGTGCGGTCATCTCGGCCGTGGCCATTGTCGTCCTCGGCTTTTTCGCGTCGGTGAACGCCTTTGTCGCCTTCACCAACACCTCGGAGTTCTGCGCCTCCTGCCACAGCATCGCCCCCGCGGTGGAGGAGTGGCGGGAGAGCAGCCACTACGCCAACGCCCACGGGGTGCGCGCGGAGTGCGCCGACTGTCATGTCCCGGACACCCTGGGCGCGACCCTGGCGGCCAAGGTTCGGGCGATCAATGACATCTACCACCACTTCGCCGGCACCATTGACACCCCTGAAAAGTTCGAGGAACGCCGGCCGGTGCTGGCGCAACGGGTCTGGGACGCCATGGAGGCGGACGATTCACTGGCCTGCCGTAGTTGCCACAGCTGGGACAGCATGGACCTGGCCCAACAGTCCGGTCGCGGCGGCCGCAACCACCGCGAGGCCATGGAAGAGGGCAAGACCTGCATCAGCTGCCACCAGGGCGTGGTGCACAAGCTCCCGGGCGAGGACGAGGACCCGGGCTTCGACCTCGGTCTTTGACCTCCCCGATCCACCGGGCCCGGGTCGCCGGAACGCGGCCCGACCCCCTCCCAAAAGGGATAGACCGCCCTGCCCCCTAGCCTGTCGGGGATATTTCCTGGTCGGCGCGCCTGCGGTGAAGTGTCACACATAGACATTCCAGCATTCATCGAGGCCGCTATGGAAACGCTCCCCGTGTTCATGAAACTGCGCGACCGACGCTGCCTGGTTGTCGGTGGCGGCCGCCGGGCCGAACGCAAGGCCCGCCTCCTGCTGGCGGCAGGGGCGGAACTGACGGTCCTGGCCGAGGCCCCCTTGCCGACCCTGGCGGCCCTGACGGAAGCACACGGCTGCCGCATGGTGCGACGCCCCCTCACGGCCCGCGATCTGGATGGCGTTTCCCTGGTGATCTCCGCCGCGGATGAGGCCACCGACCGCCGCGCGCACATGCTGGCGCGGGCCCGAAACATCCCCATCAACGTGGTGGACCGGCCCGATCTGTGCTCCTTCACCCTGCCTGCCACCGTCGACCGGGGCCCGGTGCAGATCGCCGTCTCCACCGGCGGCACGTCCCCGGTGCTGGCCCGGATGCTGCGCAACCGGCTGGAGGCCGACATACCCTCCGCCTACGGGCGGCTGGCCCGTCTGGCCGAGCGGTACCGGCGGCCGGTCCGCGAGGTCCTGCCGGAGGCGTGGCAGCGCCAGCGGTTCTGGGAAGAGGTCCTCAGTGGTGAGGTGGCAGAGCGGGTCTTCGCCGGCCAGGACGACGCCGCGCGTGAGGGCCTGGAAGAGGCCATCGGCCGCGCCACCCGAGAGCTCCAGACCCGGCGGGGGGAGGTCTACCTGGTGGGCGCCGGGCCGGGTGACCCGGATCTGCTCACCCTGCGCGCCCTGCGCCTGATGCAACAGGCCGATGCCGTGGTCTACGACCGGCTGGTCAATCCGGCGATCATGGCCAAGGTCAACCAGGATGCCGAGCGGATCGACGTGGGCAAACGCTGTGGCCACCACCCGGTACCACAACACGCCATCAACGACAAGCTGGTCACCCTGGCCCGCCAGGGCTACCGGGTCCTCCGGCTGAAGGGGGGTGACCCCTTCGTCTTCGGCCGCGGCGGCGAGGAGCTGCAGACCCTGGTCGATGCCGGCGTGCCCTTTCAGGTGGTCCCGGGCATCACCGCGGCCACCGGCTGTGCGGCTTACAGCGGCATCCCCCTGACCCACCGGGATTACGCCCATAGCTGCGCCTTCTACACCGGCCATCTCAAGAACGACCGCCTGGACCTGGACTGGTCACGGATGGTGCAACCCGGGCAGACCCTGGTGTTTTACATGGGCGTGGCCAGCCTGCCCGAGCTCAGTCGCCAGCTCTGCTGGCACGGCCTGCCGGCCGAGACCCCCGCCGCGCTGGTGGAAAAGGGCACCACCCCGGAACAGCGCACCCTCACCGCCACGCTGGAGACCCTGCCGGGGCTGGCGCGCCAGCAGGGGTTTCAGTCGCCCGCGTTGGTCATCATCGGCGAGGTGGTCCGGCTGTACGAGCAGATCAACTGGTACCGGCCACCGGGGGACGAGACCCCCAAGGCCGCGGAGCCGGGCGAACTGAACCGCCGCCGGCCTGCCTAGGAGGTGCCCGCCATGACCCGCCCGATGACCTACCAGACCCTGGTCGACGAGGCCCTGCAGCAGGTGCCCGAGGTCTTCCCCTGCGAACTCATGGAGGCCCTGGAGGCCGGTGAAAGGCCACTGCTGTTGGATGTCCGGGAGCCGGACGAATTCCGGGCCCTGCACATCCCCGGCAGCCTGCACGTGCCGCGGGGGGTGCTCGAGCCGGCGGCCGAGGAAGGTTATGAGGAGACCGAGCCCGAGCTGGTGGCGGCACGCGACCGGGTCGTGATCCTCATCTGCCGCTCGGGCCGGCGCAGCGCCCTGGCCGGCGTCAACCTCCAGCGCATGGGCTTCGCCCGGGTACGGTCGCTCAAGCTCGGCCTGAAGGGCTGGAACGCCGACGGCGGCCCCCTGCAGGACCACGAAGACCGACCGCTGGACGACGACGAGGCGGAGGCCCGGCTCGACGCCGGGGCTGAAGGTGGGGCGCGGTAGCCCCTTCGTGGTCAACCGATCAATGTGAACCAGTACGGAGTAGCGCACATGGGTATCAGCAGACGCCTGTTCTTGAAGGGGACCGCGGCCGGCGGCGCCCTGGCGGCCGCGCTCGGCAGCGGCCTGATCACGCTCGGCCAGGCCGTGGCCGGCCAGACCCGGCCGGGCTTCGCCAGCAATGACATCGACCAGGCCATCCAGGCCCTGTACGGCGATCTACCGCTGGAGGACAGCGATGGGGTGGTCGTGGAGGGCCCGCCCGGCGTCGCCGACGACGGTGGCCAGGTCCCCATCACCGTCCGCGCGGGGATGAACGAGGTGGAGAGCATCAGCCTGTTCGCCGCGGGCAACCAACCGCCGCTGCTCGCCAGCTACGACTTCCCCCGCCCCTGTCCCGGCACCTTGGCCACCCGCATCCGGATGGCCGAATCGGCCGATGTAGTGGCGGTCGTCAAGGCGAACGGCACCCTCTACCGGGGCGCCAGCTTCGTGCGCATCGGCGCGGCCGGTTGTTGAACCAAACCAGGAGGTTCCCATGTCCAGCATCCGCATGCGCAGCCGGCTGACCGGCGATACCTGCGAACTCCGCGCCATGATCAACCATCCCATGCGCACCCAGGCGCGGGATGGCGTAGACAAATACATCCAGACCCTGGTGGTGGAACACAACGGCGGGGAGGCCGTACGCGCCCGCTGGGGCAGCGCCATCGCCGAGAACCCCTTCCTCTCCATGGAGATCAGCGGCGTGAGCGAGGGCGACACCCTCACCCTGCGCTGGGAGGACACGGACGGCGACTCCGACACGGCCACCGTCACGGTCTGACACCATGGGCGATACCGCGCTGCACCTCGTCGCCGCGCCCGCCCTGGAGGCCACCGGCCTGCAGGTGGCGCGCGGCGGCCGGCCATTGTTCCGGGGCCTAGGCTTCCGGCTCGCCCGGGGCGGGCTGCTCTGCGTGCGCGGCGCCAACGGCAGTGGCAAGACCACCCTCCTGCGCACCCTGGCCGGCCTGTCCCGCCCGCACCGAGGCCGGATCCTCCGGGCGGGCCGCTGCATCCGCCAGGCGGCCAACGACCACCGCGGCACCCTGCAGTACCGCGGCCACCGGGACGGCCTGCGCGGCGCGCTGACCGTGCTGGAGAACCTGCAGTGGCAGGCGGCGCTCTATCACCACCGCCCGGATCGGGAGGCGGTGCGGACGGCCCTGGCCGGCATGGGCATGGCCCGGCATCTGGACACCCTGGCGTCTCAGCTGTCCCAAGGGCAGCGCCGCCGGGTGGTGCTGGCCTCGCTGGCACTCTTCCCACGGTGCCGGTTGTGGCTGCTGGACGAGCCCCAGGCGGCGCTGGACGTGGAGGGGGCAGAGCGCTTCCACGCGCTGCTGGCCCGCCACTGCCAGGAGGGCGGTGCCGTGGTCGCCTGCAGCCACCAACACCTCCGGATTGGGGGCATTCCCTGTGATGAACTCTGGCTGAGCGATCCCGCCCCCGCCGGGGCACGGAGCGCCGGCGATCGGGTGACGGGTACGGAGGCATGAAGGGCCTACATGTTCCAGGCATTCATCGCGCTGCTGCACCGGGACCTGACGCTGGTCATGCGCCGGCGCCAGGACGCCCTCTACGGCATGGCCTTTTTCGTCATCGTGGTCAGCCTCTTCCCGCTGGGGATGGGGCCCGAGCCGGCGCTGCTCCAGCGCATCGCCCCGGGTGCCATCTGGGCGGCTGCCCTGCTGGCGAGTCTACTCACGCTGGAGCGGCTGTTCGCGGACGACTGCGGCGAGCACACCCTGGAGTCGCTGCTGCTCGCCCCGCAGCCTCTGTCGTTACTGGTACTGGCCAAACTGGTGGCGCACTGGCTCTACGCGGGCCTGCCGCTGGTGGTCATCGCCCCCCTGCTGGGCCTGCAACTCGGACTGGCGCCGGCCGTCCAGCTCACCCTGGTCGTCAGTCTGCTCCTGGGCACCCCGGTGCTCACCCTGCTGGGCGGCATCGCCGCCGCCCTGACCCTGGGTGCGCGCGCCGGGAACGGGCTGATGGCGCTGGTGCTGCTGCCGCTCTTTGTCCCGGTGCTGATCCTGGGCAGCGGCGCGGTGGAGCAGAGCCTGCACGGCGCCAGCCCGCAGGGCCACTTGCTGCTGCTGGCCGCGCTGCTGGTGCTGGCCCTCAGTCTCGCCCCCGCGGCCATTGCCGCGGCGCTACGCATCGCGCTCGATTGATCATGCCGTTCCCGGCCGCCACCGCCGTCGACTGGCAGGAGTACTGATCATGTCGCGGATACGCTGGTTCAAGTTCGCCGCCCCGGCTCACTTCCACGCCCTGACCGGCACCCTGCTGCCCTGGCTGTGGGCCGCCGCCCTGGCGTTCACGGCCACCGGGCTCTACGTGGGGTTCGTGATCGCCCCACCCGACTATCAGCAGGGCGACAGCTACCGCATCATGTGGCTGCACGTCCCGGCCGCCTGGATGGCCATGCTCGCCTATTTCCTGATGGCCGGGTACGGCCTCATTCACCTGGTCTGGCGTATCAAGCTGGCGCGCATCATGGCCTCGGCCCTGGCCCCCACCGGCCTGCTGTTTGCATTCCTGGCGCTCTGGAGCGGGGCGCTATGGGGCAAGCCCACCTGGGGCGCCTATTGGGTCTGGGACGCCCGGCTCACCTCCTCGCTGATCCTGCTCTTCCTCTACCTGGGCTACCTCGCCCTGGACAGCGCCTTCGAGGACCGGGAGCGGTCCGGGCAGGCCGCCTCCCTGCTGGCGGTGGTGGGGGTGATCAATCTGCCGATCATCTATTTCTCGGTGCAGTGGTGGAACACCCTGCATCAGGGGGCCTCCATCACCCTTTCCGAGGCCCCCACCATGAGCGCCAGCATGCTCGCCGCCCTGCTGCTGACCACGGTGGGCTGCTGGGCCTATACCGCCGCTGCGGCCCTGCACCGCGCCCGCAGCATGGTCCTGGAACAGGCGGGCAACAGCCATTGGGTACGCCGGCTGCGCCAGGGTCACCGGCCCGCCGCCGCCAGGGGGCGTCCGGCCCGCCTGGCGGCCACGCCCATCGGCGACCTGCTGGGGAGGCGCCCATGATCGAGTGGCTGCACATGGGGGGCCACGGCCTCTACATCTGGGGCGTCTACGGGCTGGCGGCCCTGCTCCTGATCCTCGAGATTCGGCAGCTCCGTGCGCGCCACCGGCGGGCCCTGGCATCCCGGGAGGAGGACGAGACATGAAGCCGCGCCACCGCCGACTGACCCTGATCGCCCTGGTGCTGGGGGGGCTGGGCCTGTCCGCGGGCCTCGCGCTGACCGCCTTTCAGGACAACCTGGTGTTCTTCTTCACGCCCTCGGAGGTCATGGCGCGGGAGGCACCCATCGACCGGCCCATCCGCATCGGCGGCCTGGTCAAGGCGGGCAGTGTCGAGCGCGAGGCGGCGAGCGCCCGCGTCCATTTCAAGGTCACCGACACCGCCGAGTCGATCACGGTCAGCTATGACGGCATCCTGCCCGATCTCTTCCGCGAGGGTCAGGGCGTGGTGGCGCAGGGCCGCCTGGGCGCCGACGGCCGGTTCCACGCCACCCAGGTACTGGCCCGCCACGACGAGACCTACATGCCCGCCGAGGCCAAGGAGGCCCTGGACCGTATCGGCCAGGGCAATGGCACACCCGGCCCGGACGGCCATCCGGAGACCACCACCGCTTACTGACCGGGAGGGCCGAGGTGATTGCTGAAACCGGACAACTGGCCCTGGCATTGGCGCTGGCCCTGGCCCTGGTTCAGGCGGTGCTGCCCCTGGCCGGTGCCGCCCGCGGGGACCGCCGTTGGATGGCGGCTGGCCACTGGATGGCCTGGGGGGTGTTGCTATTCCTGGCCACCGCCTACGCCTGCCTGACCACCGCCTTTGTCCAGTACGACTTCAGCGTGGCCTATGTGGCCCAGCACGCCAACCTGGCGCTGCCACTTCACTACCGCGTCACCGCAGTCTGGGGCGGCCACGAGGGCTCACTGCTGCTCTGGGTGCTCATCCTGGCACTCTGGACCGTCGCGGTCAGCCACTTCAGCCGCAGCCTGCCCCGGACCATGGTCGCCCGGATTATCGCCGTGTTGGGGGCGGTGACCGTGGGCTTTCTCGCCTTCATGATCTTCACCTCCAACCCCTTCGACCGCCTGATCCCGGCACCGCTGGACGGCCGCGATCTCAACCCGCTGCTGCAGGACCCGGGGATGATCTTCCACCCGCCGCTGCTCTACATGGGCTATGTCGGGTTCTCGGTCACCTTCGCCTTCGCCATCGCCGCCCTGCTCAACGGCCGGCTCGACGCCGCCTGGGCCCGCTGGTCCCGGCCCTGGGCCGCGGTGGCGTGGGCCTTCCTCACCCTCGGCATCGCCCTGGGCAGCTGGTGGGCCTATTACGAGCTCGGCTGGGGCGGCTGGTGGTTCTGGGACCCGGTGGAGAACGCCTCGCTCATGCCCTGGCTCACCGGCACGGCGCTGATCCATTCGCTGGCGGTCACCGACAAACGCGGCGGCTTTCGCGTCTGGACCCTGATGCTGGCCATTGTCACCTTCGGTCTGACGCTGCTGGGCGCCTTCCTGGTGCGCTCCGGGGTAATCACCTCGGTGCACGCCTTCGCCACCGACCCCGAGCGCGGCACCTTCATCCTCGCCTTCCTGGTCCTCAGCATGGGGCTCGCCCTGGCCCTGTACACCTGGCGCGCCCCCCGGGTGGGCCCGGGCCCCGCCTTCGGCTACCTGTCGCGGGAGTCCGGCCTGCTCGCCAACAACCTGCTGCTGGCGGTGGCCACGCTCACGGTGCTGCTGGGCACCCTCTATCCGCTGGCCATGGACGCCTTGGGCGGCGGGCGCATTTCGGTGGGGCCGCCCTATTTCGAGGCGGTCTTCACACCGGTGATGCTGCCGCTGCTGGTCCTCATGGGGCTGGGGCCGCTGCTGCGCTGGAAGCTGCATGCCCCCGGCGAGCTCGCCCGCGCCATCGCCGGCATCGTGGTCGCCGCCGGGGTCATCGGCGGGCTCTGGCCGCTGGCCCTGGGCGCCTGGTCGCCGCTCACCGCCCTGAGTACCGTCATCGCCAGCTTTATCCTGCTGGCCATCGCCCTGGACCTGCACGGCCGGCTCCGCCCGGCGACACCGGGCTGGATCGGGCTGCGCCGTCGGCTCAAGGGGCTGAAGCCGCACTACCTGGGCATGCACCTGGCCCACGCCGGGGTGGCGGTCTTTCTCATCGGGGTGGCGATGGTCAGCACCTACGAGGTAGAGCGGGACGTGCGCCTGGCCCCGGGCGACGAGGTGACCGTAGCCGGTTACACCTTCACCTTCCTCGGCACCCACGAGCGGGTGGGCAGCAACTTCCTGGCCGACACCGGGCGGGTGACCGTGACCCGGGACGGTCAGGCGATCGCCCGGCTGCATCCGGAGAAGCGCCACTACCCCAGCCAGTCGATGCCCATGACCCAGGCCGCGCTCGACCGCGGCCTGTTCCGCGATCTCTATGTCTCGCTCGGCGACCCATTGGACGACGGGGCCTGGGTGGTGCGCGTCTACTACAAGCCCTACATGACCTGGCTCTGGGGCGGCTGCCTGTTCTTGACCCTGGGGGCCCTGCTTGCCGCCACCGACCGGCGCTACCGACTGGTGCGCGCCCCCCGGACCCGACCGGCCCGCCCGGCAGGAGCGCTTCGCCCCGGGGAGGCGTCATGCTGAGGGCCGGGCTGCCACTGCTGGTGCTACTCTCACTGGCCGCCCTGCTCTGGGTCGGCCTGGGGCTGAACCCGCGGGCCATTCCCTCGCCGCTCATCGACCGCGAGGCGCCCGCGTTCCACCTGCCCGATCTACAGGACCCCACCCGCACCGTGAGCCGGGACGACCTGCTGGGCCGGGTGACGGTGGTGAATGTCTGGGCCAGTTGGTGCACCAGTTGCCGCCAGGAGCACCCGGTGCTGCAGCAACTGGCGGACCGGGGTGTGCACCTGATCGGCCTGAACTACAAAGACGACCCGGCGGCAGCCCGGGAGCTGCTGGCGGAGGCCGGCAACCCCTACGCCCGCACCGCCCGGGACGGCGACGGCCGGGCCGGGATCGACTGGGGGGTTTACGCCACGCCGGAGACCTTTGTGGTGGACCGGGAGGGCGTGGTCCGCCACAAGCACACCGGTCCGCTGACCGCCGAGATCGCACGGGAACAGATCCTGCCCCTGATCCGCGAACTGGAGGCCACCCCATGAAGCGAGCGCCAATGCTCGACACCCGCGCCGCCCACCTGGCCGCCCTGGGGCTGATCCTGCTGGCGCTGCTGGCGCCGCCGGCGGCCGCCATCCCGGTGGGCACCCCGCTGACCTTCGACAACGAGACCCAGGCGCAGCGCTACCAGACGCTGATCCGCGAGCTGCGCTGCACCGTCTGCCAGAACCAATCGCTGCTCGACTCCAACGCCGCCCTGGCCCGCGATCTCCGTCGCCAGATTTACGAAATGGTGCGCGACGGCCACAGCCGACGGCGGATCGAGCAGTTCATGGTCGACCGGTACGGCGACTACGTCCTTTACCGCCCCCCGCTGCGGGCGGCCACCTGGCTGCTCTGGGGCGGCCCCTTTCTACTGCTGGCCCTGGGCGCCGGTCTCTATCTGGCCGTCCTGCGCCGGCATAGCCGGGGGGGCGGCCACACCGCGCCGCTGACCGCAGAGGAACGGGCACGGCTCCAGGCAATCGACAGGAGGTTGACATGATGGCCTTCCCCCTCACCACCATGGTGCTCTGCCTGATCGCCATTGCCCTGCTGCTCATCCCGCTGCTGCGCGGGGACTGCGCACTCTGCCGCGATGGGCAGTGCCAAACCGGCCCGGATACGACCGACCCGGACGACCCGGCCGACGCCAATCTCCGCATCTACCGCCAGCAGGTGACGGAACTTGCCGCCGAGCGCGACGCCGGCCGCATCGACCCGACCCGCTACCGCGAGATCCAGGCGGAGCTGGCCCGGGACCTGCTGAGCCAACCGTCCGCCCCCGCTGAACCCGCCGCCCCGGTGGGTGGTGGCCGGCGCTGGGCGGTGGCCGGTCTGTTGGCGGTACTGGTGCCCACCGTCGGCCTGGCCACTTACGTGCACACCGGTGCCGGCAACGAGGGCCTGCAGGCCTCGGCGGCGCGCGCCCACCCGGACCAATCCCCGGCGGAGGTGGTCCAGGCGTCGCTGGCCACCCTTCAGGCCCACCTGGAACGCCACCCGGAGGACAGCGACAACTGGGTGCTGCTGGGCCGCACCCTCACCGCGCTGGGGAAGACCGAACAGGCCCTGGAAAGCTACCGCGCGGCCCTGCGCCACGGCCAGGACAACCACCCGGAGCTGTTGGCCCGCTACGCCGACCTGCTCGCCGGCAGCCGGGACGGCCGGCTGCGGGGCGACCCGGAGCGCCTGGTGCGCCGGGCGTTGGACATCGACCCCGACCACCGCCTGGCCCTCTGGCTCGCCGGCAGTGCCGCGCTGGAACGGGGTGATGCCGCGGTGGCCCGCCGCCATTGGGAACGGCTACTGGCGCTGCTGCCGGCGGAGAGTGACGATGCCGGGAAGATCCGGGAGAAGCTCCGGGCCCTCGACGGGCCACGGGGCTGAGCGCCGCCCGCCCCCGGGGTCACTCCCCGGACAGACAATCACCCATCGCGTGGGGATTGGCGGAACGGTCCATGAAGGGGCGCTGCAGCAGATAACCGCCGTAGAGCCGGACCTCCGCCCAGAGAAAGTTACGTTTGGCCTCCAGCCCCCGAAAGCGGCTGGTGGGCGTGGGCGCCGGGTGGGCGTCCAGGCCCAGATCGCGCGCCATGGCCACCGCCCGGCGCAGGTGCAGCGGGTCGCTCACCACCAGCACCCGCCCGAGGTCGTGTTCGGCAACCACGGCGGCCGCCCCGCGCAGATTGTTCCAGGTATCGGCCGAGGCCACCTCGCAATAGGCATCCTCCGCCGCCAGGCCCCGGGCCAGCGCGTACCGGGCCGCGGCCACCGACTCGGCCAGCGGCTCGCCCGGGGCCTGGCCACCGGTGAAGATCAGCAGGTCCACCTGGCCCGCCTCATACAGGCTGAGGGCGTGGTGAATCCGTTCGCGCAGCACCGGCGAAGGGCGGCCGTTCCAGGCCGCTGCCCCGAGAATGACGGCGGCGTCGGCGGCGGTGTCGTCCTCGCGCTGGCCGAACAGCCAGATGTCCGCCGCCAGCGCCACCAGCACGGCTAACGGCAGCAGCACCAGGAGCATTGCACCCCAGAGCCCGCGTATCAGGCTACGCCCCGGCACCCGCCATCCATCCGTTGCCTCACCCCTGGACACCCCATTATCTCATTACCCCTCCGGGCACCCGCTGCCAATACCGTCCCCAGATTACCGCGCCACGCGCCCGGTCGCCATGGGCGCGGACCGCCGCTCCGGGGCGCAGCTCACTGAGCAAAGGCCCAACGGAGCACCGCCTCCTGAATCCCGCGTCCCGCACCGCGGTGGGCATCCGGGTGGTTAACCAGTACCACGGCCACCAACGGCTCCGCCCCCGGCGGGTGGAGGTAACCGGCAATGGCCGCCACGTCGTTCAGGTGGCCGGTCTTCAAGTGCATCCGCCCGCGCTCCGGACCGTCCTGGAAACGGCGCCCCATGGTGCCGTCGGTGCCGGCGATGGCCAGCGAGGAGACGAACTCCGCCATCCACGGCCGCTCCCGCGCCACCGTCAGCAACTGCGCCACCTGGCGCGCCGTGATGCGGGTGTCACGGGACAGGCCCGCGCCATTGTCAAAGACTATGCCCGCGGTATCGATGCCGTGGGCGTGCAGCACGTCCAGTACCGACCGGCGGCCCTTTTCCGAGGTCGCCGGCGCACCGTAATGCTCCGCCCCCAGGGTCAGTTTCAGATGCCGGGTCATCACATTGTTGCTGTACTTGTTCACCAGCCGCAGCAACTGCCCCAACGGCGGCGACTCGTGCACCACCACCGGCTCGGCGCCGGGGGCGGGCCCCCGGCCCTCGCGCCAGCCCCCGGCAAAGATCCCGCCCCATTGCCCCCAAAGCAGGGTAAACAACTGGTGGACATAGTCCTCCACCGGCAGCACGGTGCGGACCAGGCGCCACTCATCACAATGGCTGGGGTACCGCCCCTCCAGCAGCACCCCGGGCAGGCTGCCGCCGGGCTGCTCGACCACCTGGAAGGCGATCCCGCGCTGGAACCCGCCGCAGCCGCTCTGGCGCAGGCCCAGTCGGTTGTCCAGGGTCAGCCCCGGCAGCGGGGGGTCGGCCACCACGCGCGGGGCGCCGCCGGTGGTAGGCTTAATCTCGAAACTGATGGCGTTGAAGTTCACCAGCAGCGGGTGCGGCGGTTGGTTGTAGGCCCGGTGTGGCCGCCCGTCAAAGGCCCCCGGGTCCTCGGGATAGAGGTTGAAATAGCTCAGGTCATAGACCAGATCGCCGGTGATCTCCCGCACCCCCTGGCGCCGCAGGGCCCCGGTGAGCTTCCAGAACTCCTCGGTCACCAGGAAGGGGTCGCCCCCGCCGCGGATCAGCAGATCCCCCTCCAGGACCCCGTCCCGGACAGGACCCAGGGCGTACAGCTCGGTCCGCCAGCGGTAATCCGGCCCCAGGCCCTCCAGGGCCGCAAAGCTGGTCACCAGCTTGAGCACGGAGGCCGGATTGCGCGCGGTATCGACCTGGTGGGCCAGCAAGGGCTCCGGCTCGCCCACACGCTGCACCCAGATACTCACCTGTTCCCGGTCCACGCCCAGGCGGTCGACCGCCTGGGCCAGCGCGTCGGGCAGCCCCGCCGCCACGCCACTCCCCGGCACCAGCAACAGCCAGAGGCCGCACAGCCAAAGCCCGCACAGGACGCGTTGTCTCACCATGACCTGTCACCGCCCGTTGTGTTACGCGATTGTTCCCGTTGCCCGGAATTCTAGTCGGTTTCCAGGTATAATCCGCGGCCCTGCGCTCACCCCAGACCCGACGGACTCTACCATGCTGGATCAGGATCAGGCCCGGGTGGTGGCCCACGAGGACGGACCGGCGGCGGTACTGGCCGGTGCCGGCTCCGGCAAGACCCGCTGCACCACTGAGCGTGCGGCCCGCCGGCTCACCGAGCGCGGCCTGCCCGGGTCGGCCATGGTGCTGCTGACCTTCACCAATAAGGCCGCCGGCGAGATGCGTGAGCGGCTGGCCGCACGCCTACCCAAAGGGGTGGACCTGCCCTGGATCGGGACGTTCCACAGCTTTGGCAGCCGGTTGCTCCGTGA
The DNA here is from genome assembly GCF_000014785.1 of Alkalilimnicola ehrlichii MLHE-1. NCBI lineage: Bacteria > Pseudomonadati > Pseudomonadota > Gammaproteobacteria > Chromatiales > Ectothiorhodospiraceae > Alkalilimnicola > Alkalilimnicola ehrlichii. Next base: position 1,933,101 of record NC_008340.1, read on the forward strand.
GCACGGCCAGCGCATCGGGGTGCCTGGAAACGCCACCCTGATGGACGCCGAGGACAGCCGGCGGATGCTCGACGCCCTGCTGGCCGGCCCCTTCCCCGACCGCACCCGTCGCCAACGCGCGATGGAGGCCCAAGACGCCCTGGCCGCCGCCGGCCTGGACCCCACCGAACCTGACCACCTGGCGCCCATGCGCGATGCCCTGGAGGCCATGGGCTTCGGCCCGGGCGCCACCGCCCGACTGGTACAGCGCCTGCGCCGTTACGATGCCGAGAAGCGCCGGGCGGCGATCATGGATTTCGCGGACCTGATCCTGCTGCCGTCCCGGCTGCTGCGCCAGGCCCCGGACCTGCGCGCTCGGCTGCGCGAGCAGCTGCGCGACATCACCGTGGACGAGGCCCAGGACACCGACGGCGCCCAGTTCCACCTGCTCTCCCTGTTGATCCCCGAGAACCGCACCGTGGTGCTGGTGGGCGACGACGATCAGGCCATCTACGAGTGGCGCCATGCCCGTCCGGCGAACCTGCGCCGCTTCATCGAGGAACAGCAGGCCCGGGTCTACCGGCTGGAGCGCAACTACCGCTCCACTCCGCCCATCGTCGACGGCGCGGTAAGCCTGGTCCGCCACAATCGCCAGCGTCTCGAGAAACGCCCCTGGGCCGTCAGGGGCCCGGAGCAAGCCGCGCCGGTCACCCTGGTCCGCCACACCCGGGCCGAAGAGATGGCCGAGGCGGTGGTGCAGGATATCCGCTCCCGTCTGCGCGCCGGGCTCAGTGCCGACGAGGTGGCCGTGCTCTACCGCAAGAACCGGCTGGCACGGCCGCTGGAGGGGGCACTGCTGCGCCACGGCATTCCCTACCGGGTCAAGGCCGGCATGGACCTGCTGGGGCACGCCGACGTGCGCATGATGCTCGCCGCCGGTCGGCTGGCCGCCAACCGCCGGGATGTCCGCGCCCTGTCCCGGCTGGCGGACCTGATCCCGGGGCTGGGGGCACGGGGGGTCAGCCGGCTGATCAGCAGCGCCGGCGACCCGCTCACCGCCGCCGGGCAACTGCCACCCCAGGCGGCCCAGGCCGTGGAGCGACTGCGCCAGGCCCTGGACAATCTCTTCCGGCTCGGCCCGCAGGCCCTGAGCCAGTGGTGCCTGCAGACCCCTGTGTTCGCCGAGTGGTTGAACCACCGCGCCCGGGCGGCGCTCAAACGGGACGGTTCCCGCGCCGCCCCGGAGGCCCTGGATCGCGCCCTGAAGCCGGCCCGCGCCCGGCTGGGCGCCGTGCAGCGGGCCATCAACCGCCGCCTCGCCGCCCTGGACCGGGAGTCGGCGCCGGCGCAGCGCTGGACGAACGCCCTCGAGATCGCCGCCAGCGCCAGCGATGACAGCAGCGGCGAGGATGCCTGCGTCACCCTCTGTTCGGTACACGGGGCCAAGGGGCTGGAGTGGCCGGAGGTGCACGTTTTTGGCTTTACCGAGGGCCTGATGCCGCTGGCCCGCGACGGCCGGGTGGACAACCTGGAGGAGGAGCGGCGGCTGGCCTACGTAGCCATCACCCGTGGCCAGGACCGCGTGGTCCTGCACCATGCCGACCGCATCGACCGCGGCGACGGCCAGGGCGTCGGCGCCGCGGCACTCTCGCCCTTCCTGGAGGAGCTGCAGACCGGCCCGGAGGTGGCGGTGATCGACAACCGCGCCGCCGTCCGCGAGGCCAGTGAAGTGCTGGGTGGCGAGCCGCCGACCAGTCCCGAGGACTGGCTGGCCGCCATGCGGCGGCAGGTGCGCTAAGCCGGCAGCGGGGTCAGTGGCCGCGGGCCCGGTCGCTCATCATGATCGCCAGCCAGCGGGTCCCGGGCTGCGCCTCCAGCGCCAGCTTGGCGATCATGGTCAGGGGAATGGACAGCAGCATCCCCACCGGCCCCAACACCCAGCCCCAGGCCATCAGTGAGACCAGCACCACCAGCGGCGACAAGCCCAGGGTATGGCCCATGAAGCGCGGCTCCAGCACGCTACCGATGACCACATTGACGGCCACGTAGAGGGCCAGGGCCAGCAGCCCCTCCATCACCCCCAGACCCAGGAACGCGATCAGGACTGCCGGGATGGCGGCGAGAATCGATCCGACCGTCGGGATGAAGTTGAGCAGGCCGGCAAGGATCCCCCAGAGCACCGGGAAATCCACCCCGATCAGCGCCAACCCCACCCCGACCAGTAGGCCGGTGGCCAGGCTGGTCGCACTCTTGATGAAGAGATAGCGATAGACCGAGCGCAGGAACCGGCGCGCCCGCACCCCGCCTCGGCGGGAGCGGGGGAAGGCCGCCCGCAGCTTCCCGGGCAGGTGGGTCTCCTCAAGCAGGAGGAACATGAAGGCCAACAGCACCAGGAAGGTGGTCGCGGTGAACTGGCCCACGCCCCCCGCCACCGCCCGCGCCAGCCCGGTCAGGTCGGCCAGCGCCGGCAGCGGCGGCCGATCCGGCAACAATTCGGCCGGGACCCCGCGCCCCGCCAACCAGGCCATGGTCTCATCGAACAGGCCGAACAGGCGCGCCTGGTAGTGCGGCGCCTGGTGCGCCATGCTCTCCACCGCCCCCTGAAGGGCCAGAAAGAGCAGGAAGAAGGCCAGCCCGACGGCAACAAACAGCGCCAACACGGCCACCGACCCCGGGACCCCGCGCCGCCGCATCCAGGTCAGCGGCGGCGCGCAGATGATGGCCAGGAAGGCCGCCAGCAACAACGGGGTCACCACCCCGGCGGCGGCCTTCAGCCCGGCCAGCAAAACCACCAGCGCTGCGCCCCCCAGCAGCCAGTGCCAGGTGGACAGCGTCTGATCCGGCGCCGCCAACGGCGGGAGCGCCTCGTTCTCAGTGTTCATCCCGGGTGGCATCCAATTGCTCCAACAGCTCCCCTTCATCCGCCATCCGCGGCTCGCTCAACAGCCAAACCCGAAAGCGGCTGCCCTCCCCCTCCTGCGACTCCACGGTGATCTGCCCGCCGTAGCGGCGGATCAGCCCGTAGCTGATGGACAGCCCCAGTCCGGTGCCCTCCCCCTCCACCCGCGTGCTGTAGAAGGGATTGAAGATATGATCCAGGGCCTGCTCAGGGATGCCCACCCCGTTGTCGCTCACGCTGATCACCACACCACGGTCATCCCAGTCGGTTGTCGCCACCCGCACCCGGCCGCTGCGGTCCGCAACCGCGTGCAGGGCGTTGAGCAGCAGGTTGACCAGCACCTGCTGCAGTTCGCGGGGGCTGATGCGTACCGTGCGGCAGGCGCCCAGCCAGGTCTCCACCGCCACCTCGCGCCGGCGGGACAGATGCCCGATCAGATCCACCGACTGCTGCACCACGGTATTGACATCGGTCTCGCTGACAATCCCCACATAGTCCCCCGGCCGGGAGTACTGCAGCAGGTTGTCCACGATATCGCGAATCCGGTAAACCTGCTCGATGATCAGGTCCACTTCGCGCCGCACCGGCTGGACACCCTCCCCGAGTTCCTGGATAAGCACATCCATATTGCCCAGGATCACCGCCGTCGGATTGTTGATCTCGTGCGCAACACCCGCGGTCAATTCGCCCAGGGCGGCCAGCTTTTCCGCCACCACCAACTGCTGGCGGGTCCGGCGCAGCAGCCGGATGGTGCGCTCCAGTTCCTCGTTACGGGCGCTGAGTTCGGCGGTGCGCTCCTGCACCTTCTCCTCCAGCCGATCCGCCGCCTCTTGGATCTGCTGGTTACGGGCCTGCAGCAGGTCCAGCATGCCATCGAACTCCCGGGCCAACACCCCCAGTTCGTCCCGGCTGCGGATCGGCCCCACGCGCAGGGCCTGTCCCGCCCCCGTGGCCCGGACCACGCGGGTGATCCGCTCAATGGGGCTGAAGATCGACTGCGCGCCGCTGATGGCGATACCGGTCCCGAGCACGATCAGGACCAGGAACAGCATACCCAGCGCCTGCAGGCCGTGGGTGATCTCGCTGCGAAAGGGCGCCTCGAGGAAGCCGGCGTAGAGCATCCCCACCCGTTCGCCGTGGACATCCACCACCGGCTGGTAGCTGGACATGTACCAGTCATTGACCACGAAGGCGCGGCCGATCCACACCTCCCCCTCGCGCAGGACCCTGTCCCCCACCTCCCGCGAGATGCGCGTACCCAGCGCCCGCTCACCGGGCGCGATGGGCACGTTGGTGCTGATCCGGACATCGTCCAGGAACAGGGTCACCGTGCCCGGGCGGCCATCGGGCAGGCTGCCTTCGGGATAGGCCACATCCCGGATCGCGTCCACGAAATCGAAGTTGCCGTTCAGTAACAGCCCACCGTCGAGCAGCGCCAGGACCGCACCGTCCGGACCGCGCACCGGATAGGCCGCACGCAGGAACATGGCCCGGTTCTCGACCTCGCGATCGGTGGGCTCGGCTCGCGCGGTCTCCAGGATCGGCAACCGCAGCCGCTCGGCCAGGGCTTCCGAGTGGGCGCGCAGCCGCTCCGGGCCGTAAATCTCGATCTCGCTGACCGGCGAATCGCGTAGCGCCGCCCGCAGGATCGGATGGACGGAACGCTCCGCGGGAGCGGGCAGGGCCTGCGGGTGGAGTGCGCGCCCATCCGGGCCGCGCAGATTGAGGAAGGTGAACCCGAAACGCGCCTTCCAGTCGCTCATCGCCTCTTCCAGCGCCCCGGTATCACCGGACTCAAGCGCCAGGCGGAACCCATGCGATTCACCGAGCCGCGCGAGCCGGTCCAGCTGATCGTCGGCCAGTCGCTGGAAGGCGTCATTGGCCACACTCAGGTCGGTGCTGACCTTCATGGTCAACTGATCGTCGCTGATCTTCTGTACCCAGTAGCCCACCAGGAAGAGTGTGGCGGGCATCAGCAACAGAACCGGGAACAACACCAGGAACAACAGCTTGTACCGGACCGACAGGGCGGGCAGTCGCCAGCGCATACGTTGGCCGCCGAGAATTAAAGGCGGCCCTCCTCCTGCCAACGGGCGAGTTTGCGGTCCAGCGTCTTGCGGGCCACTCCCAACCGGCGCGCGGCCTCCGACTTGTTACCGTCACAGGCATCCAGCACCCGCAGGATATGCACCCGCTCCACCTCATCCAGCGGCGTCCAGGCGTTCCCCGCTGGGGCATCCGGCAATTCCGGCCCGCGCTCGGCACTGTCGGGCACCGGGATGGCGGCACCACTGATGCAGTCTGCCGCCGGGCAGCCCAATAACAGGGCGCGCTCAATGACATTGCGCAACTCGCGGACGTTGCCGGGCCAGGGATAGCGGTGCAACGCCCTTAGGTCATCGCGACCGAGGGCTATCGGGGGCACACCCAGCTCGGTCGCCAGGGTCTGGACCAGGTGCTCGGCCAGCGGTTGAATGTCCTCCGGACGTTCCCGCAGCGGTGGCAATTCGACGCTGACCACGTCCAGCCGGTAGTAGAGGTCCTTGCGAAACCGCCCTTCCTGGACATCCTCGGCGAGCTCCCGGTTACTGGCGGCCACCACCCGGACATCCACCGGCACCTCCCGGTCACTGCCCACCGGTCGCACCCGGTGATCCTCCAGCACGCGCAGCAGTTTGGCCTGCATGGCCAACGGCATCTCGCTGATCTCGTCGAGGAACAGGGTGCCGCCCCGGGCGTGGGAGAAGAGCCCCTCCCGGGCCTCCTGGGCCCCCGTGAACGCGCCTTTGCCATGGCCGAAGAGCTCGCTCTCCATAAGCTCCGGAGCGATGGCGCCACAGTTCACCGGCACGAAAGGGCCCTCGCGGTCGCTCCAGCGGTGCAGCGCACGGGCCGCCAACTCCTTGCCGGTGCCGGACTCGCCGCGGATCAACACCGTACTCGGTGCCACGGCCAGGCGGCGGAGCAGCTTGCAGACCTGCTGCATGACCTGGCTCTCGCCCACCAGCCCCATCTCCGGGCGGGTGGCCGCCAACTGCCGGTGCAGTAGGAAATTCTCCCGCTGCATGCTGCGCCGCTCGAAGCAGCGGTCGATGGCGGTATAGAGCTGATCCATCCGGAAGGGCTTGAGGATGAAGTCACTGGCACCGGCCCGCAGCGCGGCAATGGCGGTCTCCAGATCGGCATAGGCGGTAATGAAGATGACGTCGGTGGGGTCCCCTTGGGCCCGGACGGCCTCCACCCAATCGACCCCACTCACTCCGGGCAACCGGATGTCGGAGATGATCAGGTCGTAATGACCCTCCTCCCGCGCCGCCTCCGCCTCCTTGACATTGGCCGCCACCCGGACGTGGCGAAAATGACGCACCAGCGCCCGTTCCAGGAAGTTGCGCACCCCGGGCTCATCGTCGATAACCAGCACAGAGGCACTGGCCGGAATCCGCCGCGGTCCACTCAGATCGGGACGCTCCTGGTAATCGGCTATGCCGAGGTTGGTTCCCTGTTCAGACATTCACCACCTTGCGTTGTCATCGCGCCGAACCCGGTTGGTCCGAATATTATACCGTGCCGCAGTCAGGAATGTGTGCCCCCAGCCCCGGGCAACAGCGAAGAGGGTTTGCAAGCCCTTATGCTATTATTTAATAATAGACCTACGCTTTAGTGGGTGCCGGTATGAAACTGAATCAGTTGCGCTACATCTCCGAGGTGGCCAAACGGGGGCTGAATATCTCCGCCGCAGCGGATGCCATGTACACCTCCCAGCCCGGCGTCAGCAAACAGATCCGCTTGCTGGAGGACGAGCTGGGTGTGCAGATCTTCGCCCGCAGCGGCAAGCACCTTACCCACATCACCCCGGCCGGCCGCGCCATTCTGGAATCGGCGGACCGGATCCTGGGGGAGGTCCAGAACATCCGTTCCATCGCCGCCGATTTCGTCGATGAACAGCGCGGCAGCCTCAGCATCGCCACCACCCACACTCAGGCCCGCCATGCCCTGCCGCCGGTGGTGAGCCAGTTCCGCACCCGTTACCCCAACGTCAGCCTGCACATCCACCAGGGCACCCCCATGCAGATCGCCGAAATGGCGGCCCGTGGCCAGGTGGATTTCGCCATCGCCACCGAGGCCCTGGAGCTGTTCGAGGACCTGGTGATGCTGCCCTGCTACCGCTGGAACCGAAGCGTGATCGTACCGGAGGGGCACGAGCTGGCCGAGGTCGAACCGCTGACCCTGGAGGCCATTGCGGAGTGGCCACTGGTCACCTACGTGTTCGGCTTCACCGGCCGCTCCAAGCTGGACGAGGCCTTCGACGCCCGGGACCTGGAGCCCAACGTGGTCTTCACCGCCACCGACTCGGAGGTCATCAAGACCTACGTCCGCCTCGGACTCGGGGTCGGCATCATCGCCACCATGTCCTTCGAGCCCGAGCGCGATCAGGGCCTGTTGGCGCTGGATGCCGGCCACCTGTTCGAGGACAGCGTCACCAATATCGGCTTCCGTCGCGGCGCCTATCTACGCGGCTACATGTACGAGTTTATGGAGTTGTTCGCCCCTCACCTCACCACCGAGGTCGTCGAACGGGCGCTGCAGACCCGCACCAAGGAGGAGCAGGAGGCCTTTATCAACGAGCTGCAGCCACTCATCCGCCAGGTCTGAGCACCGCCTCTGCACAAGAGAACGCCGGGCCGGTACCAAGCCGGCCCGGCGTTCATTGGTTGCGATCTCAGTGACTGGTGGGCTTTTGTGTGCTGGACCCACTTGAGCGACGCCCGCTGGCAGGCCGTGCCGCCCGCCCCGCCCCCTTGGCTTCGCTGGCCCCGCCACTCGCAGTCTGGCCTCCAGTGCCGGCCCCACCCTGGCCGGACCCCCCTTTATCGCCATCGTCACCACCCGGCTTACGGCCGGTCCCGGCCTTAGGCGCCTGCCGGGCGGTCTTGCGCGGCGCCTTCTCGGCCGCCGCCGGTGGCGGTGGCGGGGTGACGCCCTGCTCCTCGGCCAACTCCTCGACCTGGTGCATGAGCGCCTTCTGGCTCTTCATCATGGTGTCCACCATGTTGCGCCAGACATCGAAGAACTCCTCCTGGGCATCATCGCTCTGCAAGGGTAGATCGGGACGGTTCAGGTCCAGTCGCCGGGCCTGCTCGAACCACCGCTCCCAGAGTGCGGTCCGGGCCTCGAGCCAATTCTCCATCAGGTTGCAACTGGTCTCGTTCATGTCGCTCAGCGGGCGCGGGGCCTGCTCGCCTCCCATGCCGGCGTGGCGGCAGAGGCGGATCCACTCCGCCTGCACCTTAAGCGCGTCCTGGACCAGGTTTTCCATGGCATTGAGATTCTCCTGCCAGGCCTGGTCCAGGTTCTCCACATTCTGCCCCGACCGGCTCCACTGCTGGCCGAACTCCAACCACTGCTGCCAGCTCTTCTGGGCCATCTCCATTAGGTTCGACACCATTTCCGCCGATTCGCGGTTCGCCATGACATCCTCCGGCGCTACTTGCGCAATGTGTTACTCATGCTGTCCATTTCGCTACCCATCAACGGGCATTCCCCAATAGCGTCAACCATTCGTGGAGATTTTTCTTGGCTCTTGACTACGCTTAGGAGTTAACGCGACCACCCATCTTGGCGGCAGTATAGGAACGCCCCCCGGGCTTTACCAGAACCTCAGTGGGGCGATCAGCTATTAGCATAGAAGCGCTCTTAAAGCCGCGTGATCCCGCCCATATAGGGGCGCAACGCCTCGGGCACGGTCACCCGCCCGTCCGCCTCCTGGTAATTCTCCAGGATCGCCACCAGACAGCGGCCTACCGCCAGGCCGGAGCCATTGAGGGTATGCAGGGGCTCGGGTTTACCGGTTTCCGGATTACGCCACCGGGCCTGCATGCGACGGGCCTGGAAATCCAGGAAGTTGCTGCACGAGGAGATCTCCCGGTAGGTCTCCTGGGCCGGCAGCCAGACTTCGATGTCGTAGGTCTTGGCCGAGGAGAAGCCCAGGTCCCCGGTGCACAGGGTCACCACCCGGTAGGGCAGGTCCAACCGCTGCAGTATGGTCTCCGCGTGTCCGGTCAGCGCTTCCAGCGCCTCCCAGGACGCCTCCGGGCGCACCATCTGCACCAACTCCACCTTCTCGAACTGGTGTTGCCGGATCATGCCGCGGGTGTCCTTGCCATGGCTGCCCGCCTCCGAGCGGAAGCAGGGGGTATGGCAGGCGAATTTGAGGGGGAGTTGCCCGTCGGCGATGATCTCGTCCCGGGCCATGTTGGTGACCGGCACCTCGGCGGTGGGGATAAGGTAGTAGTCCTGCTCGGCGTCGAGGTGAAACAGATCGGCAGCAAATTTGGGCAACTGACCGGTCCCGAACAGGCTGTCCCGGTTGACCATGTAGGGGACGTAGATCTCCTGGTAGCCGTGCTCGGCGGTGTGGGTATCCAGCATGAACTGGATGAGGGCCCGGTGCAGCCGGGCCACCGCCCCGCGCATGACCACGAAGCGGGCGCCGGTCAACTTGGCCGCCGCTTCAAAATCCAGGCCGCCGTCGAGTAACTCGCCCAGTTCCACGTGGTCGCGGGGCCGAAACCCGAACTCTGGCGGCGTGCCCCAGCGGCGCACCTCCACGTTCTCGCTATCGTCCTCGCCCTCCGGCACGTCCGGATGCGGCAGGTTCGGCATCCCCACGTGGATGTCGTGGAGCTCGTCCTGCACCGCCTGCAATTCCCCCTTCGCCGCCTCCAATTGCCGGCCCAGATCGGCGACCTCGGCCTTCAGCGGTTCGATGTCCTCGCCGCGGGCCTTGGCCTGGCCAATCCCTTTGGAGCGGGTGTTGCGCTCGTTCTGCAGTTCCTGAGTGCGCACCTGCAGCTCGCGCCGGCGTTCGTCCAACGCCCGGTAGTGCGCCACGTCCAGCCGGTAGCCGCGGCGGGCCAGCGCCCGGGCCACCCCCTCGGGGTCTTGTCTCAGTTTGCGTGTATCGAGCATGCGTTTGTTTTTTGTCCGTGTACTGTCGTGAAGAAGCTGGCCATTGTACCTGCTGAGCGGTGACCGGGCACGACCTCACCCAACGCCCGGCCCCGTGGACCATTCGGGGGCAACCGGTCCGCCCCCCGCACGCTTTCGGTGCGGACCACGCCCGCGACCGGATCACATTTCATCGTATGCCACCGTTTTATTGGTATATTTTGTTCTGGCCGAAATCTTGCTTATCTATCGTTGAGGCGCGTGCAGCGCCCTGGGCCAATGGCGGCCCGCGGCGAACACCACAACGGGCCGAGGACGGCCCACCCCGGATAAAGGCGTCCGACATCACCCCCCATCAGGGGCTGACCGTCGGACGCCTTTTTTGTTTTCGCGGAATCGGGCCACGGGCCCGGGAGGTCAAAAGCGATGCAACGCGAACGATTGGTACTGGTAGGCAACGGAATGGCCGGGGTCAAGACCTTGGAGGAGTTGCTGGCGGTAGCGCCGGAGCGCTACGAGATCACCGTATTCGGCGCCGAACCCCACGGCAATTACAACCGCATCATGCTCTCCCCACTGCTCTCGGGCGAGAAGACGGTGGATGACATCATGCTCAACCGGCCCGAATGGTATGCGGAGAACGGAATCACCCTCCACACCGGCTGCCCGGTGACCGAAATCAACCGCCGGCACCGCGAGGTGATCAGTGGCGATGGCCGGCGCACCCCTTACGATCGCCTGCTCCTGGCCACCGGCTCCAACCCCTTCATCATCCCCGTGCCTGGCAATGACCTGCCCGGGGTACTCGCCTACCGCGATATCGGCGACGTGGAGGCCATGCTCGAGGCCAGCCGCCAGCATCGCCACGCGGTGGTTATCGGCGGCGGACTGCTGGGCCTCGAGGCGGCATGGGGGCTGCACCAACAGGGTATGGCGGTCACCGTGGTGCACCTGGCCCCCCACCTCATGGAGCGTCAGCTCGATGCCCTGGCCGGAGGCATGCTGGAGCAGTCCCTGCGCGAACGCGGTGTCGAGTTCCGCCTGGAGGCGCAGACCCAGGCCCTGCTGGGCGACGACCGCGTGGAGGCGGTCCGCTTTGCCGACGGCGAGGAGATCCCCGCCGACTTGGTGGTCATGGCGGCCGGCATCCGTCCCAACATCCACCTGGCGAAGGCGGCGGGCATCCTCTGCGAGCGTGGCATCGTGGTCAACGACACCATGCAGACCTTCGACCCGCGTATCTATGCCGTGGGCGAGTGCGTGCAGCACCGGGGCCAATGCTACGGCCTCGTTGCCCCGCTGTTCGAGCAGGCCAAAGTCTGTGCCAACCACCTGGCCGAGGCCGGCTTCGCCGCCTACGAAGGCTCGGTGACGTCCACCAAGCTCAAGGTCACCGGCGTGGATCTTTTCTCCGCCGGCGACTTTTCCGAGGCCGAAGGCACGGAGGCCATCGTCTACCAGGACCCGGCAGGCGGCATCTACAAGAAGCTGGTTCTGCAGGAGGATCGCATCCGGGGCGCCGTGCTCTACGGCGACACCAGCGACGGCGCCTGGTACTTCCAGTTGCTCAAGGACGGCACCTCGGTCAGCGATTTCCGCGACAGTCTGCTCTTCGGCCAAGCCCACCTGGGTGACGCCGGCCACGGTGGCCAAAGCCATGCCGAGGCCATGCCCATGGACGCCCAGGTCTGCGATTGCAACGGCGTGTGCAAAGGCGACATCGTCAACGCCATCCAGGAGCAGGGGCTTTTCAGCCTGGAGGAGGTGCAGTCGCACACCAAGGCCTCGGCCTCCTGCGGCTCCTGCACCGGGCTGGTGGAGCAGATCCTGCAATCCACCGTGGGCGGCGGCTACGCCGAGCCCAGGGTCAAACCCCTCTGCGCCTGCACCGACCACAGCCACGACCAGGTGCGTAAGGCTATCCGCGAGCAGCACCTGACCTGTCTGCAGCAGGTCTTCGACACGTTGGAATGGAAGACCCCGGATGGCTGCGACAAGTGCCGCCCGGCGCTCAACTACTACCTGATCTCCACCTGGCCCGAGGAAGCGCAGGACGACGAGATGGCGCGCCTGGTCAACGAGCGCATGCACGCCAACATCCAGAAGGACGGCACCTACTCGGTGGTGCCCCGCATGTGGGGCGGTACCACCACCCCGGCGGAACTGCGCAAGATCGCCGAGGTGGCGGAGCGCTACGACGTACCCACCGTGAAGGTCACCGGCGGCCAGCGGATCGATCTGCTGGGCGTGAAAAAAGAGGACCTGCCCGGCATGTGGGGCGAACTCGCGGAGGCGGGTTTTGTTTCGGGCCACGCCTACGGCAAGGCCCTGCGTACGGTGAAGACCTGCGTCGGCTCGGAATGGTGCCGCTTCGGGGTGCAGGACTCCACCAGCCTGGGCATCGCCCTGGAAAGGATGTGCTGGGGCGCGTGGACGCCCCACAAGGTCAAGCTGGCCGTCTCCGGCTGCCCGCGCAACTGCGCCGAGGCCAGCATCAAGGATCTGGGCGTGGTGGCCATCGAGTCCGGCTGGGAGATCCTGGTGGGGGGCAACGGCGGGGTGAAGGTGCGCGCCTGCGACACGCTCTGCCGGGTCGAGACCGCCGAGGAGGTGATGGAGTACGCCGCGGCCTACCTGCAGCTCTACCGCGAGACGGGCCGCTACCTGGAACGGACCGCGCCCTGGATCGAGCGCGTCGGCCTGTCGTGGGTCCGCGAGCAGGTGGTGGACGACGACGTCAACCGCAAGCGCCTCGCCGAGCGCTTCGAACGCGCCCAGTCCATCTACCGCAAGGACCCCTGGGCCACCTTGGCCAGACAGGGCCAACGCGACCGTTTCCAGCCACTGCGCCAGGTGGGCTGACGGCGTCAGCCCACACCCTACCCACGTCATGCTACCGACAGGAAACAGACCATGAGCAACCTGGCAACAGACTATCCCGCTGAAACGACGCCGGCGCATCACGAGGACTGGCTGCCCATCGGCCACCTGGACGACATCCCCCGTCAGGGTGCCCGGGTGGTCGCCCGCCCGGAGGGCGACGATATCGCCATCTTCCGCACCGCCGACGACGCCCTGTTCGCCATCGGCAACCGCTGCCCCCATCAGGGCGGGCCGCTGGACCAGGGCCTGGTCCACGGGCACCGGGTGACCTGCCCGCTACATGGCTGGCGCATCCAACTGGAACAGGGCGAGGCCGTCGCCCCGGATCAGGGCTGTGTGCCGCGCTTCCCGATCCGTCGGGACGACCGGGGAAACCTGTACGTCCGCCTTACACCCGTCGACGCCGTAAAGGACGCACCGGAGACCTGAGCCATGAATACAAGCATCCAACCCCCACGGCAGCCGGGCGAGGTGCACACCACCTGCCCCTATTGTGGCGTCGGTTGCGGCGTGCTCGCCCGGATGGACAAGGACAACCGGGTGCATGTCCGGGGCGACCCGGAGCACCCCGCCAACTTCGGCCGCCTCTGCTCCAAGGGGGCGGCCCTGGGCGAAACCACCGGTCTCAATGGCCGGCTGTTGCACCCCCGGGTCCATGGTCAGCGCACCGACTGGGACACCGCGCTTGCGACCGTGGCCGACGGCCTCAACCGGGTCATCCGGCGCGACGGGCCCGAGGCGGTTGGCTTCTACGTCTCGGGCCAGCTCCTCACCGAGGACTACTACGTCGCCAACAAGCTAATGAAGGGCTACATCGGCTCGGCGAACATCGACACCAATTCCAGGCTCTGCATGGCCTCTTCGGTCGCAGGCCACATTAGGGCCTTTGGTGAGGATCTGGTGCCCGGCTGTTACGAAGACCTGGAACGCGCCGACCTGGTGGTCCTCACCGGTTCCAACCTGGCCTGGTGCCACCCGGTGCTCTATCAACGCCTGGAGGCGGCGCGGGCAAGGCGTCCCGGCATGCGAGTGGTGGTGATCGACCCGCGCGAGACTGAGACCGCCGCGCAGGCCGATCTCCACCTGCCCCTGCGCCCCGGCAGTGACGTGGCACTGTGGAACGGACTATTCCGCCGTTTGGTGGAGACCGACCAGATCCACCGCGATATCCGCCCGGAGACGGAAGCCGCCGACAGCAACCTCAAGCGAATACTGCACGAGGCAGGCGACGCCGACGCCGTCGCCAGCGCCTGCGACTTGAATCCCCGCGCCCTGCACCTGTTCTACGACTGGTTCGCCGGCACCGAACGCACGGTCAGCGTATACTCCCAGGGCGTTAACCAGTCCAGTCAGGGCACCGACAAAGTCAATGCGATCATCAACGTCCACATCCTTACCGGACGCCTGGGGCGTCCCGGTTGCGGCCCCTTCTCGGTAACCGGTCAGCCCAATGCCATGGGCGGTCGCGAGGTGGGGGGCCTCTCTAACCAGTTGGCCGCCCATATGGGCTTTTCTCAGGGGGACCGGATTCGGGTTCAACGCTACTGGGACTCGCCCCGAATCGCCCGACAACCCGGCATGAAGGCGGTAGAGCTATTTCGTGCCGCCGCCCAAGGCCGCGTCAAAGCGCTCTGGATTATGGCCACCAACCCAGTGGTCAGCCTTCCCGACGCCGACCTGGTGAAACGCGCGCTCGCACGCTGCGAGCTGGTCGTGGTTTCCGACTGTATCGCCAACACGGATACGACCGGCTATGCCCACGTGCTTATGCCCGCTGCGGCCTGGGGTGAAAAGAGCGGTACGGTGACCAACTCAGAGCGGTGCATCTCACGCCAACGCGCCTTCCGTACGCCGGCCGGCGAGGCCCGCCCCGACTGGTGGATCATCAGTCAAGTAGCCCGCCTGATGGGGTTTGATCGCGGCTTCGCGTACGGGAGTCCGCGGGAGATATTCGACGAGCACGCCCGACTGACCGCGGTGCACAACCCTGGCCCCGGAATGGGCGGCCGGACACTTCACCTAGGGGCGCTGGCCGGAATGAACGCCAAACAGTGGGACACCCTGCAGCCTGTTCAATGGCCGTGTCCCGGCCCGGGCCTCGACACCGCCGGGCCAGGGCGGGGCACCCAGCGCCTTGCCACCAACGGAGGACTGCCCACGGAGGATGGCCACCCCCGCCTGCACCCGGTGTGCGCCGAAACACCAGGAAACACGCCAGATGCCCGATTCCCGCTTGTTCTCAACACCGGGCGGACGCGTGATCACTGGCACACGCTCACGCGCACCGGCCTGTCCGTCAGTCTGAGCACCCATCAGCCGGAACCCCGGTGCGACCTGCACCCCGAGGACGCCACACGCTTCGGCCTGGCGGACGGCCACCTGGTGCGGGTACGCAGCGCCTGGGGCAGCGTTCTGCTGCGAGCCCGATACCAGACCGGTCAGCGCCGGGGCGAACTCTTCGTGCCCATGCACTGGAACGACTGCTATGCCGCGCAGGCGCGCATCGGCGCGGTGGCCAACCCGATCACCGATCCGATATCCGGTCAGCCAGAGTTGAAACACACCCCGGTCGCTGTGGAGGCCGTGCCCGCCGCGGCCTACGGCTTTGTGCTCAGCAGGGCGGACGACCTGCCGCCACCCGAGACGGCCTACTGGGTTCGGATCAACGGGCACGCTCATCAGCGGTTCGTGTTCGCCTCCACCGAGGCCCCTGACAGCTGGCGCGATTGGGCGGGCCGTTGGCTTGGTACGGAGGGGACCGTGGTGGAAATGGCCGACCGTGCCCGGGGCGTCTACCGATTTGCCCGGCTGGTGGACGACCGGCTGGTGGCGTGCCTGTTCATCGCCGCCGACCCCGCCGCCCTGCCCGGCTGCGACTGGCTTGCAGGGCTGCTGGACAATAACCGCCCCCTCGGCGCCGAGGAACGCCTCGCTCTGCTGGCCGGCCGCCCTGCCGGTGAAGCCGAGACCGGCGAGACCGTCTGCGCCTGCTTCGGTGTCGGCGAGAGAATCATCGAATCCGCGGTGGCCGCCGGGGCTCACGATACCGAGGCGGTGACCCGCCACTGCAAGGCGGGGGGCTACTGCGGCAGTTGCCGGCCCGCGATCAACGCCATCATCCAACGCCTGGCGCGCAGTGCCGCCTGAGTGATCACGTCAGATGCACCACTCTGGCACGCGTTTATCGCAACCCGCCATAATGCAGTGCACCATAAAATGAACCTCGGCTTGCAGGCTCTTTAAAACAACAAGTTACAGAGAAATCCTTTTGGCACTAATATTGCTTACTAGGAGATAGGATGCAACGGTGCATCCACCTTTCATAAGCCCGCACGGTGGGCGGCAGGTCACGAGTGCCTGCCAATGTGGATAAAGGCGTCCACGCACAACGGCTCAAAGAGCCATGGTGCGTGGGCGTTTTTTTTTGCGATTGATAATGAGGTTTGACAATGGACAAGGACCATGAAAAGCGCCTGAACCGGCGCAGCTTTCTGAAGACCGGGGGGCTCCTCAGTGGCGCGGCACTGATGGGCATGGTAGCGCCCGGCGTGCGCACCGGCGCCTGGGCCGGGGGAAGTGACGGCCTGGAAGTGACCCGGGTAGCCCTGGGGTTCATTCCGCTGACCGATTGCGCCCCCCTGGTCATTGCCCGTGAAAAGGGCTTCTTCCAGGCGCACGGCCTCGACGTGCAGGTGTCGAAGGAAGCCTCCTGGGCCAACATCCGTGACAAGGTCTCCGTCGGTGCATTGGATGGCGGCCACATGCTGGCGGGCATGCCCATCGCCTCCACCCTCGGCGTGGGCGCCACCCGCACCCCCATGGTCACCGGCTTCAGCATGGACCTGAACGGCAATGCCATTACGGTCTCGAACGCGCTCTACGACCGCATGATGGAGGCCGATCCCGAGGCGATGCAGGAACGCCCCATCACTGCTCGGGCCCTCAAAAAGGTCATCGACCAGGACAAGGCGGCCGGTCGGGCACCACTGACCTTCGCAATGGTCTTCCCCGTCTCCACACACAACTACGAGCTGCGCTACTGGATGGCCGCCGCAGGCATCAACCCCGACGAAGATGTCCGGCTGGTGGTCATCCCACCACCGCAGATGGTGGCCAACCTGCGGGCCCGGAACATGGATGGCTACTGTGTGGGTGAACCTTGGAACATGCGCGCCGTAGACATGGGGATCGGCAAGGTGCTGGTCACCAACTATGAGATCTGGAACAACAACCCGGAAAAAGTGCTCGGCCTAACGGAAGAATGGGTTGAGAAACACCCCAATACCCACAGAGCCTTGCTGCAGGCATTGATCCAGACCAATAAGTGGATGGACGAGCCCGAGAACCGCGAGGAGGTCGTGGACATCATCTCCCGCCGGGCCTACGTCAACGCACCACCCCATGTGGTGGGCATGTCTATGAAGGGCACACTGCAGTTCCAGCGGGACGAGAAGCCGCGCCCGTTCCCGGATTTCAACGTCTTCCACCGATATGCCGCCACCTACCCGTGGCGCTCCCACGCCGTCTGGTTCCTGACCCAGATGGTGCGTTGGGGTCAGCTACGCGAGCCGGAGGATCTGCTCAAAGTCGCCGAGCGGGTCTACCGGCCCGACCTTTATCGTGAGGCCGCCCGTGCCGTGGGCGAGCCCTACCCCACCATCGATTACAAAAGCGAAGGCACGCGGGATAAGCCTTGGACCCTCCAGGAGGCCAGCCACCCCATTGAGATGGGGCCGGACCGCTTCCTCGATGGCCGCACTTTCGACCCCCGGGATGTCATGGCTTACCTGGAAGGCTTTGATGTGCACTCCCGGGCCCTGAGCCTGCCGCAACTGGCCGAATTGAACGGCTGAGGAGACGCTCATGGTTGCCAACACTTACGATATCAGCGCCTCTACCGCCGACAGGCGGTCTGAGGAGGCCACCACCAGGCCTTTGGCCCGTTCCGCCGCTGCCGACACACGGCGTCCCACCGCGGACGTAGCACCCGTAGAATGCCGGCGCTGGGAACAGATGGTCGCAAGCCTGCAAACCGTTACCCGGTTGGTCACGCTACCCACCCTGACCTTCCTGATCGTACTCGCGGTTTGGGCAACGACCCAGAGCACCGTTGCGCCGGACCTGCCCACCGTGGGCGAAACGTGGCAGCGGGCCGTCACGCTTTTCTCCGACCCCTTTTACGACTATGGCCCCAACGACATGGGCATCGGCTGGCAGGTGACCTACTCGCTGGGCCGGGTGCTCGGCGGGTTCTTCCTGGCGTTGCTCGTGGGCATTCCAGTCGGGCTGATGATGGGCACCAGCGAAGTCTGTCGGCGCGCCTGGGGGCCACTGATCCAGATCCTGCGCCCGGTCAGCCCGCTGGCCTGGCTGCCCATCGGCCTGCTGCTCTTCCGGGCGGTGGACCCCTCGGCCATCTTTGTGATCTTCATCACCAGCATATGGCCCATCATCCTGAACACCTCCGCGGGCGTACAGGCGATTCCACGGGACTACATGAATGTCTCCCGCGTCCTTCAGTTGAACCGCCTCGAGATCACCCGAAAAATCCTGCTGCCGGCGGCACTGCCTCACATGCTCACCGGCATGCGCCTCTCCCTAGGTATCGCCTGGATGGTCATTGTGGCCGCGGAGATGCTCACCGGTGGGATCGGTATCGGCTTTTTCGTCTGGGACGAGTGGAACAACCTCAATGTCGCCTCGATTCTCGTGGCCATTCTGGTCATCGGTCTCGTGGGCATTGCCCTGGATACCGTCATGAATCTGGTCCAGCGCCGCCTGGACTACACCCAGCGCTGAACAGGGGAGAAGACATCATGAATAGCTACCTGAGCCTCGAAGGCATCGACATGAGTTTCGACACCCCGCGCGGCAAGTTGGAGGTGTTGCGCAGCGTCGATCTACGGATTCAGAAAGGGGAGTACACATCGATCATCGGCCATTCCGGCTGCGGCAAATCCACGGTACTGAATATCGTGGCCGGTCTGCTGCAGGCGACCCGCGGGGGGGTGCTGCTGGACAACCGGGAGGTGAACAGCCCCGCCCCGGACCGCGCGGTGGTATTCCAGAATCACTCGCTGCTCCCCTGGCTGACGGTCTACGACAACGTGCGCTTGGCCGTGGACAAGGTTTTCGCGACAGATAGCGCCGTCCGGCGCCACGAACGCACCATGGAGAAGCTCGAACTGGTGCAGATGACGCATGCTCGGGAGCAGTATCCCAGCGAGGTGTCCGGTGGCATGAAGCAGCGCGTGGGCATCGCGCGAGCCCTGGCCATGGAACCCAAGGTCCTGCTCATGGACGAGCCGTTCGGCGCATTGGATGCGCTCACCCGGGCCCACTTGCAGGATTCCGTCATGGAGATCCATCAACGCCTGGGTAATACCGTCATCATGATCACGCACGATGTGGACGAGGCGGTACTCCTGTCTGATCGGATCGTCATGATGACCAACGGCCCGTCGGCCACTATCGGTGAGAACCTCACGGTAGACCTGGCACGCCCGCGGAACCGGCTCGCCCTGGCCGAAGACCCCAGATTCCACCAGTACCGCGCCGCTGTTCTGCGCTTCCTGCACGCACGGCACGGCAACCCGGAGGCGGCCTGAGCGCTGCGGGAGGGTCTTATGAAAGAACTGCCCGTTTATCTCAATCGGACAGGCCGAGACGTGCTGGTGGACGGCGGCGACGCGACCGGCCTCGGCGAAGTTTATCTCGTGGGCGCAGGTCCGGGCGACCCGGAACTGCTCACTCTCCGTGCTGTTCGGCTGCTTCAGCAGGCGGATGTGGTGGTCCACGACCGCCTGGTCTCCCGGGCCGTGCTGGATCTGGTGAGCGAGGACGTGGAAAGGATCTTTGTCGGCAAGCAAGGCTTTCGCGATGGCCATCGGCAAAGACGCATAAACGACATAATGATTGAAAAGGCCCGCCAGGGGATGCGAGTCGCACGCCTGAAGGGCGGCGACCCCTTCGTATTCGGGCGCGGTGGCGAGGAGTTGGAGGCCCTGGCGAATGCCGGGATCCGGTTCCAGGTGGTCCCGGGCGTGACTGCGGCCACGGGTTGCGCGGCCTACGCCGGCATCCCCCTCACCCATCGCGAGCACGCCCAGTCCGTTCGTTTCATCACCGCCCACACCCGTAGGGGACGGCTAGACTTGGGCAGGCAGCGGCTCGACGTGGCGGGCGAGACCCTGGTCTTGTATATGGGGCTGACCCATGTGGACCAACTCTGTAGTGAGTTACAGCGCCTGGGACAGCCGGAAACGCGTCCGGTCGCCGTCGTGGTTCAAGGGACCACTGGCCATCAGCGGGTGATCGAGGGGACACTGGCCACTCTTCCGAGCCGGGTGGCGGAGACGACGGTCGGCTCGCCGGGATTGCTCATCGTGGGCGAGGTGGTCCGTCTCCGCCGACGACTGGCCTGGTTTGAGGGCACTGGCACTGGTAACGCCCCCTTCCCCACCCTGGTACAAGCCTTGACGGGGACACCGGCCGGGAACAAAAGGGTAGAGGTGGCATGAGCGAGCGGATTGACCGGAATGCGTTAGCGGATAGCCTGGCCGGACGCCATGTGGCCATTCCCGAGTCCCGGCAACTGGAGGTGCTGGCCGGGCTCTTGGAGCGTCGAGGCGCCCGTGTCTGGCGGTGCCCGTTGGTGGGCATTCACGACGTGGCGAATCCGGCACCAGTAGATGACTGGCTGCGCGACTTCGTGGCCGATCCGCCCGACCTGTTGATCCTGCTGACCGGGGAAGGCCTCCGCAGGCTACTGAGCCGGTGCGAGGCCATCGGTTTGCGCGACGCATTCCTGAACGCATTGAGCGGCACATCCGTGCTCTGCCGGGGGCCAAAACCCGCGCGTGTGCTTCAGGAACTGGCCTTGACGCCGGATCGGATGGCCGTCGAGGCGACCACCGAGGGCGTTATCCGGACCCTGAACGGCGACGAGTTGCAAGGTCGCCGTGTTGCCGTTCAACTCTACGGAACCAACCCCAACCAGCGGCTCATGGACTATCTGAAGAAGGCCGGTGCCCACACCACCACCGTGGCGCCCTACGTCTACGCTGACGAGGCCGAGGACGACGAGGTCCGGCAACTGGTGGTCGCCCTGGGCGAAGGCCGACTGGATGCGCTGATCCTGACGAGCAGCCCGCAGGTACAGCGCCTGCTGCAGGTAGCCAAAGCAGGCAACCTGGAAGAGCTCCTGCGCGATGGCCTCCGGCAATGCACTGTGGCTGCCATCGGGCCGGTCGTGGCCCGAGCCCTGAGGGAGCGGGCACTGCCAGTGGACCTGATGCCGGAACACCGATGGTTCATGAAACCCCTGGTACAGGCACTGGCCAAG
This sequence comes from Alkalilimnicola ehrlichii MLHE-1, assembly GCF_000014785.1. Lineage (NCBI taxonomy): Bacteria > Pseudomonadati > Pseudomonadota > Gammaproteobacteria > Chromatiales > Ectothiorhodospiraceae > Alkalilimnicola > Alkalilimnicola ehrlichii. The sequence continues at coordinate 1,954,154 of NC_008340.1, forward strand.
CACCTCGGCCCCGCCTAGCGCTCCGGACCCCATGCCGGGGCGCCACCGTGCGGGACTTACCGTCCCACCCCCTTGAACATATCCGCCAGATCAATGGTCGCCCGGGCCACATCGACCAACTTCTTGTTCTGAGTCATAGCCAGCTTACGCATGAACCGGTAAGCCTCATCCTCAGTCATGTCCCGGTGGGTCATAATCAGACCCTTGGCCTTCTCAATGGACTTGCGCTCCTCCAACGCAGCCTGGGCCTCCCGCAACTGCTCGCCCATCTCGTGCAGGCGGAGCGACTGGGACTGCACCAGATCGATCAGCGAGCGGCCCAAACGGGGGCTGGCGCAGCCGGCGTCGTAGGTTTCTTCCACCGGAGGTGCATCGGCGGGCGGGTCATAAAAGATGGCGAAAGACCCCGGCCCCGGCTGTTCAACCAGGGTGTCCAGCTCGATCCGGTGCTTGTCCAAATCCGCCCGGGCGTCCTCGAGTTTTCGTGCGCAGAGCTCAGTCAGGGCTACCTCCAGACGGTCCTCCACCTCCTTGATCGCATTGATCCGGGCAGTTGTCAGTTCGAACCAGTCATCGCAGAGCGATTGCTCGGCCTGCCCTTCCTGCACGGAGGCGAAGGCGATGCGCCGGAACCGCTCCAGCGTGGTCATGGCCTCGCGACTGATCGCCCCCCGCCACGCATCCAGAGAGCGCGAATCGGCGAACTCCATAAAGATCTGAAAGCAGCGCTCCTGGTGGTCTATCAATTGTTGTAGCCGTCCGGAAAGGGGCTCGTCGAACCCGCCACGGGCGAAGCCAGCAGCGCCCACAGCGCGCTCCTGCCCGGCCAACTCCTTACCCTGCATGAGATGAAACATGGCCACCAGTACGCGCGAGATATCCGGATCGGCGGCCGCATCAGCCGCCTCGAAGACCACAGCGAGCAGACCGCGCACCAGTTCACTGTAGCCCTCGATGATGGCCTCCGGGGACAGTTTCAGACCCCGGATTTCACGGCGCACGGCGCGCAGTTCATCGAGCCCGTGAAGGGCATAAGCGATCCGGGCGAACAGGCGAACGAACCCCGGGCTGCAGAGCCGTTGCGTGTCCAGCTCGGCGAGCCGCTCACGAAACGCTTGCTCCCTGTCTCGGGTTTCCTCTACCCGCCGCGCCAACCGTTCACCGGCCCGCTCGCCACGGGACGCCACATGGAGGTTGGACAGGCCCCGCTCCTGCTGGAGCGCATGCACCAAGTCACTGACCGCGGCCACCAGGCGGCCCATGTGTAGCAGATGATCCAGGCCCAGGATTTCACAACGTTTGGAGGCCAGCAGATAGTCGGCGACCTCCTGAGTGGCGCTGGTATTCGCCATAGTGCCCCTTGTCGTTCGTAGCCTGAGAAAATCACCCGACGGATCTGCCGCCAGGGCCTGATCTCAGTCAGCATGTGCAAATTCCAGGCCAATCAGAAAGGATGCACTATATCCATATTTATCTCTATTTTCCGGTTGTTACATACCTCCACCCTGAGCGCACCATCGCGCCGTGCGCGATAATGGTGCACCGCACCATAATACTGGTCATATTGCCCCGGTATAGCGCCCCGGCGAGGTAAGCAGCGCCTCAACTATCCCACCCTTCACCGCTTACGGCGGGAACCCGCGATGCCTCCCGGTGATTCGCGATTGGGGCACACGGGTCACTGACGCAGGAAACGCCCACACCCCGGATAGGTTCTGGTGTCCACGCGCAGTTCCACGGTGGCATTGAAGCGCTCGCCGCTCATGCTGTCGCGACAGGTGGCGCGCTGGATGTGCAGTTCCACCCGGTGGTCATCGGACTCAACCCGGAATGCCGTGCCACCGTCCGGGGTGATGAAGGGGCTGATCCGGTCGAAGGCCAGTTCCCGCTCCCCGTAGTCCAGGGTAAGCGTGAGTGCCGGCGTCTGGTTGTTGTTCACTTCGGCCATCCAGCCCGGCTCCTGGCCCACGGCCCAGAAGCCGGCCCCGCGAAGCTCCGCGGCCCGCCACGGGGGCAGGTGGTCAGTGGCCCGGCAGCGCAGCGGCTCGTCCCCGTCGAGCGTGAACCGGGCCTCGTCCATGCCTTTGACGTGGAACTCGTCGCCGTGGCGGTTCCGGTAACGGGCGCCGGATGCGGCCTCTTCCGCCGCCAGGCCGAGGGTGCCCATGCCGATGTGCAGAATCACGCCGTCCGCCTCGAACTCGGCGCGCACCCGGGTCTCACCGCACTGGTAGGCCTGATCCTGCCCAGTGGCAGGCATGTCATCCCCGCCACCGCCCTGGGCGGCGGCACAGCCGGCCAGGGCTACGACCAGGGGGGCGATCAGGGTCAGGGGGGCCCGAAGAACGGCCATGGTTGACGCCTCCCGTCAGTCCGGCCGTTTCAGGCCGGCGTCGCGGTCCATTTCATGCAGGCGTTCCAGGCGCTCGGCGATACGCGCCTCCAGCCCGCGCTCCGGCGGCCGGTAGTAGCGGCGCACGCCCATGGCCTCGGGGAAGTAGTTCTCACCGGCGGCGTAGGCATCCGGCTCGTCGTGGGCGTAGCGGTAGGCGCGGCCGTAGCCCAGCTCCTTCATCAATCGCGTGGGGGCATTGCGCAGGTGCACCGGGATCTCCTGGCTGCCCTGCTCGCGCGCGTCGCGCATGGCCGCGTTAAAGGCCGCATACACCGCGTTGCTCTTGGGCACGCTGGCCATGTAGACCACCGCCTGGGCCAGGGCCAGTTCGCCCTCCGGGCTGCCGAGGCGCTCGTAGGCCTCGACGCCATCCAGGGCCATCTGCAGGGCGCGCGGGTCGGCGTTGCCGATGTCCTCCGAGGCCATGCGGATCACCCGCCGACCGATGTAGAGCGGGTCGCAACCACCATCGAGCATGCGGCAGAACCAGTAGAGCGTGGCGTCGGGGTCAGAGCCGCGTACCGACTTGTGCAGGGCGGAGATCTGCTCGTAGAAGGCATCGCCGCCCTTGTCGAAGCGTCGGGTGCCACCGGCCACCGCCTCCCGGATGGCCGCCTCGTCCACGGTGTCCGACTCCGCTAGGTCGGCGGCGATCTCCAGGGTGGTCAGCGCCCGGCGGGCGTCGCCGTCGGCGGCCCGCACCACCAGCCGCAGGGCGTCGTCGGTAAGCCGCACCCGACCGCCATAACCGCGCTCCGGCTCCGCCAGGGCCTGGCGGACGATGCCCTCGATGGCGACCTCGTCCAGGGCCCGGAGCACGTAGACCCGGGCCCGCGACAGCAGGGCGTTGTTGAGCTCGAAGGAGGGGTTTTCGGTGGTGGCACCGATGAAGATGACCGTGCCGTCCTCCACCCAGGGCAGAAAGGCGTCCTGCTGCGCCTTGTTGAACCGGTGCACCTCGTCCACGAACAGCAGGGTGCGCCCCCCCGCGGCCCGCACCCGGGTGGCCTCCTCCATGGCCGCGCGGATGTCCTTGACCCCGGCCATGACCGCCGAGAGGGTGAGAAAACGTGCCTCGGCCGCCTCCGCCACCAGCCGCGCCAGGGTGGTCTTGCCAGTGCCGGGCGGCCCCCAGAGGATCATGCTGTGGGGCCGCCCGGCGCGGATGCCCTCGCGCAGCGATCGCCCCTCGCCCAGGATGTGGTCCTGACCGATGAACTCATCCAGGGTGCGCGGCCGCATGCGATCGGCCAACGGCCGGGCGGCCAGATCGGCACCCTCGCGCTCCGGCGCGTCGGCCCCGGGGCCCGCGCCGGCTGGCTCCGGATCCAACCCGGGCAACCCCTCCTGGTGGCTCAAAGCGTCCGCCCTCCTCCGGCCTCTATCACGTCTGCGCCCTCCGGTGGCTGGAATTCGAACCGGCCGGGATCGATCTCGACATCGCGTTCCAGCGCCTCCAGCCTGAGCACGGTGATCTGGCCCAGGCCGTCCTCCAACTCCAGCTCCACAGGCACCCCGTCCTCCAGCCGCAGCAGCACATGCTCGTAGTCCAGGGTGGCCTCGCGGGGTTGCAGGGCCACCCGACCCGGCTCGGGGAAGGTCAGCTCGAAGGCCTCCTCCAGCTCGCCCAGGGTGCCGCCCAGCAGGGTCGCCGGGCCGCGGCCGAGACTGTCGGCCAACGAGCGCACCGTCACCTGGTCGAGGTCCTGGTCATAGACCCAGAGCCTTTCACCGTCGGAGACGATCTCCTGCGGCCACGGCTCCGCATAGTTCCAGCGGAAGCGATCCGGCCTCTCGATCCAGAACTCACCGCTGGACTCCTCCAGGATCCGCCCGGACTCGTCGTGCGTCTGCTGGGTGAAGCGCCCCTGCAGGCTCGTGACGTCATCGTAGTACCGGGCGAGATCGGCCCGGGTGGCCGCCTGCTCGGCCAGCACCGGCATGACGGAGAGGCTCAGGCACAGGGCCAGGAGCACGGCAAACGCCAGCTTGATCTTCATAGACTCCGGGTCTCCTCGAGCCGCACCCGCCCGGGTCAATCCTTGGGCGGCGGCGGTGCCAGCACCTCGCGACCGCCATTGGGCTGCAGCGCGCTGACCACCCCCGCCGCCTCCATCTCCTCGACGATGCGGGCGGCGCGGTTGTATCCGATTTTCAGGCGCCGCTGCACGCCGGAGATAGACGCCCGGCGGGTCTCGGTGACCACCGCCACGGCCTGATCGTACAGCGGATCCTGCTCGCCATCGCCACCGCCCTCACCGGGGATACCGGGGATGGGCGCGGTGTCGGTGGTATCCTGAAGGACCTCGTCGACGTAGTCGGGTTCCCCGGTCTGGCGGATAAAGTCCGCCACCCGGTGCACCTCCTGGTCGGAGACAAAGGCCCCATGCACCCGGTTGGGCAGCCCGGAACCGGGGGCGAGGTAGAGCATATCGCCGTGCCCCAGGAGCGCCTCGGCGCCCTGCTGATCGAGAATGGTACGCGAGTCCACCCGGGACGAGACCTGAAAGGCGATGCGGGTGGGGATGTTGGCCTTGATCAGCCCGGTGATCACGTCCACCGAGGGCCGCTGGGTGGCGAGAATGAGATGGATGCCGGCCGCCCGGGCCTTCTGCGCCAGCCGCGCGATCAGCTCCTCCACCTTCTTGCCGACGATCATCATCATATCGGCGAACTCGTCCACCACCACCACAATGAACGGTAGCGGCTCCAGTTCCGGTGCCTCGGGCTGCACTTGGTAGTCCATCTGCTCATCGGGCTTCCAAAGCGGGTCGCGCAGCGGCTCGCCCTGCTCCCGGGCCTGGCGCACCTTCTTGTTATAACCGGCCAGGTTGCGCACCCCCACCGAGGCCATCAGCTTGTAGCGGCGTTCCATCTCGGCCACGCACCAGCGCAGGGCGTTGGCCGCCTCCTTCATATCGGTGACCACCGGCGAGAGCAGATGCGGGATATCGTCGTAAACCGACAGCTCCAGCATCTTGGGGTCGATCATGATCAGCCGCACCCGCTCCGGGCTGTTCCGGTAGAGCAGGCTGAGGATCATGGCGTTGACCCCCACCGACTTGCCCGAACCGGTGGTCCCGGCCACCAGCAGGTGGGGCATCTTGGCCAGATCGGCCACCACCGGATGGCCGCCGATGTCCTGACCCAGGGCCATGGTGAGCGGCGCCTGCGCCTTCTCATACTCCGGCGAGCGGATGATCTCGGAAAAGGCGATGAGCTGCCGCTGCTCGTTGGGGATCTCCAGCCCCATCACCGACTTGCCCGGGATCACCTCAATCACCCGCACCGAGATCACCGCCAGGGACCGGGCCAGGTCGCGGGACAGGTTGGTGATCTGGCTGGCCTTGACGCCCTTGGCCGGCTTGAGTTCGAAGCGGGTGATCACCGGGCCCGGCTGCACCGCCGTCACCGCCACCTCGATACCGAAGTCGGCCAGCTTGGTCTCCACCAGCCGCGACATGTCCTCCAGAGTGTCCTCGGAGTAGCCCCCCTGCTGCTCCGGCGGCGAATCCAGCAGGTTCACCGGTGGCGCAGCCCCGGGGGCGGGCTTGTCGTGGAAGAGTTCGATCTGCTGGCCGGCGGCCGGCTTGCGCCCGGGTGCCGGGGCCTTGGGCACCACCGGCTCGGCCTTAGTGACCCGCGGCGGTTTCGGTTTCCCGCGCGGGGGCGAAGGCGTGCGCACCTCGGGCTGGCGCGCCCGCGCCTCACGCGCGGCCCGTGCCCGCTCCGCCCGGCGGGCGCGCGCGGCGGCCAGGCCCTCACTCAGCCGGCCCGCCTGCCGGCGGCACCAGCCGGTGGTGCGAAAGGCCAGGCGGCCCAGGCGGTCCATCAGGCCCACCCAGGACAGGCCGGTGGTCAGGGTAATCCCCCCCAGGAACAGCGCCAGGGCGAAGAGCGTGGCGCCTTCGAAATTCAACAGACCACCGAGCCCGTGCCCGACCAATTCGCCCAGAACCCCGCCCGCGGAGAGGGGCACCGTCTCCGGAATGGCGCTGAAATGCAGCGCCGCCAGCCCGGTGCCGGAGGCGAGGGTGACCACAAAGCCCACGCCCCGCACCGCCACGATGCCACCGTCGACACCGCCCCCCTCACGCCGCCAGCGGAAGGCGAGCCAGGCCGCATAGGCCATGGTGAGCGGGAAGAGGTAGGCCAGGTACCCGAACAGATAGAGGGTGAAATCGGCAAACCAGGCGCCCACCACGCCACCGGCGTTGTGGACCTGGTCGGTCTGGGCGCTAAAACTCCAGCCCGGATCCTGCGGGTGATAGGTGACCAGCGCCAGCATCATGAACACCGCCACCGCCGCCAGCACCAACAGCAGCGCCTCGCGCAGCCGCCGGCTGACGTGGTGCCCCAGGGCGGAGCGGACGGGCTTCTGGGTCTGTGATCGGGCCACGGTCATTCGCGTCGTCACTGCTGGGCCGGACAGCCGGCGTGAAGGAAATGGCGCTCAGTTCCGAAAGAACTGTCAATTCAGTCAGAAGGATACAGCCATAATCTCAGGTTGTCATCCAAGAGCCGGACAGCGGTCGCCCGCTTTCTCCGGCGGCCGGACAAGGCCGGCTTGCGGATGGTATGATTAGTCCATCCTGGCGCGATCCGGCTGAGCCCCATGTACCGACTCTACTGGCTGGATGAACACAACCCGCGCAGTCCCTTTCCTCCCGCCGAGCAGGCGATGGACGAACCCAACGGGCTGCTCGCGGTGGGGGGCGACCTGTCGCCGGTGCGCCTGGAGCAGGCCTACCGGCGGGGCATCTTCCCCTGGTACGGGCCCGGTCAACCCATCCTCTGGTGGAGCCCCGACCCGCGCTGCATCTTCCGCCCGGGCTGGTTGCACGTCAGCCGCCGACTGGCACGGCGGCTGCGCACCGGCGCGTTCCGCATGAGCCTGGACACCGACTTCACCGGCGTCATCAGTGCCTGCGCGGCCCCGCGGGAGGACCAGGCCGGCACCTGGATCGTGCCCGAGATGATGCACGCCTACGAGGCGCTGTTCGAACTGGGCATCGCCCATTCGGTGGAGTGCTGGGACCGGGACGGCGAGCTGGTGGGCGGTCTGTACGGCGTGGCCCTGAGCGGGGCCTTCTTCGGTGAGAGCATGTTCAGCCGGCGCAGCGACGCCTCCAAGGCCTGCATGGCCTGGCTCAGCGCGCAGCTCCACCGCTGGGGCTTCGCCCTGTTCGACTGCCAGGTCAGCTCCCCCCACCTGCGCCGCATGGGCGCCGTGGATGTCAGCCGCAGCCGCTTTCTCGCCCAGCTTCAGCAGGCCCTGGTCCTGCCCCACCGGCGCGGGCCCTGGCGCTTCGACCGGGACCTGGACCCGGTGGCCATCCATCGACAACACCAAACGCGGACCACCGCACCGGAGGTGCTGTATGGGTCGTAACGACCTGATTCGCCGCCTCCCCGTCTACGCCACCGGCGAGCACGACTGTCCCTACCTGGACGGGGAAACCGCCTGTACCTGGTTTGTGGACCCGGACGCCAGCCTCTCGCCGGGGCTGTACAGCAACCTGATCCGTCAGGGCTACCGGCGCAGTGGGCGCTATATCTACCGGCCTGGCTGTGACGCCTGCCACGCCTGCCAGTCACTGCGTATACCGGTGCACCGTTTCCGCTCCCGCCGGCGCCACCGGCGTTGCCTGAAGGCCAACGCCGGAGCCACCGTCGAGCCCCTGCCATCAACCTACCGGGAAGAGCACTACCAGCTCTACTGCGACTACCTCCAGGCGCGCCATCCGGGCAGCGAAATGAGCGACCCCGCCATCGGCGACTACCTGGAGTTTTTGCGCACGGACTGGTGCGAGACCCTGTTTTACGAGTTCCGCGACGAAAACGACACCCTACTGGGGGTGGCGGCCACCGACCTGGTCGCCGACGGGCTCTCTGCCGTCTACACCTTTTACCGGCCCGACCTGCCGGAGCGCAGCCTGGGCACCCTGGCTATCCTCTGGCAGATCAACGAGGCGCGCCGCCTGGGGCTGGATTACGTCTACCTGGGCTACTGGATCAAGGGCTGCGACCAGATGCGGTATAAGGCCGACTTCCGACCCCACGAGGTCTTCAACGGCGGTCGCTGGCTGACGGTGGCGTGAGTCGCTCAATCAACGCCTGAAAGGCGGCCGGATCGTCGCGGCGCAAGCGCTCCAGGGCCGACTCGGCCGCTCGCAGCGCACCGTCGCGATGCCGCCCCTTCACCGCCTCCACTGCGGCGTGGGTTTCGCGCAGCCGCTGCACCGCCGGTGCCTCACTGTCCCCGGCGACGGCCAGCAGCGCCTCGGTGAGCAGCCCCAGCTGCCGCCCGTAGCTGGCCACCTCCGCCACCACATCGCGTTCGATCCGCCGGTCACCTCCGGGCCACGCCGTTCAGTATAGGTGGGGCAGGCCAGGCACCACCACCTCGCCGCCATAGGCCTCGCGTACCTCCGCGATCAGGGCCCTGGGGTCGCGGCTGTGGCGGCGGGAAAAGTGAAAGGGCACCAACCGCTGCACCCCGGCCGCGGCGGCGATCCGACCGCAGGCGCCGGCGGTCAGGTGGCCGGTGCGGGCGGCCTGAGCGGCCTCGCCCCGGAGAAAGGGCGCCTCGCAGAAGAGCGTATGCGCCCCCCCTGGCCAGCGACACCAGCGCCTGGCGGTTGGTCGGCGTATCGGCCAGATCGGTGGCGTAGACCAGGCGTTGCCCGGGGCGTTCCAGCAACAGCTCCGCTGCCAACCGTTCAACCGGCCAACGGCGGCCGTCGGGCAGCGCCAGATCGCCGTCCCGATCCCCCGCCAGCACCCGACGGCGCAGCTCCCCCAGCCAGGGGCCGGGCGGCCAGCCGCGGGCCGCCAGCCGCTCCTTGCGCACATTGAGCTGCCGCGGTGGCTCGTAGGCAAAGGCGAGCACCGGCGTGCCGTGATCCAAGGCCCTTCCCCGAACCCGGAATTGGGGCTCCGCAAGCAGGTAGCCGTCCGGTGCCCGACGGGGCGCCAACGGCATCGGCGCCCTCCGCCCCGCCCTGACCCCGGCGCGGAGGAGTCGGTCCCCCTCATGCAGCTCCAGGACTTCGAAACCCGGCGCGCGCTCACCCACCCGGTCCCAGAGCACCGCATTGACCATGCCCTGCACATGCCCGGCCAGCCCCGGGGGGCCGTACAGCCGGCAGGCCGGGAATGGGCCGATTCGCGAGCGCAACAGCCAGAGTAGACCGCAAATGTGATCCATGTGGGCGTGGCTGATGAAGACATCGCTCACCTGGTGGGCGATGCGGGCCGAGAGCCGGCTGCCCTCTCCCAGGTCGAACAACAGGCTGCGGCGCTGGTGGTGCAGCCGCAGGTGCAGCAGCGGGTCACCCAGCACACCATTGAGCAGCCGCGCCTCGGCCTGGCCCACCCGGAGCGCCGGACCGGGCGCCGCCCCGGGGCGGCGTTGCGGCTCGGGACGTCCGGACGCCGCCATGGCCTCAGGCGCCAGAGCGCTCCGCGGGGATGGCATAGGTCCCCACGGCGTGGGCGACCGGGTGGTCGTCACCGTCCGAGAAAAGCGCCACCTCCCCCACCGCCAGCGACCGCCCCACCTTGAGCAGTTCGCAGCGGGCAACGATGTCCCGGTCGGCGGCGGGCTTGCGCAGGAAGTTGATGTTCAGACTGGTGGTCACCGCCAGCGGCACGATGCCGATGACGCCGAGCAGGGCCACGTAGAGGGCCACGTCGGCCACCGCCATCATCACCGGGCCGGAGACGGTGCCGCCGGGACGCAGCTCGTTCTCGCCGATGGGATGGCGCACGGTCGCCTTACCCTGCCCCACTGCCTCCACCGTGCAGGGTGTCTGGGGGAACTCAGCGGCCAGGAACGCCGTAATCTCTGCCTGGGTGGTCAAGGGGCCTCCGGGTCATCCCTGCCTGTTTCCCGGTTAGTCTCCGGGGTCAGCCCCTTCTCGCGCAACCATTCCGGGTTGAACAGCCGCGAGTAGTAGCGCGCGCCCCCGTCGCAGAGGATGGTGGCGATGGTGTGCCCCGGCCCCAGCTCGCGGGCCAGGCGCACAGCGGCAGCCAGGTTGATGCCGGAGGAGCTGCCCAGGAACAGCCCCTCCTGGTAGAGCGCCTGATAGACCCGATCCACGGCCTCCTGGTCGGGGATGCTGTAGGCGTCGTCGATGGGCGTCCCCTCCAGATTGGCGGTGACCCGCGTGCTGCCGATGCCCTCGGTGATGGAGCCGCTGCCGGTCACCTCCGGCGTACCGGTCTTGACGTAGCCGTAGAGCGCGCTGCCGTGCGGGTCGGCCAGTACGCAGCGCACATCCGGCGACTGCGCCTTGAGGTAGCGGGCTACGCCGGCCAGGGTGCCGCCGGTGCCGGTGGCCGCAACGAAACCGTCCAGCCGCCCTCCGGTCTGCGACCAGATCTCGGGCCCGGTGGTCTCGTAGTGGGCCTGGCGGTTGGCGGTGTTGTCGAACTGGTTGGCCCAGATCGCGTTGTCCATCTCCTCGGCCATGCGGCCGGCCACCTTCTGGTAGTTGTTCGGGTCCTTGTAGGGCCGGGCCGGTACGGTGTGCACCGCCGCGCCCAGGGTGCGCAGGAGGTCGATCTTCTCCTGGGTCTGGGTTTCGGGAATGACGATCACACAGCGATAGCCGCGGGCGTTGCACAGGTGGGCCAAGCCGATCCCGGTATTGCCCGCGGTCCCCTCCACCACCGTGCCACCGGGGCGCAGCAGGCCGCGCCGTTCGGCATCCAGGAGGATGTAGAGCGCGGCGCGGTCCTTCACCGACCCGCCCGGGTTCATGAACTCGGCCTTGCCCAGGATCTCGCAGCCGGTCTCCTCGGAAAGCCGCTTGAGGCGTATCAGTGGGGTGTTGCCCACCGCCCCGGCAAAACCGTCGCACACTGTCATGGCCCCTCCTCCCGCAATCGTTTGCCAGCCACTGCATTGCGTAAGTATGGCAACAGCTGCCGGCCCCCGGGGGCTGAGACCGGGCGGGGCCGGCTCAGACCGCAGGGGTGGCCCGGCGGATGATGGCCGCGCAGTCCACG